>JAZSHN010000108.1:0-7597 GCA_045533315.1 Eubacteriales bacterium | reverse complement strand
GGTGATGAGATACACGCCGATGCGTGATGATATACCAAGTCTGCGACTTGGATAAAAAAATCCTCGTTCCGAAGAACGAGGATTTTTTGGTGGACCATCAAGGACTCGAACCTTGGACCGACCGGTTATGAGCCGGTAGCTCTAACCAACTGAGCTAATGGTCCTTATTAAATTTAAAACTTTCCCGACCGGTTATACTCCCAAAGAGCCGCCTTCGGCGTGGGTGCTTCGCGCCTTGCACCGCTTCTCGGTGCGCTTTCGGGCTTTTTCGCGTTGTGACTGATATATTATAGCAAACAATTATGAACAAATCTTTAATTATATATTAACAAATAATAAATTACATCGACGTTTATCGTGTTCGAAAAATCAATTTGACTTTTGCTTATTTTAGTGATATACTTATTAATGATACGTATTTTGAAATTTGTGCAGATGTACCGTTAAAGCGCAAATAAAACCACCGTAATATGCGTAGATAAATTCACAACATCACGAAGGTAATTATATGAAACGGGTAATAATGCTTATTCTTGCTACTCTCGCTGTTATTTTAAGCGTTTTTTCGCTTTCCTCCTGTAAGAAACAGACGCGCGTTGACCTTTTGGGATATTCAAGAGACGGCGTGGAGGTTTTTCACGAGAACGGAAATTCAATCGTAAGATTTTATACGGATACCGATTTCGGGCACGACGTCGCCGATTTTGAAAAGGTAAAAATCGTATTCGACCTGACCTACAAAAGCGGTGAGGTTATTAAAAGATATAAAGAATTCGGATACCCTCCCGAAAATGCGCGCGGCAAGCCCGAGCTTCAATATTTCGACGTGCTTATCGAGAAGGAAAAAATCTCCGATGACAAGCCCATTTTGCTTGTTCGCGCAAAGGGCGTTTTCAATACCGAAAAATCCGACGACACAGAGAACAAAGACGGCACTCCGTCGATATTTATGACCTTTGTAATCGGGCTTATCGTTCTGGTGGTTGCCGTCGGAGTTTCCGTATTCGGTCTTCAGATTTGGGACGATTTTCAAGGGCGCTGTACAGTTATTGCAGCAAACGTTTTACCTGCGGCAGCTCATATTTGGGCGTACTTCTGGTGGGGAACGGCGCGCGGAATAATCCTTTCGTTTTTCTGTGCCGCCATTATCGGGCTTACCGTCCTGGCATCAAGATATATTGACAGCTGACACAAAAAGTGCGAGCTTCGCGCGGCACTTTGCGATATAAAGGCACAGGCAAAGCACTTTGAAATTATTTACGGCAGGAAAGGAAAAAGCAATGAATACAAACACGGGCTTGAATTCCGAAATATTTATTTCCTTTAAAAATTCCGACTTTAGCGGCAATCCCACAAGGGACAGCAAAATCGGCAAGGAGCTTTACGAGGAGCTTGTATCCCGCGGGCTTAACGTTTTCTTCAGCAATTCCACGCTGCTCACCCTCGGGCAGGCGGTGTATAAACGCTCGATTGACGAGGCACTCGAAAGCGCAAGGGTTTTAATTATCGTATCCACCGACGAGCGTTATTTGCAATCGGAGTGGGTGAAATACGAATGGGAAAGCTTTCACCAGGACATTTTAAGCGGAATGAAAAAGCACGCGCAAATCGTTCCCTACTTTGCGGGCTTTACACGCGAGCAAATACCGCGCTCGCTCCGCGATTTTCAGACCTTCAACACCGATACCCACAGCGTTGCAGAGGTTTCGGATTTCGTTCAAAATATACTTAACAACATTCACGCACAGGAAAGCGCATCCGCCTCCCCGCAAAAGCCGACGGGCGACGATAACCTGATGCTAAAGAGCAAGCTTACGTCAAGCAAGGTGCGTCAATCGCTTTACACCTCGGATTCCGACCGCGAATACGACCGACTTCGGGTGCAGAGCAAGAACACGCACGAATGCGACATGGCGGTGCTTCGCGAGGTAATGCGTGAGCTGCCCGAAAAGGATACCTATTGGATTCTCGACCTCGGCTGTGCGTACAACTACGTTGGAAATATGCGCTTCGGAGGGCTGCCGAACGTAAAGGTTCTCGGCATAGATATATCCGAAAAGTGCCTTACCTATGCAAGGGAGCATAGCGACGGTGAAAAATTCCATTTCAGACACCTCAACCTCGAGGACGTGATGATGGAGGAATGCCTTCGCGATATAATGGAGGAGCTTGGCATTGAGAAATTCGACGTGATGTTCGGTGCGCTTCTTACGCTCCACCTTAAAAAGCCCGTAACCGTTTTAAAGCACCTGCGTAAATTTTTGTCGCGCGACGGCTTTATTATCCTTCGCGGCTCGGACGACGGAAGCGTGCTTGCCCTTAACGACGAGGGCCTTGTGCAAAAGATTTTGGACAAATGCTCCGCACTCGTCGGCTTTTCCGACCGTCAAAACGGCAGAAAGCTTTACCACCAGCTGGAGGCGGCGGGCTACCGCGATATCCGCGTTCAAACCTTTATAAAGGATATATCGGGAAAGGATATTGACGAGCGCGACGAGATTTTCTTCGAGCGCTTTTCCTACCGCGCGAACAACTTCAGAAAGATAATGGAGGCGGACCCCACAAACGAGGCAAAGCGCAACGAATACCTCTTTATGAAATACGCGCTGGAGGAGCTGGAGGAAACCTTTACAAATCACGATTTCTGGTATTGCGAGCATGACTTTATCGCCTGGGCAAGGGGAAGATAAATAATGAACAAAAGATACAAGCCGAAAATCGACCGACTTTTCTATATTATCTGGGTGCCGACCCTGCTGATTTTGGCGGCGGCAACCGCGGTTTCCTGTCTTGAGCCCTTGCCGCTTTTGATAATGCTTTCGGTGGATATATTTACGCTTTACTTTCTTGTTTCGCCGCTTTTCGGCTATGTGGAGCTTCGCGAAAGCAGTCTGTTTATCAAATACGGCTTTATCATAAAGCGCGAAATCCCGTACACGAAAATTTGCGGCATAAAAAAAGAAAAGCGTATTCAATCCGAAGCTATGCTCTCGCTTAAATCTGCGCTTGAGCATGTGAAAATAAAGTACAACCGCTTTGATTTCACGGTGGTAAGCGTTACGGACAACGACGGCTTTATGACAGAGCTTGGGTGGCGAATGGGTATTAACCCCTTTTGACTTTTTATTTACGGAGCTTCTATGGTCAACGAGATAATCGGACAGGTGCTCGGCTATGCTGCCGCGGCGCTGTTTGCCATTTCCTATCAAATAAAGAAAAACACACCTCTGATAATCATACAGACGGTGGGAACAACCCTGTTTTGCCTTTCCTATCTTTTCCTCGGGCAGATGGACGGCTTTGCAATTAATATCGTTTGCATTATACGTAATCTTTCGTTTTGTATTTTAAAGCCGAAAACGCGGCTTTGCTATACCGTGACGGGAATTTTGATGGCGGCAATGTCGGTCGTAAGCATCTTTAGCTGGGAGGGTCCGATATCGCTTCTGATTTTCCTCCCCCTTATAATCAATACCTTTTTCCTCTCGCTCGGAAATCCGCAAACCCTTCGTAAAAGCGTGGTATTCACCTCAAGCGGTCTTCTCCTTTATAATATATTCGTAATGCTGTGGGGAGGGATTATTTCGGAAAGCATATCGATAACATCCTCCATCGTCGGCATTATCCGATACCGAAGGACGGACGGTGACGCCGCATCAACCGAAGCAAGCACCGCATCAACCGACGCGGGCGCAGCCGACGCTCCCGACGGCAAAGCCACAGCCGACGCGGACGCGGAATAAAAAGCAGCAATTAAATAAAGCAACAAGTCAAAGCAAAACGCCCACCGCTTAAAGCGGTGGGCGTTTTAATTCGTATAATCAATATCAGCCGTTGTAGGAGCAAACGATTTCGTAATTAGCTCCGTTAAGGGTGTAGTTTATGGTTGCGCCTGTAACGGCATTGTTAGCAACGGTAAGCGTAAATACTACGTCCGCGCCGATTGCACCGCCGAGAACAGCAGCCGTATTTGCAGCGGAAATTGTAGCGCGAAGAATACCGTGGTCCTCGCTTGCCGCCATTTTGCTGCTATCAAGGTTAAAGTTTACCGATGCCGCAGCGGTAACGGTTGCGCTGATGTCGCCCGTTACAGTACCGTCAGCCGCAATGGTTGCATAGCCCGAAAGAGTTTTTGTAACCTCTCCGCTTGCCTCCGCGTCAACCAAAACGTACTCCATATAGGTGTAATTTACGGTAGCCGAGCCGTCATTGTTATAAACGATGTCGTAATGAGCAACAAGCGGATTGTCGGGAAGAAAATCATTTGTCTGTGTAATTTCAACCGTCGCATTCTTGAGCGAGGTATTCGCGATAGCGGCGGTATAGGGCTCAAGATTAATGGACGGCGGAGCATCCTTTCTACAGGAGGCGAGCGCGAAAACAAGAGTGAGCGCAAGAACAATTGCAATTAATCTTTTCATTGTCTACCTCCAAATCAATCAATGCTTATTCTCTCGTTATCGTAGGTGTATTCTACGTCGATAACGATGTGTGTTTCCTTTACCTCGCCATCGGCGGGAAGGTCGTATTCAACGTGAACGGAGATAATCTCCGCACCGTTGTTCGTAATTGCGATTTTAACGTCGGATGCGATGCTCTCGCCAAACACGCTTGCGGTGTGCTTTTCAAGAACAAGAGCCGAGAAGGTCTTTGTTGCAGCGTCGTATGCCTCGTCCTTAAGATACTTGCCCTTAAGATTTACGGCAAAGGAGCCCGCCTCGATGCTGAATACCTTACCGTCAAGCTTCCAGTCGGTAATCGTGATGTGGGTGTCGGGGTGAACCTGTCTTGTACCCTTTCCCTCTATGTATTCAAAACGGTTGTGAACGTCCTTTATATACTCGTAGATGGTGGTGGTCTGACCGCCCTCCTCTACCGTTCTTAACTCCTGGTAATCCTCCTCGTAAATGGCGGCATCCTTTCCGCCGATTACGCCGGTAACGAGAGTGTACTTACCCGTAAAAGTGATATCTCCACTCGTCTGAACGGTACGTGATACGATTTTGGTCGGTGCGCTGTTGCCGTACATTTCGGCAACGTCCTTTGCATTAAGCTTTCCGCCGCAGGAAACGCAAGCGGAAACAAGCAATGCGGAAAGAAGAATAACGGCAATCGCCCTGATAACGTTTTTCATATTATATATTCCTTTCGATTTGCTGCCCGCTTATTCTGCGCTCTCTGGGAACACAAGCGTTACGGAGTTGTAGGTGTAGGAGGTATCGATGCGTACCGATGCGCCGTCGGCGGTCGCGTACTCGATAATAACTCTCGTTACGTTAGCACCGTTGGTCTTTACGGTAAGCTTGACATTTCCCGAGGGCTTGAGGTCGGTGCCGAGAACCTTTATAGCATTGTCGGGAGTAAGCTCCGCGTTAAGCTCGGTATCCTCTTTATTCGTGCTGACACCGGTAAGATATTCGGGCTTGAGATCGAATTTAAAGCTTGCGGCGGTGGGTGCCTCTGCCTTCCATTCATCTCCGTCAACCGAGAATTTACCGTCCTTGAAGTAAATATAACCCTCGAGCTCTCTGGTGGGCTTGGGCACTATTCCCGCCTCTACGTCCGCCATACCGTCCTCTACGGTGCCGGGCTTTTGATAGTTAAAGTAGAATATTGAGTTGTTTCCCTCAACCTCCATTGTAAACTCACCTGCGTAGGTTTTGCCGTCCTTTGTAACGTAGTCGGTAAGAGTTACCGTCTTTGTCGGCGACGCTGCAGCGGCGAGTCCGTAAATCGCAGACTCCTTCTTACACGATGCGAGCGAGAATACACAGCCGAGTGTAAGAACAAGCACGAGAATTAAGCCAAAAGTTCTTTTCATCTTGATTACCTGAAAGCCTTTCACAAAAATGAATATGTGCGCTATTATGCTAAAGATATTATACCTTCATTTTTTATAAAAGTCAAGGGGAACGGCGGCTATTATACCCCATTCCCCTGACGAAATTTAAATAAATATTTTATTCATTTTAAACAAATTTTGCTGTCAAAAGCTCGTTTTCCCCTCTGCAAGCTCCTTTGCAAAGTCCCTTGCTATCGCGATAAGACGCTTCAGGGGGAGTGTCAAAACCTTATCCTCCGAAACCGCAAGCGCGAGAATACGCGATACGCGCGGCACTACGGGAAGCATTTTTACCGAGGTTTGACGGTTGTAAAGTATAAGCTGCGAAAGCATACTGATGCCAAGACCGTGCTCCACCATAGAGATTATCGCGGGGTCGTCAACGTAGGTCGGGGTAACGAAAGGCTTTACACCGTTTTCATTGAACACAACCGAAACATCGTCGTCAAAGCCAAGACCCGGCATAAGGAATTTCGTACCGTTAAAGCCCTTTATCGGGAACTCGTCCTCCGCGGGATAGTCCTTTGGCAATATGGCGTAGAACGGGTCCTCTCCGAGATTTACCCATTTAAAGGTGTATTTGTTGTTCCTCGTTCCAAAGCAAATGTCAAAGCGGTTTTCCTCAAGTCCGCCGTAAAGCTCTGTTACAGTACCCATTTGAATATTTACGGTAACGTCGGGAAATTCCGCGTTAAAGCGCTCTACAATACGAGGAAGCCATGTGCCCGCCATACTTGAAAACGCACCGATACGGATAACGTTATCACCGTAGGATTTTACCATTTCAATCTCGTTGAGAAGCGCATCCTCGCACATAACAAGCTGTCTGATTTTCGGGATTATTCTCTCGCCTCCCGGGGTAAGCTTTATACCGTAATATCCCCTTTGAAGTATGGAGATACCAAGCTCGTCCTCGAGCGCGTTCATCATATGCGTAAGACCCGATTGGGTGTATCCAAGCTTTTGCGCGGCGGCAGAGAAGCTTCCCATATCAACCGCGGTAAGCAATGCCTTGTATTTCGATATGTTCATTTTTACATCCTTTTGCAATCTTTGTTTACATTTTTGAGAGAAAACCCACACCCGTGTTAAATTTAACGGCTACCGCGACCCTTGGCACAGGGCACAAAATCACCTTGCGGTAAGATAGCCCTCTTTGTAAAGAAGCTCGGCAATAAGCACCGCGCCGCCCGCAGCTCCGCGAAGGGTGTTGTGAGAAAGTCCGACGAATTTAAAATCGTAAACCGTGTCCTCGCGAAGTCTGCCGACGCTTACGCCCATTCCGCCGTAGAGATTGCGGTCAACACCCGTTTGAGGACGGTTCACCTCCTCGAAATAGGTGATAAACTGTTCGGGTGCGGAGGGAAGTCCGAGAGTCTGCGGCTTTCCCTTGAACTCTCGCCACGCCTGCAAAATTTCTTCCTTTGTCGGCTTGCTTTCAAATCTTACGAATACCGCCGCCATGTGTCCGTCGGTTACGGGAACACGGAGGCACTGTGTCGTGATAACGGGTGCTGTTGCGGGAACAATCTCGCCGTTTTGGACGCTTCCCCAAACGCGAAGCGGCTCGCGCTCGCTCTTTTCCTCCTCGCCTCCGATAAAGGGAATAAGGTTATCGACCATTTCGGGCCACTCCTTAAAGGTTTTGCCCGCCCCACTGATAGCCTGGTTCTTCCGTATTTATCTACCGCGATAGCGATGGGGCTGAATTTTTCGATGGAGAGAAGCGGGCTGTCGGGGCAATTGATTGTTCTT
>JAZSHN010000126.1:0-13730 GCA_045533315.1 Eubacteriales bacterium | reverse complement strand
TGTGGATGGAGGGAAAGCTTCTTACCCCCGTTGACCCCTACCTGCACACCGAGGTTATAGAGGTGTCGAACACCTACAAAAAGCTTATTGCCGAGGGGCTTGACCACGATTCCGCCGTCGCAAGGATAAAGGCGGAGGACCTTCTCAACGAGAAATTTGCCGTCGCGGAGGGAAAGGAATACAAGGCGGCAATGAAGAAAATCTACAAGGAAAACTACATTGATATAAATATTGCCCGCCGAAAGATGGGAATGGTTTTCCAGCAATTCAATCTCTTTAACAATAAAACGGTAAAGGACAATATCACCCTCGCTCCGCTTAAAACAGGAATGTACTCGGGAACGAAAAAGGAGGCAAAGGAGGCGGCAGAGAAGCACGCGATGGAGCTTCTTGCAAGAATAGGACTTTCCGAAAAGGCTGACGTTTATCCCTCCACCCTCTCCGGCGGACAGAAGCAGCGTATCGCAATCGTGCGTGCGCTTGCAATGAATCCCGACGTCATACTTTTCGACGAGCCGACCTCGGCTCTCGACCCCGAGATGATAGGCGAGGTGCTTGACCTTATGAAGCAGCTTGCCAACGAGGGAATGACGATGGTTATCGTTACCCACGAAATGGGCTTCGCACGCGAGGTGGCCGACAGGGTTATCTTTGTTGACGAGGGGGTTATTGCAGAGGAGGGAACACCCGCGGAGGTGTTTGAAAATCCGAAAAATCCCCGACTTCGCGAATTCCTTTCAAAGGTGCTTTGACATATTACAAAAAGACTAATACCGCGCGGAGAGCAGGACGCCTGCCTCCGCGCTTTTTGTGCGAAATAAATTATAAAAGTAAAGCAAAATGTCAAAATACTACTACTTTTTTACAATAAAGGTATTGAAATGGTAAAAAGACTTATGTATAATAAATTTAGAAATATTTTATTTTGGAGGCTTATATGGCAAACATTCTCGATGCTTTTAAGGAAAATCAGACCGAAACTGTCGTTGACACCACGAAAAAGGTGCGCGTCGGTATTATCGGAACGGGTTGGATTGCGGATGCTCACATCGCGTCCTATCTCAAATGCCCCGACGTTGAAATCGTTGCGGGTGCGGACCTTATCCCCGGAAAGGCGGAGGCGTTCTTCAAGAAACACGGCGTGGAGGTAATCAGATGCGATTACAAGGACGGAGAGGAAATGGTAAACGACAAATCCCTCGCTCTTGACGCGGTTTCGATTTGTACCTATAACCGTCAGCACGCGCCCTGTGCTATTCAGGCACTCAAGGCGGGAGTGCACGTTCTTCTCGAAAAGCCCTTTACCGTTACCACGGAGGAGGCAATCGAGGTTATGAGAGCAGAGAAGGAAAGCGGAAAGATTCTTTCCATCGGCTTCCAGCCCCGTCTTGACCCCAATATGATTATGGTAAAGGACATTGTACAGTCGGGCGTGCTTGGCAACGTTTACTACGTACAGACGGGAGGCGGCAGACGTCGCGGAATTCCCACCCCCTTCGGCACTACCTTTATCGAGGACGAAACCGCGGGTCTTGGCGCACTTGCCGACATCGGCTGCTATTCTCTCGATATGGTGCTTAACGCTCTCGGTTATCCGAAGCCCCTCACCGTTACGGGCTACAAGTCCAATTTCTTCGGCACCGACCCGAATTACATAGGCTACAAGCAGTGCGGTCACCCCGAATATTATGCAAAGTTCGGTGTTGACGACTTTGCGGCGGGCTTCATCCGTCTTGAGGGCGGTATAGTTATCGACTTCCGTATCGCTTGGGCAATGAACCTTGACACCTCGGGCGATACTATCCTCTACGGCACGAAGGGAAGCCTTCGTATTCCCTCCACCGAATGCTGGAACGGCTCGGTCGGCGGCGACCTTGTTATCTATCACGAGGTTGCGGGAAAGCAGGTTGAAACGGTTATCCCCGCAATCAAGGAGGCACCCGGCGCACCCACTAACTTTGACAGAAAGATTCGTACCTTCGTTGACGCGGTAAAGAACGGCGGAAGGGCTCCCGTTCCCTCGTCCGAGATTATTTATAACCAGGCTATCCTCGACGGTATTGCAAAATCCGCCGTTGCGGGCCGCGAGGTTGAAATCGTAGTTCCCGAGGTTTAATTTTTTCAAACCCCTTTGACCGCATAACGTAAACGAAACGTGAATACGGTGAGTGTGGGCTAAATTGCAAAAAAACGCGCACCCGTGTCAAACTAAAGCGCGGGTGCGCCGATTTAAACACACCGATTTGGTGTAAATAATTATTTACATAACGGAGATTATTATGAAAAAGTTTAAGATTGGTATTCAGCTTTACGGTGTAAAGCACGCAATGGCGGCGGACTTTGACGGCACGCTGAAGGCTATTGCTGATATGGGCTACGAGTACGTTGAGTTTGCAGGCTATCACGGCAAGACGGCAGAGGAGCTTGTCGCTGCTCTTAACAAATACGGTCTTAAGTGCGTATCCGTGCACCAGAATATAGATTTCTTTGACGAAAATCCGCAAGAAAAGGTTGATTTCCTCAAGGCATTCGGCACAAAATATTCTATAATTCCGTGGTATCACCCATCAAAGCTCGCGGGAAGTCCCGAATGGGAGGAAACCAAGCAAAGGTTTATCGCGGTGGCAGAGCTTCTTGACAAAAACGGTATGAAGCTCGGATATCACAACCACGACTTTGAGTTTACGAATAAATTTGAAGGTAAAACCCTCCACGACCATATCGTAGAGGCACTTCCCGCCGACAAATTCGAGCCGCAGCTTGATACCTGCTGGGTACATTACGCGGGCATCAACCCCGTTGAAAAAATCCGCGAGTTCAGCGGCAGAGTTACCGTCGTCCATCTTAAGGATTTCGTTTGCAAAAACCTTTCGGGCGGACCTGTTTACGCGCTTATTGATACCGAAGGAAATGCCAAGGGCGGCGGCGACCGCAGCGAAAGCGGCTTTGAATACCGTCCCCTCGGACAGGGGCTTCAGGATATCGGCGCAATTCTCGCGGCTTGCGAGGAGTGCGGCACAGAGTACGTTATAGTAGAGCAGGACGACCCCTCTCAGGGACTTTCCGAGCTTGAATGTGCAAAGGCATCACGTGACTACCTTCGCGAGGCATTTGGTATCTAAACGGAATACACGCCTTCTGTATAGGGTGGATGTACCACCCCGTGTTAAAATAATCCGATTTTAATGTTAACAAAACGTTACTTTTGAATTGAAAAAAGGAGCAGATTTCGGTCTGCTCCTTTGTTTTTTTAGCCCTTTGGCTTATATCTCAACCTCAAGTCCGTCGTAGGTCACGCCAAAGCCGTGCCTTGCCGCTATTTTTACAAACTCCTCGTGGGTTGCAAGTCCGTTGTGGCTGAAATGATTTACGTAAACCGCGGTGTCCTTGTCACACGCACCGATTTCTATAAGCCTTTCAAAAAGCTCTACGTCAATGTCAAGCGACATATGGTGGTCGCGAGTGCCCTTAATAAGCATTGACGTGCAATCAAGCGAAATGTAATCAAAGCGTATGCCGAGGCTTTTGATATAATCAAGCGTTTCGTCAAACAAAAAGCCTGTGTCGTTTGCGTAAAGAATTGCCTTTCCGTTATGCTCGATTGCGTAAATTACGGGGTTTGCTGCGGGGTCGTGATTTGCGCGAAGCGGAATAATGCGGTAATCCTCTATCATAAACGGCTCGAACTCCTTGATTTTATGGAATTTAAGCCTTGCACAATCCACGTCTGCGCCAAAACACGCCTCTGCCTTGCGGTATCCGTCCTCTGTCAGGTAAATGTTAAGCGGCACCTCCTCTATTTCGTTTGCAATTGACGGGAGTCTGCACCAAAAATCATCGACGAAAAGGTGGTCGTGATGGCTGTGAGTTATGATGCAGTGCTTTATCTCGCGCAAATCCAGCCCGTAGTTAAGCACGTGCATATACGTGTCGGGCGGAAAGTCAATAAGTATTCTTTCGTCAAGCAAGGCCTGACTTCTCGTCTTTATCTCCTTGCCCCTTTTCTCAAGGGCGTTTTTGCATATGCGACAGTTACAGAAAAGACCGGGAATGCCCTCCGCCGCCGCTGTGCCGAAATATTTGAGCTTCATAATTTCACCGCCTTTATCTTTTAAAATTAATCTTTACTTTGTGCCGTAAGTCAGGAGTAAATCGGGAACGAGATGTAAATGGGCGAAAGCCTTCCGTCGAAGCTGATTTCAAGTAAAATTTTTGACACGGGTGCGGGGTTTTCGGGTGCAACAATGGTAAAATCGCACTCCCTTCTTCCGCAGGTGTGGGGGTTAAAATCGGGCACGAAAAGCGTTTTTGGCCCCTCCACCCTAAATTCGTCGGGGGTTATCCAACGGAATGTTGCCGTTCTCGGCGCCGACTCAAAATAGCATTTCGATTCAATGAGAAGATGAACGCCGATTTCCTTATTTCTGCTTGCGTCCGGCTCGCACCCAAGCGAAAGCGTCGCGTTTGCAAGATTGGATTCGCCGTATACCGTATGGGGGCGCAGGTACTCAAGCTCCTTTGCCACCCTTCCGCGACAAAGCTCAAGAAGTCGGCCATAGGTATCCTCTGCAATCTCGTCCCCGACACCAAGCTCTACGCCAAGCTCGAAAAACACGCCAGTGTATCCCCAGTTGGTGTATCTTGTTGAATTTGCGTGAAGCGCGAAGGGCGCGATTCTTACTATTCTTTCGGTAAGCTCGGTACAGGTCTTCGGAAAATGAGAGCCGTTTGACGACTTCACAAGCGAGATAGTAACGATATCGTCGCCGATATGACGGCGCCAGTCCTCGGGAATTCCCGCCATACCGTAAAGAATACCCATCGTCGCGCCGACGGTTGCCGCGGTGCAGTCGGTATCGTCACCGCAGTTGATTGCGGTAATCATCGACTTTTTGAAATCCCCCTCTCCCCAAAGAAGTCCGATAACCGCATAGGTTACGTTGGACGGAGCCTCAAACCAGCCGTCGCCGATATCCGCATTAAGCTTTTGAATCTCGTTCCTTGCGGTGAGCCAATCCGTCCCCGCTTCGTAAAGGTCAAGCACAAAGCGAATGCTTTTTGCCATTCTCGATTCCGCGGGAATAGCCGAAAGGCCGATTTCAATACATTTTTTGAGATTTGGAATTGCGAATGCCGCCGACTGCATAGCCGCGACGAAAGCCGCCGCAAACGTGCCCTCTCCTGCGCCGTGGTCAACCATAGCATCGGTTGCCGCGTATTTTGCCGCCGCGTGGGGAAGGGCGGGGCAAACGGTCGCCCAAATCTCGGTACGTATCCACGCACCGTTGGAGCTTTGCCAATCGTTGTCGTAATCGCCCGACATCGGCGGGGGAAGTCCGCGCCTCATATTTGCCTTTCCTATACCGTACTCATTCCAATGGGGAACAATGTAGGAAAGCCAAAACTCGCCGAGAAGCTCGGGTGTTATCGCATACGGCCCGTATTGCTCGAGCGCGTAAAGCCAGGCAAGCTGTAAATCAAGGTCATCGTTCGGAAGGACGACTCCCTTCTCGGTTACGAAGCCCTCTACGTCGAGAACCTCGCGCTTGCCCTCGTAGGGCGCGCCCATCGTCCCGCCGATGTTTTTCCCGATAAAGCAGGCGTAAACCTTGTCACGGTATGCCTCTTTGTCAAGCGTAATTTTAATCATTTCAAGCCACTCCTCGTTTGGGATTTATCGAGTAAATCATACATTAAATGTCACCGAAATGCAATATGAAGGTTTAAAAAAGGAACAAAACGCAAACCTGTGTTTAAAAAACGCAATTACGGTTATTAAAAGCGGCGCCCTCCGAAAAAAGGACACCGCTTGTTTTGTTATTGAGCTATCGAATAATTTCCGCTTTTCGGCGGCCCGTTAGGTTGTGAAATTAACCGAAAATAGGGAAATAAACGTAAAGCGGTGTGCATCTGCCGTTGGTGAAAAGCTCAAGCACGATTCTGTTTTCAGCATCCACGGTGTCGCCCGCCTTGATTGTGTAATCGGCATCACCCTCGCCGCTTGTGTGGGGGTTAAACGCTTTAGTCATAATGTTTTTCTTGCCCGAAGCGGTAAAGCCCTCGGGAAGGAGCCATCTTACCTGAATTGTACGCGGCTCGTCCTCGAAATATTGCTTTGCCTGTATATGCACGTGAACGCCGATTTCACCGTTAGGCGCTATTTCGGGAGCTCTGTCAAGCGTTACGTTTACGTTCATCATAACGTTATCTGCGTAGATGGTATAGGGCTTAAGCGAGCGTGCAACCTTGCCCGCCTTTTCGGCAAGCGACATAAGGCTTTCGTAAACGCCCGCTGTATCCGTTTCGTCACAGAATTCAACGGTATAACCAGGAAGAAGCTCTCCCGAATACATCCAATTGCTGTGTCTTATGGAGTGCGCGCCCACAACAACGGGTGCAAGTCTAACTACGCGCTCGGTAAGCTCGGTGCAGGTCTTGGGGATATTCTTTCCGTTGTTACCCCTTGCAACCGAAATGGTAACGATATCGTCGCCGATGTATTCGCTCCAATCGGAGGGAACCCCCTTTGTTCCGTAGAGAATACCCATAGTTGCACCTACGGTAGCACCCGTACAGTCGGTGTCGTCGCCGCAGTTGATTGCGGTAATCATAGACTTTTTGAAATCGCCCTCGCCCCAAAGAAGACCGATAACCGCATAGGTTACGTTGGACGGAGCCTCAAACCAGCCGTTTCCGATATCGGCATTAAGCTTTTGCACCGCGTTTCTCGCATCAACCCAGGACATGCCGCCCTCGTAGCATTCAAGCACGAACTTTACGCTTTTTGCCATTCTGGAGTCCTCGGGAATTGCCGCAAGACCGATTTCGATACATTTTTTAAGGTCGGAAACCGCAAAAGCCGCCGACTGAAGTGCCGCAACGAATGCCGCCGCAAACGTACCCTCGCCCGCGCCGTGGTCGACCATTGCGTCCTCCATTGCGTATTTTGCCGCTATGTGTGGCATTGCGGGGCATACGGTTGCCCAAATCTCGCTTCTTATCCACGCGCCGTTCGAATGCTGCCAGTCGTTATCGTAATCACCCGACATTGGCGGAGGGAGTCCGCGCTTCATATTCGCCTTTCCGATGCCGTATTCGTTCCAATGGGGAACGATAAAGGAAATCCAATGCTCGCCGAGAACGTTGGCGTTAATTCCGTGCGGTCCAACGTTTTCAAGCGCGTAAAGCCATATAAGCTGAAGGTCAAGGTCGTCGTTGGGAAGCACCTCTCCGGGCTTTGTTGCAAATCCCTTTATATCAAGGATTTCTCTAACACCCTCGTATGGCGCGCCCATTGTGCCGCCGATGTTTTTTCCAACCCAGCAGGCGTAAACCTTGTCGCGGTATTCGGTGTAATTAAGCTTCATAATTCGCTCCTTATATAAATTTATTAACTGTAATTTAATTATCACTACTTATATATTACAGTAAAGAAAAATAAAATGCAAGAGGGAAAGCAAATTTTTCTTTTAAAGGAAGGCTATCTCATTTTTGACAAGCGTCCCCTCCGTTACCGTATATTTTGCATTGAAAGCGACCCCCCTCCCGTGCTACAATATAACCACGGGGTGACCCGAAAAACATAAAGGAGGTAAAAGACAATCAGAGAAAGAAAAAGAAATTCAATAGCCCGCCGCGCGGCGGTATTTGTGCTGTCGCTTGTAATTTTGACGGGTGCCTTTGTCAAGGTGTCGTATGCCGCGGGAGGTGAAAGCGCGGTACGTACGCGTGGGATAACCGACGGGCAGGGTGTGAACGCTCCGAACGGAGTTATTTCCTACAAGCTCCCACCCGTGTCAAATAAAAGCGTGTGGGCGCAGGAAAGATTGACAACTAAAGTTTACGGAAAATCGCTTTCCGACCCCGCCCTCGTTATGAACGGTATTACATATCTTCCGCTTCGGGCGGTGGCGTCGAGCCTTGGGCTTTCGGCAAGCTACAGCTCGTCAACGCGAACAATGACCGTGTCGGGCGGCGGACTTTACCTTACCGCGACCGACGGCGGCTACGTTACCTATGCAAACGACCGGCCGCTTTTCAGCTTTTCGCCAAACGTGATAATGTCAAACGGACGAATGTACATTCCCGCATCCGCGCTTACAAAGGCTCTCGGTATGAGCTTTACCACCTCGGGTGGCTCGGTTAACGTCGGCGGTACACCTCGCCCACTTGCCGCCGCATCAAAATTCTACCGCGACGACGAGGTGCTTTGGCTTGCGCGAATAATAATGGCGGAGGCGGGCGGCGAAAGCCTTCTCGGTCAGATTGCCGTTGGCGACGTAATACTTAACCGCGTGCGCTCAAATGCCTTTCCCAACACGATTTACGGTGTAATCTTTGACCGCAAATGGGGAATACAGTTCAGCCCGGTCGCAAACGGAACGATTTACAATACCCCGTCCTATACGGCGACTCTCGCGGCGAAAATCTGTCTTGAGGGGACAAGCCTTTCGGATGATGCGATGTATTTCCTTAATCCCTCGCTCTCCACCTCAAGTTGGATTGTAAATAACCGCACGTATGCCTATACGATAGGTAATCATTACTTTTTCCTTTGAAGAAGGGAAAATAGACTCCATAAATGCTCTCACCGCGCGTGGGAGCATTTTTTGCTTTTTCGGAGTGCTTTAATTTTGCTTTGATACTTGCAAAATCAAAAAGGGTGTAGTATAATAGAAGGGTAAACGGCAGGAGCCGAACAAAAAGCCGAAAGGATTTCTATTATGGTATATAGACTTAAGGTTGCGGGAATTGAAAGAGACCTCCCGCTTTGCCCAATTGCGGAAAATCTTTATATAGGAGCGTTTATTCTTTTTGGTGACGTGGAGCTTACCGAAAAATGTGCCGCCGCCCTTCTTGAAAAAGCACCCGAGCACGACGTTATCATCACCGCCGAGTCAAAGGGAATCCCCCTCGGCTACGAGATGTGCCGTCTTTCGGGCAAAAACCGCTACGTCCTCGCGCGCAAGTCGGTAAAGCTCTATATGAAGGACGTTGTTAAATGCGAAACACAGTACATCACCACCTCGGAAAAGCAAACGCTTCCAAGAGACTGCGACGATGCCGCGTATATGAAGGGCAAAAGAGTGCTCATCGTTGATGACGTAATCTCGACGGGCGGCTCGCTTCTCTCGCTTGAAAACCTCGTGTTACAGGCGGGCGGCAAAATCGTCGGCAAAATGGCAATCCTCGCCGAGGGTGATGCAATCGACCGCAAGGATATTATCTACCTCGAGCCACTTCCTCTCTTTGACGGAAACGGCAATCCTATCTAACAATAGCAGGAGCAACCGAAATCGGTTGCTCCTTTAGTTTTGCAAAACACATTTTAACCTACATTTTTACATTGTCAATTCTATTTCAAAAACCTCTTGACAAGATGAATAATATTTGCTATACTGTTAATACAGATAATACAGATTTTGCAAAAAAGCAGAAAGGAGCGGTTTGTTTTGAATTTTCTTGAATCAAAGCGCGACGTATATATTGAGATCGCAGAACGATATGAAAAATTTATAACCGTTGGTGTTATAAAGACAGGCGAGAAGCTTCCATCGGTTAGAACTGCAGCCTCAGAGCTTCGTGTTAATCCCAACACCGTCCAGCGTGCATACACTCTGCTTGAGGAAAGGGGCTTTATACGCTCCATACCCAAAAAGGGCGCCTATGTAATTTACAGTGCAAAAAGCAATAATGAATCCCTGTACTGCCTTACCTCGGAGCTTTTGCGTCTTAAAGAAGATGGGGTTGCAAGGGAAGTGATACTTTCAATCGTAGAGGAGGTATATGACAATGATAGAAATTAGTAAATTATCGCACTCGCTCGGAAAAAGGATTGTGCTTCGAGATATTAATCTTTCGGTAGCCGATAATACCGTCCTTGGCATTGTTGGGATAAACGGTGCGGGAAAATCAACGCTCCTTCGCCTTCTTTCGGGCGTTTATGTGCCCGATGAAGGGGAAATTGCTTTTGACGGTAAAAAGCCCACGGAAAACGAAACGAGAAAAAACATTTTCTTTCTTTCTGACGACCCTTACTATACTCCCTTTATGACACCCGATAAGCTTTTTAAATTTTATAAATGCTTTTATCCACAAATTGACGCTTTGGTCTATGAGCGCCTTCTCGGAGCTTATAATATCAATAAAAAGGAAAAGCTGTGTAATTTTTCAAAGGGGATGAGAAGGCAGGTGTTTATCGCTATTGGCATTGCGGCAAAGCCAAAGTATTTGCTTCTTGACGAAGCATTTGACGGTCTTGACCCTCTTTCGAGAAAAACGTTTAAGGATGAGATTATTTCACTTGTAGAAAATGGGGGAACGACAGTCGTTATTTCAAGTCATTCGCTGCGTGAATTGGAGGATTTTTGCGATAAATTCATTCTCGTTGACTCTAACGTAATAAAAAGTCAGGGGGATATTTCGGAGCATATCGGTTCGCTTTGCAAGTTTGAGCTTGCTTTCATTAACTCGGTTGATGATAGTATTTTTGAAGGGCTTCCCGTTGTATCTCTTACGGTAAAAAATCGTTTTGTTCAAATTGTTCTTCGCGGAGAATGTGATGAAATGAGGGAACGGCTCGCTGCGCTTTCTCCTGCTGTTATGGATGAAATGCCGATTGATTTTGAGGAAGCGTTTATATGCGAAGTAAGAGAGGAGGTTTGGAAATGACGAATTTTAAGCGTTATTTTTCTTTGCATATGAAGGATAGAATTATACCTTTTATATGCATTTCTGTCTTTTTGATTGTAATCACAGTTTTGAACGGAATCAGAGAGCAACCGTTAACCACCGGCAATTATGATGAAGTGGAACGCATTTTGGACTATCGCTCTACTCTTTATTTTCCTGTTACTTTTATGTGTGTATGTGCATACGTTTTTCCTGTTATTGAATTTTCATTTTTTAAAAAAAGAATGAATCTTGATTGCGCTTACTCGCTTCCGATTGCACGAAGAGCGATGGGTGCCGTACATTATCTTTCGGGGCTAATAATGCTTTTGGGAACCTTTACGGCGGCATATTTGTCCAATTTTGTTCTGCTTTTAACAAGAGGTTCGGGGTGGTTTGATTTTTCGCCGATGATTGTGCATTATTTGCTTTGCATTCTTTTCGGTTTTATATTATATTCCCTTTTGACATTCGCGTTCAACGCGGCGAACACCACGATTGATGGCATATGCTTTATGTTTCTTTACACGTTCGTTTTCCTTTTGGTGGCAGGTAATATTGTGGTGTTGACAGAGGATACGTTTGAATTATTATACGACGCAAATGAAGCATTGCCTTGGGGAATAATCAAGCGTATTACCGATAGCTATCAAAAGGAGGTTGAGCTTGAAAGCATCAAAGATGGGGAATGGTTTTGGAATAATCCGATACTTGTCGGTTGGTTCTGGTTTTGGGTTGTAATCGGTGTAGCCTCTGCGGCGGGATTGCTTTTCTCGTTTGGAAAAAGAAGACCCGAGAAAACACAGGAGCTTTCAAGCTCCTTCTTTGGATATCGCACGCTTATTCCGCTATACGCTGTATGCGGTATGATATTTTACCGAAATATGGATTATATGACTTGGTTTATCATTGAGTTTCTTGTTCTTCTCGGTTATACAATCTATCGTCGAGGCTTTCACTACAAAGTAAGCGATATTATCGTAATGTGTTCTTTGGTTGTATTTCTTTTTATATAAGTGCTCGTAAAACAAAAAGCGGACGAAATCAACTCGTCCGCTTTTATCATTTGTATCGATTCAATATCTGCGAAGCTTGATATCATCAACAAACCTGCACGCCGCGAGTGCCGCTACCGCGCCGTCTGCGGTTGCGGTTGTAACCTGTCTTACCTCTTTGGTGCGGCAATCGCCCGCAACGAATATGCCCTCGATTTTTGTATCGGGGATGCAGCTTTCGCCCGCATCAACGTATCCGAATCTGTTAAGCGTTACCACGTCGGCAAACGCCTCGCACTGCGGTACTTGACCTATTGCGACGAACATACCGTCCGCCGTTAGCATAAATTTACCGTCAATTTCCTCGTACACGATACCTGTGAATCTGCCGTCCTCCTCGGTTATCCAACAAACCTGCGCGCCGAGGATAAATCTGACGTTGCTGCGCTTGTCAAGTATGCTTTTAAGGCTCTTTTCCCCCGTAACCTCGCCGAGGTTTTGGACAATAACAACCTCGCTTGCCACCTCGGAAAGGAGTATTGCCTCCTGAAGCGCGGTGTTTCCGCCTCCAACCACGATAACCTTTTTATCCTTGTAGAATGCGCCGTCGCATACCGCACAGTAGGAAATGCCCTCGCCAACAAATTTGTCCTCGCCCGCGATTCCGAGCTTGCGGTGGGTGGAGCCGGTGGCAATGATTACCGATTTGCCGTTATGCTCGCCGCCCTCGCAAACAACGGTGATATTGCCCTTTTCGCCACGAATGCCCGTAACTGTATCAAGCTCTATCTCCGCGCCAAGGTCGGTGGCATGCTCGAAAAGCATATCTCCAAGCTCCGCACCCGAAACCGAGCGCGAGCCGGGGTAATTCTCTACCTTTGGCGATTTTGTAATCTGACCGCCAAAGCATTCCTTTTCAATAAGCAAAACGCTTTTCTCCGCGCGTCTTGCGTATATCGCGGCGGTAAGACCCGCGGGGCCCGCGCCTATTACGATAATATCATACATATCTTTTTCCTCTTAATTTTCACTTTAAATAGCCCCTCACAAGTGAAGGGCTATTTTTGTTTTACTTGGACTCGATATATTTTTTGATTTCGGAAACGCCAACGAATTTGTTGTATGCGTCGCCCTTTGTTACGATAAGGGTGGGTGCCTGCTTGATTTCAAATGCGGAAACAAGCTCTACGTTGTCGCTTGCGAGAAGAACCTCGTAGTCAATGCCCGCCTTGTCAAGAAGAAGCTTTGCCGCCTTACAGTTGGGACAGGTTGCGGTGGTGAAAAGAAGAACTCTTTCGGGAGAGTCAACCTTTACCTCCTCCTCCCTCGTGCCGAACTTTTCCGCACGCTCCTCGTCGGTGAGGGGCTGCTTGCCCATTGCCTTTTCGTGGGTGTAAACCTTGCGCGCCTTGTACTCCTCTGCCTTACCGTCGTTCCAGTTTTGTACGGGGCGGTAGTAGCCGGTTATACGGCTGTAAACCTCGGTCTTTTCGCCGCACTCGGGGCATATAAACTGCTCGCCCGCGATATAGCCGTGATTCTTACATACGGAGTAGGTCGGGGAAATGGAGTAATAGGGAAGTCTGTAATGCTCTGCAATAGTGCGAACGAGGGTTGCGGCACTTCTCCAATCGGGAAGCTTTTCGCCAAGGAATGCGTGGAATACCGTGCCCGAGGTGTAAAGGGTGTGAAGCTCGTCCTGCATATCGAGTGCCTCGAAAATATCGTCGGTGTAGCCAACGGGGAGGTGGCTCGAGTTGGTGTAGTACGGTGTGCCGCCGTCGGTCTTGTCGGACGCGGTAATAATGTCGGGATAGAACTTTCTGTCATGCTTTGCAAGACGGAAGGAGGTGGACTCTGCAGGAGTTGCCTCGAGGTTGTACAGATCGCCATACTCCTCCTGATAGTCGGACAGGCGCTCCCTCATGTGGTCCAGAACCTGCTTGGAGAATTCCTGGGTTTCCTTGTGGGTCATATCCTTGCCGATCCAACGAGCGTTCAGACCAGCCACGTTCATGCCGACCAGACCAATGGTCGAGAAGTGGTTATTGAAGGTGCCAAGGT
>JAZSHN010000045.1:0-4317 GCA_045533315.1 Eubacteriales bacterium | reverse complement strand
AGCGAATTCGTGCATCGTTGCGGCGCTTATCCCCTTTCGCCTCCTGGTATTCGGCGTTTACGGAAAGGTCGCCAAATTCGCGTGTACGGCGAAGCTCCTCGCCAAGCTTTGGTCCGAGGACCTCGCGGCGGTAGCGAATCTCCTCCTCCATTTTTTGTATATCAACCTCGGTTAATTCGTCAAACATTTTTCATCCTCAAATCATAACATAAAGCCGTAGGGCATTTTTGCGATAAGCAGAAACACAACCGCAACCGCCCAGCCGAGAAGAACGCCGAAGAACGCCTGCAAGGGGGTGTGACCGACAAGCTGCTTTAGCTTTTCGGTTCTGATTTTCTCGTCCTTTTCCTCTATAAGCGCGTTAAGGCTGTCAACTATTTGCAGGATAGAGGTGGCGTGCTTTCCCGCCTCTCGTCTCACCCCTGTTGCATCGTGAACGACCACAGCCGCAAACATCGTCGCAAGGGCAAAATACGCGCTCCCAAAGCCACAGCCCCAGCCGAGTATCGCCATAAGTGAGGATACGGTCGCAGAATGCGCGCTCGGCATTCCGCCGTCACCGATAAGACGCTCAAGCTCAAGCTTTTTCTCCACACAAAGATTTACTATCATTTTTGCAATCTGTGCAATCATCCAGCTCATTATCGGTACCCAAAGAGCACAGTTTGTTATAAGGTCGTTGATATAATCCATATCCCCTCCGAAAAAGCTTTCCTTTTATATATTTTAACATTATTTTTTTGATAATGCAACACCTTTTTATCCGTGGCAGAATTATTTTCCGTGCCAAGCGCATATATTTAACGGAGGGAATAAATATTTTTCGCGGAAAGTATAATTTCTCTTGCATTTTAATTTTCCCTGTGCTATAATTAAATTACAAAAATTTTATAAAAAGGAGTACATAAAAATGGCATCTTCTTCTCTTACCGCACAGTACGAGGCTCTTCCCAAGCTTGCGAAGATTCTTATCCAGCTTTTCCTTGGCGCAGTTGTTGGCGGCGTTTACAGAATTCTCAAGTACCTTGAGACCAAGAACATCGTTACCCTTGTTGTTGGTATTCTTAACTTTGTTGGTCTTGGCCTTGTATTCTGGGTTGTTGACCTTGTAACCGAGCTTCTTCACAACAAGATTACCGTTCTTGCTGACTAATTTCGGTAAAATAAGCTCCCCACGCGGGGAGCTTATTTTTTTCTTGACTAAAGCTTGATTTTGTGATATAATAAGGATTACAAGAAAAGAAAGGGAGGAAATAATATGTCAAATATCTGGCACGATATTTCGGCAGATAGAATCACCCCGGAGGATTTTATTTGCGTAATTGAAATCACAAAGGGCTCGAAGAAAAAATACGAGCTTGACAAAAAGACCGGCTTTCTCATTCTTGACCGAATTCTCTACACCTCCACGCATTATCCCGCAAATTACGGCTTTATTCCGAGGACCTATGCCGACGACGGAGACCCGCTTGACGTTTTGCTTATCTGTGCGGAGCCGATAGAGCCGATGACCCTCGTTAGAGCATATCCAATCGGTGTTATAAAGATGATAGACAACGGCAAGTATGATGAAAAAATCATTGCCATCCCACACGGTGACCCCAACTATAATATGTATACCGACATCGACCAGCTTCCGCAGCATATTTTCGAGGAGATGCGCCACTTCTTTACGGTATACAAAAACCTCGAGCATAAGGAAACCGCGGTTGACGAGGTTCGCCCGCGCGAGGAGGCACTTCGCATAATAGCAGGCGATATCGAAAATTACGCAAGGTGCTTTGGTAAATAATTGTTTACAAACGCAGTTTTAATTCGGGGCAAAATTTAACACGCCCCACACCCAATTTTAAAAGGAGGTCGAAATGCAGCTTCAGGAATCGGGTCAGATGTACCTTGAAACAATACTGATTTTAACATCGGGCGGCAGGGCGGTTCGCTCGATTGACGTATGTGAATATATGGGCTTTTCAAAGCCGAGTGTAAGCCGCGCCATCGGACTTCTTAAAAGCGGCGGCTTTATCACGGTGGACGGCGACGGCTACATCACCCTCACCGACGAGGGACGACTGGTTGCGACAAAAACCTACGAAAGGCACAGGGTTATTACAAAATTCCTTGTAAGCATCGGTGTACCCGAGGAGATTGCCTCCGCCGACGCGTGCAAAATGGAGCATCATATGTCCGACGAGTCGTTCGAAGCACTCAAAAAGCATATTGGCGCTTGAGTTCATTACGAAAAACGTTATAACGCTTCATTTTAAATCACCCTGCATCAAAAAACGCGATTGCATAATGCAATCGCGTTTTCTTTTATTTCGTTTTGCAATTTCCCTTACAGGACGAGCAGTTTCCGCTACAGCCTTTGCTGTCGGGACAGCCAATGCAGCGTCTGCCCTTTTTCTTTGCCCAAATTATATAGCCGAGGGCAGCCCCCACAACAAGGAGGATAACGGCAATAGCAATGATATCTGTCATATTTTCTTCGATAGGTTAACTCTTGTCACAGTGGACATATCAAACTGTTGCGGTTGCTTTCGCATCTGCTTTCTCTGCCGCTTGTCTTTTGCTTTTTAAGGAGAGGAGCAGAATCGTGAGGGTAAACACCAGGACAACAGTCCAACCGAGAATCGGCATCCACGCCGCCCCAAAGCCCGCACCCGTGAAAAGTGTTCCGAAGAAATAGACCATAAAGCCGAGCGAATATCCCATTCCAAGCTGAAGCGCAATACCGCCAAAGAGCCATTTTTTGCTCTTTATTTCAGCATTCATTGCGCCAATTGCGGCAAAGCAGGGGGGAGTGAAAAGATTAAGCACAAGAAATGCCAATGCAGCAACCCGCGATATAGCCATTACGCCCGCAATTTCCGCACCCGTACCCTCAAGCATAGCAAGCTCGTCGAGATTGATAAGGTTTTCGAGGCCGACAAAGCAAACGGCAAGAGTGCCGACAACGTTTTCCTTTGCAATAAATCCCGTGATGGTTGCCGCCGCAAATTGCCAAGCCACAACTCCCACAACGGGCGCAAAAAGGTAGGCAAACGGGAATGCAACCGTCGCAAGGATAGAGTCACCCGCATTTTCCACGGGCCTTAAATTCCAGCCATAGGACTGCATAAGATGTACGGCGAAGTTACAAACGAGAATGACCGTTCCCGCCTTTACAATGTAGGACCAGCCGCGCTGGCACATTGAAATAAGCGCCTTTGAAACGCTCGGAGCCTTGTATTCGGGAAGCTCCATTATAAAGTAGGACTTTCGCGCTTTATATCCGGTTACGCTGTTAACCACAAACGCTCCAAGAAGTATTACGAGTATTCCGACAAAGTACATCGAAACTCCGACCCAACGGCTTTCGCCGAAGAATGCGCCGGCAAAAAGGGATATTACGGGGAGCTTTGCTCCGCAGGGCATAAAGGGTGCGAGCATAGCGGTGGCTCTGCGCTCCCTCTCGTCGCGGATAGTGCGGCAAGCCATAACTCCCGGGACGGCACAGCCCGTGCCGATGACAAAGGGAATAACAGAGCGACCCGAAAGCCCGACTCGCTTGAATACGGGGTCAAGAACAACGGCAACGCGCGCCATATATCCAAGGTCCTCGAGAAGCGCGATAAGGAAGTACATTACCATTACAAGAGGCAAAAAGCCGACAACCGCACCGACGCCGCCGATTATTCCGTCAACGATAAGCGAGGTTAACAGCGGATTTGCGCCCTCCATAAGACCCGCAACCCATGCGCCGAGCATATCAATAAGCGTTACAAGACCGTAAAGCTCAAAGCCGTTTTCAAATACTATTCCCTCCGCAATCCACGCGCCGAGCCAGGACTGTGAAATCTGGAAAACGAGGAACATTACAACCGCGAAAATCGGTATGCCGAGCCACTTGTTTGTAAGAATATCGTCGATTTTATCCTGAATTCCGAGGTCGGAGGCTTTAGTTTCTCTCGTTTCGACCGCGCTTACGATTTTGTTAACAAAGGCAAAGCGCTCTCTGTCCGCCTTTTCCGCGGATGCCCTGTCGGTTGCTTTTTTACCGACAAAGGGTGCGGTCTGTCTGCCTCCCGCAGAATTAAGCGCCACCCGCGCGAGCTTATCAACGCCCTTTCCGTCGTCGGCGGAGGTCGAAACAACGGGACAGCCAAGCCTTTCGGAGAGGAGCTTTGTATTGATTTTGTTGTGTCTTTTATCGGTTATATCGGTTTTGTTGAGCGCAACCCACGACTACGGCGGCAACGCTGAAGTCTATGGCGTTTTCGGCAAGGTTTCTTGGGCTTGCGGGATATTCCGACGTAAGCCCGAAATACGACGAAAAGC
>JAZSHN010000167.1:0-4763 GCA_045533315.1 Eubacteriales bacterium | reverse complement strand
GAAATGGATGCAATGATGTATAAAATAGAGGGAGAGGACCTTTTCCTTATCGGTACGTCCGAGCATTCGATGATCGGAAAGTTTATCGATACCATTAACAAGGAGGACAGCCTCCCGTACACGCTCACCTCCTATTCCCCCTGCTTCAGAAAGGAAAAGGGCGCACACGGTATAGAGGAGCGCGGAGTTTACCGCATTCACCAGTTTGAAAAGCAGGAAATGATTGTAGTCTGCCGTCCCGAGGAATCCCCCGTCTGGTTTAACAAGCTCTGGCAGAATACCGTCGATATGTTCCGCACGCTCGATATTCCCGTAAGAACGCTTGAGTGCTGCTCGGGCGACCTTGCCGACCTGAAGGTAAAGAGCATCGACGTCGAGGCGTGGTCTCCCCGTCAGAAAAAGTATTTCGAGGTTGGCTCCTGCTCTAATCTCGGAGATGCACAGGCTCGCCGCCTTAAAATCCGCGTAAAGAGCGACGACGGTAAAATCTACCTCGCCCACACGCTTAACAACACGGTTGTCGCTCCGCCGAGAATGCTTATCGCCTTTCTTGAAAACAATCTCAACGCCGACGGCAGCGTGAATATCCCTGTTGCACTCCGTCCGTATATGGGTGGCAAGGATAAAATTTACCCCAAAAATTAAGAGGTGAGTATGAAAAGAACCAACCCCGTTCTCATAATTGCAGGACCGTCGGGCGCGGGTAAAACCGTCGTGGCAAAGGCTATTGTTGACCTTGACCCCCGCTTTACCTTCCTTCGCTCCACAACGACAAGGGCAAAGCGCGGCGATGCCCACGACGACGAATATCTCTACGCCACGGAGGAGGAATTTATGGCTGCCGTGGCTCGCGGAGAGTTTGTTGAATATATGAACTACGGCGGCTGTCTTTACGGCACTACAAAGGCGGAAATGAACGCCGCATACGAGAGAGGGAAAATACCCCTTCTCGTGCTTGACCTGTGCGGAGTCGAAAGCCTCTATAAGGCGGAGGGCTACTCCGCCTGCTCGGTATACGTTTATGCACCTCTTTCGGTAGTGGAGGACAGGCTCTCGGCACGTTATTTTGCAGACGGAGTAACCCCCGCCGCCGAAAAGGCATTCGCCTCCCGCCGTGACAGAAATATCTCGGATTTTATTTCGCTCCCCGACTACGCGGCATATTTCCACGAATTTCTTGAAAACGTCGATACAATCGACGATTGCCGCGACAGGGTTATGAAAATCTTTGCCGATTTCTGCAACGGCGCACCCACCGATACGGCGAAAAACGCCGCCACCGCCGCCGCACTCAAAGCAACCGCAGTGGGAAGATAGGTCAAATGCGACGCATTTTCTGTTGGTAAAACGGTGGTGTGTAAGGCATAAAGCGGTATATACGGAAAAAACGACTTAAACAGTATCACCCAATTACATACAAAAAAGCACCCGATTGGGTGCTTTTTTTATGCCTTCTCCTTGGAGAAGGTGTCACGCTCCGCGTGACGGATGAGGTGAATTCCCCTTCCTTCGATTTTCTGCCCGCACCCGTAGGGAACGGTGCTCCGACGGTCCGTTCAGTCCTCTCCCTTTTTCGGCAAATCATACTTCATTCTGACCTCGTCCTTCAGGGCAGAGGAGAGATAAAAGGCGTAAAGCAGGAAAAGAAGACAGACGATAAAGGTTGCCGTGCCAAACCACGGAAGCCGCGATGCATAGACGGTATAGCCCTCGTGCGTTTCCATTTTCACGGGCGCGCCCGTGAGAAAAATATTTACGCACTTCATAATTCCCGTGATGCCGAGCCAAACCGCAAAGTCGATAACCCGCTTTATAAGACCCGAGTGATACGCCCTTGCGCTTTTTGAATAGCCCTCGCTGTCGGGGGAAATTCCCGTGTGATTTTTCACACAGAAAACAAGCCCCGCACCCGCAAAGAAAAGCATTGCAAGGAAGAAAATCAGCTCCGCCGCCGATAAAATTTCAATGGTCAAATATTTCTCAATCGCCACGGTATTGGTGGCAAGGTCGCTTGTGGAATACAGCTCTGCAAACGAGGAGGAAAGGAAAAGACCGAAAAGCGACACAACCGAAAACGCGAGCGTCGCGCAAAACGCACCGATACGCAATGTCCCCCTTGGCAAAAAGCTCCATACCGCAAATAAAAGCAAAAGCGCGAATATAAACCGCGGCAGAATGTTAAATCCCCCCGTCGTATCAAGCGCAATATCAAGGTTGAAAAGCGCCGCAACCCACAAAAGCGAAAGCACCCTTACGTGATGCTTTGCCATCGCTCCGCGCTTAATTTCGGCAAGCCTTTCCTCTCCCGCCATTGCCTCGATACCGTCGGCAACACCGCCGCGCGACTTTACCGCACGAAGCAGGGAAAGCGTCAAAACCGCCCATATAACTCCGATAACGAGCGAAAGCAAAAGCATCGTAATTTCAAGCGGTGCATACAGCCTTTTTAAAACGTAGGTAAGCCGTTGCGAATCAAAGGTAAGGTGGCAAAGCTGCGGAATAAAATTAAATGCCGCACGCGCGGTAAGAAAGACGAGTGTGAAATTTCTGACCCCCTCGATGCCGACGCGCCTGCCGAAAAGCTTAATCGGCTCTACAATTCCAACCGCATCACCGCGCTCGCCGAGATAGACAAGCCCGCGGTAAAGATTTAACACGGCGGGGTAGAGAAGTACAAGCTCCAAAGCGCAAAAAACAAGCGTGAAAAGCGGTACAATATCCATACCCGTATGTAAATTTGCGTACATTATGAGCGCGGCGGGAAGCCTTACAAGGCTTAAAACTCCTGCCTTTAAAAATCCGCTTTGCGCCTCCGCGAAATGGGGAACGATATCGCTCGCCCGCGAAAGCACCGCGGCAATTATAAACGCCCCGATAAAGTCGGGGAAAAAGTCGAACGCATTAAAATTCGGGTTCATAAAAACCAAAACCGAAAGCGTCAGTATTCCGTATGCCGATTTGCGCAGCTTCATTTTTTCTTTTTTCTCCCCTTTCTTTTCGCCTGCTTTCTTTTAAATTCGGAAAGGCGGTATTCCTGCATCTCCCTTTCCTTTGCCTCCTCTCTTTCGCGGTATCTGTTTACAAAGGCAAAGCGCGACGGCTTTTTCTTCCTGCCGTTTTCCTCCCCGGGCATACAAATCATATAATAGCAATTCCAAATCAAATGAAGAATTGCGATTACAAGCGCGAATTCAAGAAAAATAGCGAGATAAAAGAACAAAATCGGAAGTCCGATATTAAAGGAGCAAAGCACAGATAAAAGCCTGACACCGATACCGAAAACCGCCAAAAATCTCGCACGGGTCGGCACCTTTTCAAGCTCAACCTCCCTTGCGACCTCTTCGATGCCGAGAAGAATAAAAAGCGTAAGAGGGATAAGCAGAGCATACCTCGCCGCGCCCATATACGGGGAAATTACCCCCTCGAACGATTTTACACTCGGCAATACCGTTCCGAGAAAGAATACGGCAAACCTGAAAAGTCCGACCGCCGAAAAGGCTGCCGCAAGCCATCTTGAAGCCGCGAATTTCCCGTTCACCGACGAAAGGCGAAGCAACGCCAAAAGTATCACAAGACCCGCAATTACGTCACTCGCCGCAGGCTTTACAATATTCAAAAGTAAAAAATATCCGATAAATAAAGTTCCAAAGCCCATTTTTTCGTCCTTTTTGCGTTATTAAGTAGCCTTCTCCTTGGAGAAGGGGGACCGCGAAGCGGTGGATGAGGTCAATCACCACGGCAACCCGAAAAAGCAAAAGATTTACACCGAATGATTTGTAACCTCATCCGACATACTTGCCCTGCTCGTATGCCACCTTCTCCAGGGAGAAGGCTTTTATTGCGGTGGATGAGGTAAACAGCCCTCTCCCCCGAGAACGGTGCAAGAGTTGCAAGCAACTCGTCGGATGAGGTTTAAAGCCTTCTCTTGTGAGAGAATGGTGCAAGAGCTGCAAGCAACTCAACAGATGAGCAGCCCCCGCCTCGCCCCGCAGAGAGCCTTGCAGCACAAAGCCTTGCGTTATTAATCCTTACCCTCACAGCACTTTTTATACTTCTTGCCGCTGCCGCAGGGGCAGGGGTCGTTACGTCCGACCTTTTGCTTTTTTACAATCGGTTTTTTCGCCTCGCCCGTGTCTGCGCCCGCCGTGGACGTGACCCTTGCAACCTGCTTTCTCTTTCCGAGCGAGCGACGCGGGTCGATAAGCAATACGAGTGTACCCGTTTCAACCTTGATTTCCTCAATCATCTGGTCAAACATATCCGCGCTTTCAATGCGGTACATCGCAATGGGGTCGCGCTGTGCATAGCTGTTAAGACCGACGTATTCCTTGAGGTCGTCCATCATTTCGAGATGGTCCATCCACTTCGTATCAACCGAGTGAAGCAGCACCGTTTTCTCAAACTCACGCATATCAACGCCTGCCTCGGAGCAAATGCGCTCCTTCTCCTCGTAAATCGGGCGCACAGATTCAAGCACCTCCGCCTTTATGCTGTCGATATCAAGGTCGGCACGCTCCTCGGGCGGACATTCAAGTATCGTTTTCGGTTTGATAAGTCCGCGGAACTCGTCAACAAACTCGCGGATTTTCCACTCGTCGGGATTGGGGGAGGAGAAGCACTCCTCAAACTTCACACCTACGGTGTGGAGCATCATTGACATAACCGTATCGTAAACGCTCTCGCCAAAGAGCACGTCCTGTCTTTGCTTATAAATAACCTTTCTTTGCTGGTTCATAACGTCATCGTAGTTGAGGACGCTCTTA
>JAZSHN010000134.1:0-8690 GCA_045533315.1 Eubacteriales bacterium | reverse complement strand
CTGCTCGCAGGCTGCCGCGGAGTCGCCGCCGCCGACGATGGTGATTGCATCGCTGTCTGCAAGAGCCTGTGCTACTGCAACCGTACCCTTTGCAAGGGTGGGGTTCTCGAATACGCCCATAGGTCCGTTCCAAACAACGGTCTTTGCAGAAAGAACGGCATCTGCGAAAATCTTTGCAGACTTCGGACCGATGTCAAGACCCTCCATATCCGAAGGAATAGCATCGCAGTCAACGTAGGTTACGTCGATGGGAGCATCGATGGGGTTGGGGAAGGAAGCCGCAACCGCACAGTCAACGGGAGGAAGGAGCTTAACGCCGTTAGCCTCTGCCTTTGCCATCATTTCGCGGCAGTAATCAAGCTTTGTTTCGTCAAGGAGGGAGTTACCTACTCCGTAACCGTTTGCAGCGGCGAAGGGGTAAGCCATACCGCCACCGATAATGAGGGTATCAACCTTTGTAAGGAGGTTATCAATAACATTGAGCGTATCGGCAACCTTTGCACCGCCGAGAATAGCAACGAAGGGACGCTCGGGGTTGGAGAGTGCCTTACCCATTACGGAGATTTCCTTCTGAATAAGGTAGCCGCAAACCGCGGGAATGTAGTCGGCAACACCTGCGGTAGATGCGTGCGCTCTGTGAGCAGCACCGAATGCATCGTTTACGAAAATGTCGGCATAGGTAGCAAGCTCCTTTGCAAGGTCGGCGCCGTTCTTTGTCTCTCTTGCATCAAATCTGGTGTTCTCAAGAAGAACAGCCTTTCCGGGGGTGAGGGCGGCAACCTTTGCCTTTGCATCCTCGCCTACGATATCCTCTGCAAAGGTAACTGTGCCTTCGCCGAGAAGCTCGTTAAGTCTTGCACAAACGGGCTTGAGAGTAAGCTTTTTCTTATCGGAAACGAGCGCCTTTGCGAGGTATTCCTCGGTAGCCTTTGCCTGCTCCTCTGCGGGGAGAGCCTCGACAGCCTTCTTTTCCTTTTTAGTAAGTCCAAAGCCCTCGGTGAGAATAGCGTGGGGCTTACCCATATGGGAGCAAAGAATAACCTTTGCACCCTGACCGAGGAGGTACTGAATAGTGGGGAGAGCGCCGACAATTCTCTTGTCGGAGGTGATAACGCCATCCTTCATAGGTACGTTGAAGTCGCAACGCACGAGCACGGTTTTGCCCGCAACGGCAACGTCTTCGATAGTCTTCTTGTTGTAAGTAGCCATAGTGAACTCCTTTAATAAAATATTTTTACCGTAGATATGATAGCACACTTTTTTTCGCCCGTCAAGAGATATTGTTAAAAAATAGTCAATAATTAATTTGTCTTTCATTGACAAAAACCCGTGCAATATGCTATAATTTCGGCGTAATAACTATTTTTCGAGAGGCACAACAATGAAAATGCTGTATAAGAGCGAGCCGCCTCGCTCAATGAATCCAAATCACCACGAATTGACCGACGACGACCTCGTTTGGCAGTACCATTCCCTCCCCCTCGGGTGCGGATACATCGGCGCCTGTGTTTACGGATACGTAAACGACGAGCGTATACAGATAACCGACAATTCGTTTGCAAATCCGTACAGGCGGGTCCCGTCAAACAGGTCGCGTTTAACCTGCGGCTTGACGAGCTTTGCAAATATTTATTTACATTTTGACAATGGCGAGGCGGAGGACTACCGACGCGAGCTCGACCTTTGCCGCGGGGTATGCACTGTGAGCTATAAGTCGGGGGGCGTGTCACATAAACGCAAATATTTCACCTCCTATCCCGACCGCGCCTTGGTGGTGAAATTGAGTGCTGATGCGGCAAATTCGCTTTCATTTTCAATATCCGCCGAAATCCCCTACATCGGAGAGTACGCACACTCGCCCGAGGACAATCTACACCGCAGCGGGCGCACCTACACAGAGGGCGAAAGGCTTATTATCGAAAGCGAGCTTGCCTTTTACGACGTAAAGGGCTACGGAGTTATAAGCGTTAAGACCGATGGCAGGCTCAAGGCGGCGGGCGGCAAGCTTTCCGTAACGGGGGCAAGCGAGGCGGTGGTGCTTTACACGATGGGCACGAACTACCGAATGGAGAGCCGCGTATTTACCGAGTCCGATGCAAAAAAGAAGCTTTCACCCTACCCTCACCCCAAAAACGAGGTTGACGCGAGAATGTCGTTGCTTGAAAAATCCGAATACTCCGAGCTTTACGAAAGGCATATTGCCGATTTTTCGGAGCTTTTCGCACGTTCAAGCGTTACGCTTTGCAACGATGAGAAGGGAGAGATAACGATTGACGAGCTGCTTGCAGACGCGAGAGCAGGCAAACCGTCACCGCGCCTTGCGGAGTATTTGTATGCCTTTGGAAGATATTTGCTTATTTCCTCGTCAAGGAGGGGGGCGCTTCCCGCCAATTTGCAGGGAGTGTGGACAAACTATCGCAGCTCGCCGTGGAGTGCAGGCTATTGGCATAACATCAACGTTCAAATGAACTATTGGCCGAGTGCGCCGACAAATCTTGCCGAATGCTTTCTTTCCTACTCGGATTACAATACCGCGTATATGGAGCTTGCGAAAAGAAATGCGGATAACTATCTGATAAATCATTTTCCCGACCGCAAAATTAAGCCAAACGAAAACGGTTGGATTATCGGCACGGGTGCATGGCCATATCACGTTGATGGTGCGGGCGGGCACTCCGGTCCCGGCACGGGCGCGTTCACCTCACTGCTTTTCTGGGATTACTACGATTACACCCGCGACGTTGATTACCTTCGCGAAAAGGCATACCCCGTGCTTCGCGATATGTCGCTTTTCTTCTCTCGAACGCTTGAAAAATACGGTGAGAAGTATCTTGTTACCCATTCCGCATCCCCCGAGCAATTCGGAAAGGACGGAAAATATTACCAAACCGTCGGCTGTGCATTCGACCAGCAGATGATTTACGAAAACTACAAGCGTACGATTGAGGCTGCTGAAATTCTCGGTATAAACGAGCCTCTGCTTGAGGTAATTCGAGAGCAGATTGACAAGCTTGACCCGGTTCTTATCGGCCTTGACGGTCAGATAAAGGAATTCCGCGAGGAGGAGCATTACGGCGACATCGGCGAGGAAAAGCACAGGCACATCTCGCATATGGTTGCGCTTTATCCCGGTTGCTCCATAAATGAAGAAACGCCCGAGCATATGAATGCGGCAGCCTACACTCTTGCACGCAGGGGTGACGGCTCGTCGGGTTGGTCGGCATCGCACAGGCTTCTTTGCTATGCAAGGCTTGGCGACGGGGAGTCATGTTACCGAATATTAAAGCGGTTTATGCAAAATTACGTTACCGAAAACCTTTGGACACAGCATCCGCCGTTTCAGATTGACGGCTCGTTCGGCATTACGGTAGGAATTTCGGAGATGCTTTTACAGAGCCATTCCGGCTACATCAGGCTTTTGCCCGCACTCCCCGACGAGTGGAAAAGCGGCGAATTTAAGGGCATGGTTGCAAGGGGTAATTTTGCGGTTGACTGTGCCTTTCGCGATGGCAAGCCCACCGAGGTGAAAATCACGGCTCGCGCGGGCGGAAAGCTTCGCATCAAGGGGGCTTTTGAAGGAATGACGCTGACAAGGGGCGAGAAAAGCATCGTTATAGATAAGAACGAGATTGCTCTTGATACCGAGGTCGGCGAGGTGATTTCCCTTGCGACATAACGCAAGCAATAGTGTAAACTATAATTTACATACGCATTAATGAAACCGATTGATTTAAAAAAGGATTTTGCGGGTGGGTATATCAAAATATGCCCACCCGTGTTAAAATAGGGGTACTATGAAGCTTTACGCGCGACAATATTGCGGGAGCTTTCGCTGTATTGGCGGAGCTTGCCCAAGGAACTGCTGTATCGGCTGGGAAATAGACATCGACGAGGACGCGATAAAGAAATATGATGCTCTCGGCGGCGAGATAGGTGAAAAAATCAGCGAAAGCATCGACCGCAGCGGAGAGTGTCCGCATTTCAAGCTTTCCTGCGGTGAACGCTGTATGAATTTGAGGGAGGACAACCTTTGCTCCGTAATTGCCGAATGCGGCGAGGAAATGATACCCGAGATATGCCGCGAGCATCCGAGGTTTTATAACGTTTATCCCGACAGGTGCGAGGTCGGCGTCGGGCTTGCCTGCCCTGCGGCGGCAGAGCTTATACTTTCGGCGGGCGACCACGGCGTTTACGAAATAGGCGAAATAGATATTGACGGTGGCGAGGACGAGCCTATTCTTCACGCCTGCCGCGCCTTCCTTGATGCGGTGATTGAGTTTGGGAGAGCAGCCTCGGTGCGTGGAATTGTCGCTTTTGCGAATTTCCATTCAAGGGTAACTGTTGCGGATTGGGTATTCGAGAATTTGAGATGCCCCGCGGATAAAGCCGCGATTAAAAAGGATTACTTTCTGTCGCGATGGGTAAAGCGGCTTGACTTTGCGCCGAGGGAGGTGGAAATAGAGGCGGTTGTACGACTGTTGTGCGGGCTTGAGGTGCTTGACGTCGGATACGACGCACGAATTAAGGACGCGATATACGACGGCGCATCACGTGCAGAGGAAATCCGCGATTACATAACCGATAACAGAGAGTGCTTTTTCGCCTTGCTCCACTATTTCCTTTACCGCCATATTATGACGGGGGCAGAGGCGGGTAGCATATACGCCGCGGTGCAGCTTGCCACCGTATCGGCATACACTGTGCTTTCGCTCGCGTTTTTCAGCGGCAACACCGTAGCACAGGAGGCGGTTGACTATTCGCGAAACATTGAATATTCCGACTCCAACATTTACGACTTTATCGACGAGGTAGAGGCAAATCCCGATTTCGGCATCGGCTTTATTCTTGATATTTTGAGGAACGATGCTGCGGATTGTTAATTATTATTTACATTTACTGTTAATCCCGACGGGCGAATAATTGTTTATAAAAAGCACCCCGTGTCGCAAAAACGCGACACGGGGTGTATACTTTTGTTGTTTTGCCGTTTGTTCGGTCTGTTTGGCTCAGGTTTTTATTTGCCCGCAACCGACATATCGGGAACAAGCACGTCGGGCGAGCCGAATGCGGTAAATCCCGTTTGAACTCCGCGCTCTATAACGTCTCCGAGGGCGGCGATATTCTTCAAAAGCTCAAAGAAATTGCCCGCAACGGTAAAGGATTTTACCGCCTCGCAGATTTTACCCTCTCTAATCATAAATCCCGCGGATTCAAGCGAGAAATCGCCCGTAATGGGGTTAGCTCCCGCGTGAAGTCCCTTGATTTCAGTGACGTAAATTCCGTCACCCGCAAGCGCGAGCAGCTCGTCCTTTGTTTTATCCCCCGCCTCTATGCAGAAGGAATGAGGGCGGACGCCGATGGGCGAGGAATATCCCGCCTTCGATGCGTTTGCGGTAGTTTTCGCACCCATCTCCCTTGCGGTTTCCCTGTTGTGAAGGAAGGTGTTAAGCACGCCCGCACCGACAACCTCGTGACGGTGGGTAGGCACACCCTCCGCATCAAAGGTAAGTCCGACCGAGCTTCCCTCTCTCTGCGGGTCGTCCGTAATCGTTACGATGGGGGCGGCAATAGCCTCTCCTAGCTTGCCCGAAATGGGGGACATACCGTCGATTACAGCCTTTGCGGAAAAGGCGGAGGAGAATACCGACATAAGCGAGCGCATTTGCTTTCCCGATATAACTACGTTATATTTACCCGATGGAACGAGTCCCGCACCGATTTTGGCAAGAGCCTCGCTCACCGCCTCTTTTGCAAGCTCCTTTATAACCGAGTCGACGTTGCTCTCGTTAAACTCCTTCAGACTGTAATCCGCCTGCATTTCTCCGTTATCCATAACAACCGCAGAGCCAACGAGTGCGTTGATGCCGCAATTGCAGGAAAGGTCAATTCCGTGTGAGTTAACGATGCGAATATCAAAGCCCGAGGATATTGCCTGGCTTTCTGTGCCAAGCTGTACCCTTTCGCTTTCGCCGAAGAGTGCTTCGCCCGATTTTATTGCCGCGGTGCGGAGCGTTGCGGTGGAAACGGGAGCAAAAACGGGAATGCGATTTTCCTCGTACTCCTCTCCACCCTTATAAATTCCGACGTTATCGGGCTTTTCGGTTGCGACGGCGTTTTGAATCGCCCTGTCAACAAGCTCGCACATTTCGCCCTCTGTCATAAGCTCGGTGGAGGCGTAGCCCATTTTGCCGTCCTTTACAAGACGGAGGCAAAGACCGCCGTTTTCGGAGGAGGAGAAGGCGTTAACCTCCTTGTTAAGAGTGCCGACCGTATTATCCGCACCCGACATATAGTATATTTCGTATTCCGCAATTCCTTTTTCTTCAAGAGATGCTACGAGTGTGTTTTTTATAAGCTCAAAGTTCATATTATCTACCTCCCACCGTGATTTTGGATACGCGGATAAGGGGCTGTCCGACGTCGGTAGGAACGCTTCCCGACGAGGAGCCGCACATTCCCTGACCTGTTGCGAGGTTTTGACCGACCATATCGATATCCTGCAATATCTCGGAGCCCGTGCCGATAAGAGCCGCGCCACGCACCGCCTCGCAAATCTTTCCGTTACGGACAATATATCCCTCGTTAACCGAGAAGTTGAACGCGCCCGTCAAGGGGTTGACAGAGCCGCCGCCCATTGATTTTGCATAAAGTCCGTATTCCATAGAGGCGATAATATCCTCGTTTTTATCGGGTCCGTTGTCGATAAAGGTGTTCGTCATACGGGAGGTAGGCTCGTAGAGATAGCTTTCGCGGCGGCTGTTACCCGTCATAGGCATACCCATTCTGCGAGAGCCGAGGCGGTCAATCATATAGCTCTTGAGCACACCGTTTTCAATGAGAACGTTGCGCTGCGTGGGATTACCCTCGTCATCAATGTTGACAGAGCCCCAAGCACCCGCAATAGTGCCGTCATCAATGGCGGTAACCTTTTCATTCGCGATTTTTTGCCCGAGCCTTCCGCACATTTGAGAGCAGCCCGTGCCGACGGAGGTCGCCTCGAGAGAATGGCCGCACGCCTCGTGGAAGATAACTCCGCCGAAGCCGCTTTCAATAGCGACGGGCATCTGTCCTGCGGGGCAATAGCTTGCACCGAGGTTAACGATTGCCTGGCGTGCCGCCTCGTTACCGATATAATCGGGGGTGAACATTTCAAATACCTCAAGTCCCATTCCGCGCCCCGGCGAGCAGCTTCCCGACTGGGTTTCGGTGCCGTTTGATGCAATTGCGTTTACCGCCATACGCGAGCGTACGTGACGGTCGGAGGTGAAAAGCCCCTCCGTATTAGCAATTTGTACGGTATGGTCAACGGTTATGAGATTGCCCGCAGCCTGTACAATTTTATCCGAATATCCGTATGCCGCGTCGCAGGCGGAGCGTACGAGGTCGCACTTAAAGCCGATGTCCGCACCCGACGGAACGATACGTGCGGGATGAATGTTCGGGAAAATGCGCTCGGTGAGTACGATGCTTGCCCCCTCGCGGCATTCGCCCATTGCCTCCGCAACCGAGCGCGCACACTTGATAAGTCCCGCGCGGGAAATATCCGAGGTAGAGCCGTATACAGTAGCCGTTCCCCTGAATGCGCGGATACCGACACCCGAAACGGTTTCATCGGAGATTGCCTCCACCCTCTTATTAACATAGGAGATTCTTCCGTTGCGGGTATATTCGCAATATATTTCGGCAAAATCCGCGCCGCCCGACATTGCAATCCCGAGAATCTCTTCACAAAGTCTTTTTTCTAACATAACTTTCCTTTCCGTGAAAATTCATTATTTTTCACATGTGTTCAATATCCCCTTCGGGTATATGCAAATATTATATATTATTTTAACTCGGATTGCAATACGTTTTTCGAGATTTGCAAAAAAACGTGTCAATTACTTGACATTTTACAAAGGCGTGTGCTATAATTCATTTTGGTTTTTGACATTTGGAGGTTTTTATGAAAGAGGATTTAAGAGTTCAAAAGACAAAGGCCGCGCTTTTCCGCGCATTTTACGAGCTTCTCGCAGAAAAGAGCTACGAGAGTATAACAATCAACGAGCTTTGCGAAAGGGCTATGGTAAGACGTGCGACCTTTTACAAGCATTACAGGGATAAGCAGGATTTCCTTGTAGGTATTGTAACGAGATTTCGCGAGCAATTCCGCAAAATGATTACCGAGGATAACAAGCACATCACCCTTGCGGAATACTTTTCAAAATACATAAGTAGCACAATCACCCATGTGCTTTCACACCCGGAGATTGTCAAAAACATTCTCGCAAGCCAGATGAGAGAGCCATTCATAAACGTTGTTATACAAAGCAATTTCAAGGATGCGGTGCAAAGAATCAACGAGTCGGTGGCAAGCGGAAGCAAGTATGCCCTCTCCACCGAGGTTGCGGCAAGCATGATTGTGGGCGGCAGCTCGCTTCTTGTTGTCGAGTGGTTTGAAAACGGAATGCAAATTCCGAGAGAAAGGCTTGAGTCGGATATAGAGAATGCAATTCGCGGCATTCTGGCATGCGAAAAAAATTAATATATTCACTTGACAAGCTACACGCGCCTGTGCTATAATTACATCAATTAGAAATTAATTCGGAGGAAGCTACAATGAAAAGAATCAAGACTGTAGAAACCAAGGATATTGCAAAGACCACCAAGACCGGCGGATGCGGCGAGTGCCAGACCTCCTGCCAGTCTGC
>JAZSHN010000097.1:0-33906 GCA_045533315.1 Eubacteriales bacterium | reverse complement strand
GATTGAAACGACGGGAATCTGGAGGTTGTTACCAACCGTCATTGAAATCGAGCCGAAAACGTTATTGTATATGATAATGCCTGCCGCGCCAAGTCGGAGGCCAAGCGGTCTTAGGAAGACAAGCAAGTTGTTCAACTCCTTGGCTCACAGAACGACATGGCTACGATCCGACTTGATTGAAACGACGGGAATCTGGAGGTTGTTACCAACCGTCATTGAAATCGAGCCGAAAACGTTATTGTATATGATAATGCCTGCCGCGCCTGCCTCGCGTGCATACTGCACCTTTTCCTCAAAGGTTATATCGCCTCGTCTTACAAGGGCGATTTTGCCCTCCATCTCAAGACCGATATAGTTGATCTGATAACCGTTTCCGGGAATGGTTACGTATTCGAATTCTGCGTGGGGATTATCCTTATTTATACCAAGCATCTCGAAGAAATCGTATTCCTCGGAGCTCATATTAAATGCTTCGGTAAAGAACACCTCGGTTTTGCCGTTTACGAGCATATACTTCTCTTTGCGGCCGTTAATTGATGCAACAGACATTGCCGCATCGTAGGTGGAGGGAGAGCCGACGGTCGCGGAGTCGGGATTTTCGGTCTTGTTGGTGTTACCCTCTTCGCCGCCCATACCGCTGCTGTAATCGTTAGAGGCAGCAACTATGAGGGAAATGCCCGCCTCTCTGATTCTGTCGTAAACCTCGTTCTTGTACTGCTCGTCGACCTCGCGCGTAAAGCCGCAGGAGGTACCAAGGCTCATGTTGATTGCATCGACGCCGATGGTAACCGAGTCCTCAAGAGCCGCAAGGATGTCGTCGTCCTCCGCGCCCGCTTTGTAGTCGCTGAATACCTTCATTATTGCAAACTGCGTGTCGATTGCAACGCCCGTGATGGTATCGTCCTTGCCGCCGATAACGCCCGCAACGTGAGTGCCGTGGCTTTCCGAGAAGGGCATAATATCGGGGTCCTTGTCGGCGTAGTCGTAGCCGAATGCGATTTTGCCGCCGGTGATGTTACCGTAGTATACCTCTCTTGCCTCAAGAGAATTGTCGTAGCTGAATGCTACGGTCTTGTCGAGAAGTCCCTCAATTCTCGCTCTGTCAAAAGCGGGCTCGAGAACGGTATAGGAGGTAAACGCGCTGTGAGTATAGTCGCAGCCCGTATCGAGAACCGCAACGATTGTGCCCTTTCCGGTGAAGCGGATATCGCTGCTATTGAATATACCTGTCTCGTATACGTCTACGGGGTTGTCAACCGCAACAGCGGGGAGATAGGTGTTGGATACCATTACTCTTTCAATTCCGCTGTGCTGCGTGATTGCCTCAAGATTTTCGTATGTAGTTTTGACCGCCGCGCCGTCCATGATGTTGAAGTAATTGTATTCAACCTCATCGATAAGCCCCGCCGACTTAAGCGAAGCAAGCACGCTTGACTGGTTGCTTGAAAGCGCACTCTTTAGGTTCAGTGCGGATTCGGACTTGCGATAGTCGGCAAAGCTCATCGTTCTTACCGCCGTAGAGCTTGTGTAAGCGGATATAAGCGAGCTGTCGGAGAAGGTGACGATTGCACTCACCTCGCCCTTGAGCTGATAATCCTCTACCCTCTTAACAAGGTCCTTGTTCATTGAAGCGATAAGGTCCTTTTTAAGCTGGACGATTGTTTCGTCGCTGTTAAAGCTTCCAATTCCGTTAAGGATACCGCCCTTACCGGTTGACGGGTCGCCGAAGAGGACGCCGCCGTCCGCCATAGCAAAGCAGCAAACCGAAAGGGCTTGTATCAGCAATGCTATAAACAGAAGCAGGGAGGTAAGCTTCGTAAATGTTTTGCCATTTCTTTTTTGAGTTGTGGTGTTCAGATTTTGCATTTTAATTCCTCGAATTTTTCTTGTGCGCGTATGTAAAAAAGCACACGCTATGATATTATACAAATTCTGTCAATTTAAGTCAAGAAAAAAAGTGTAAAAAAACTGCAAATAAGCTAATTTTGTCTTTTATTACAAAAAAGAGGATTAAGCGCGAAAAAAGTTTGTTAAAATTTTTTCAATCTGCAAAGCTAAAATTTACCGTTTGTTCACAATGGGCGCAGAAGTGATAATAACGGCGGTGCATAAATATTCATTTTTGAAATATTATTCCCTTGTGCGTCGGAAAAACGAAAACGGGTCACGGCTGCTGAAAATTTGCCCTTTGAGAAGAAAGAAGAAGGTAATGGGCGAAACGGACAACGGGTAATAAAGGGGCGCGGATAATGAGGAAATCGAACGCGTCGCTTCCATGTTTTCGGCAACTCTTCGCGAAAGCACGGGTAACGTCGTGCTTTGCTTTACGATTTGCCTCCTTACAAGCATTCGCTCTTCGTTTTTTTGCAGGTAAGCGGTTTTTTAGCTTTTATCATTTTTGCCAACAATAAGTTACAATTTTAAGAATACAACGGCGTAAATGTAAAGAATAATTTACAATTATGCTTATTGCGTGCAGTGACTTTCGGATAATTCACCGTTAATTGATGCTGTTGCTGTAAATCGTACGTCGAGGCGGGATTTGACTTTCTTGTCTGTAACGGTGTCGGTTTTTATCCCCCCGAATTTTGGGGAAAATTTAACACGGGGTGGCACTTTTGGGCGATTGCGGAGTGCTTTGACGATAAGGTTAGCTGAAGTAAAGCTATTTTCCTTTTTCTCTTGACATAATTATGCGTGTGTGATATAATACATTTATTTATAATTATTGAGGTACAAAATGAAAAAACAGCTTGCCTACAAATTGATTTGTCTTTTTGCCGTTGTGCTTCTCCTTACTGCAATGCTTGCCGCCTGCCAAGGGTGTAAGCACGAGTTTGCCGACGGTGCGTGTAAGCTTTGCGGGGAAAAGGACCCGGGATATGTTCCGCCCTGCAATCACACATTTTCGGATGGGGCTTGCACCTCTTGCGGAGAGAGCGACCCGAATTACATTCCGCCCTGCGAGCACAGCTATACCGACGGGGTCTGCTCGAAATGCGGCACTCTCTGTGCTCACAGCTACATAAACGGCGTTTGTATCAAGTGTATAAAGATTTGCACTCACTCCTTTACCGACGGTGTTTGTGCCGAATGCGAAACCGTTTGCCTGCACAGCTACTCGCAGGGGGCGTGCGTTACCTGCGGCATTCCCTGCCGTCACGTATTTGTCGACAGCGTTTGTGCAAAGTGCGAAATTGTCTGCACGCACTATTTCTTCGAGGGCGCATGCGTCCATTGTGCAGCGGTTGACGAGGATTATATTCCCGCCGACGGTGGAAGAGAATACTACAACAAAGTCGTTGAAAAATACCAATACCTCGTTCTTTATAAATATATGAACGAGGAGCTTCCTCCCCGAGGAACGGACGAGCCTCCGTTTGTGGACGTTCTTTATGAGGTTGTTGCTCAATTCCAGCCCTATAACAAGTTTGGCTACACCTATATGGACCTTGATTCGGACGGATACGTTGAGCTGCTTTTGACGGAAAGCACGAAAAGCCTTTACGCCATATTCACTCTCGTTGACAAGACTCCGACACCCGTCGCAGCCTTTCAGCAGGGGATGGGCTACCTCGGACAGAACGGTCTTGTGCTGTTTAACACAAAGGAATTTGATTCTAACGGAGGACAAATCTTCCTCGGATACCATATCACCCGTCTTGAGGGCGGAAGGCTTGTTGGCATTTCCTACGGCTGGGAGGATTCGGATGCCGACTATGCAACACAGGGCGACGACGTTCATTACATTGTAGACGGGGACGGGAACAAATCCTCTCTGACCTACGAGGAATATAAGGAAATCAGGGACTATTATTCCTATTATTGGGAAAATCCCACCCGACTTACAAAGCTTAACAATCTTACCTACAATCCTGCACTTACAACCTCGCTCGTTACAACGCTCGTTGCCGATTATTCCTCCTACGATGCGATAATTAAGACCTTTGGTCTTATGCTTTCGGAGGCTGCGGGCGGAAAATTCACTCGCAGCAAATGGATTGCGGGAGATTACGACGAGGGTATGAGGTTTAATTCGGAGGCTGATTTCGTCATTTATAACAGGATTTTTGCCGCCTGTGCCCTTGTGCCGAGCAGCAACGCGAAATTCGGATTTGCAAGGGCGGACCTTAACAAGGACGGAATACAGGAGCTTATCCTCCTTGACAGCAATTACGCCGTTCTCGCGATATTCACAGAGCTTGACGGGAGCCCCGCGCTTCTTGATTCCTACACCGACGTAAGACGGGCGTTTATCGATGCGGACGGACGCATTCACGTAAAGGTAGGAATAATAGAGGGAAATGAAAGCAACAGCGAATATTTCGTTTATGAAATCAATGGCACAGAGCTTAAATGCCTGACCGCAATCGGGGTTGAGTACGACTCCTCCGACCTCGTGGAGAGATACTACAAGCTGGAAAACGGAACCGCCGTTGATGTGGAAAAGACGGATTGGGACGCCCTCTATGCAGAGTATGCTCTCGATATGGGAGAGGCGGATATGGAATCCTATACAAAGGAAAATGCGGGACTGACCTTTGCGGAGGCTGTTACCGATTAACCTTTGGTTAATATTGACGCAACCGCGTCATAAAGAAAAACGGAGTGTATTACCGAATGGGAAATCCAATAAAAAACAGGAATTCAGAGGATTCGACAGCAAGCAAAAGAAAAATAATTCTGATTGCGGCTGTTTTTCTCGCCGTTGCGGCGCTTGCCGTTGCCGCGGTGCTTATTATATCCTCGCTGCTTCGCACAAACCGCCCGAAGGAAAGGTTTGACCCCTCGGCTGTCGGTAGCTATTATAGCATCGGCGGGGGCGAGTGCGAGCTTACCTTAAAGGAAACCGGAAAATTTCTTTTCGTCCTCGACGGGCTATCGCTTACGGGCGACTACCGACTTGAGGGCTCGTCGATTACTCTTGATTTTGACAAGGATGGCGAAAAAAGCATCGTTGCGGTATATGAAAATGCCACCGTGACCTTAAGCTATAACGGTGCTGCCTTGCGCCTTTTCAGAAGGGTTGACTATACCGTAAGCTTTGAAACCGACGGCGGAAGCAAGCTTGCCGCCGTGACCGTTACCAACGGACAGACCGTTAAAAAGCCCGCCGACCCCGTCAAGGAAAATTACCTCTTTGTCGGTTGGTATATGGACAGCGAATTCAAGCTGCCGTTTACCTTTGCCTCGGACATAGTTACCTCCGACCTGACCCTTTATGCAAGGTGGATAGACGATAACGGCTTACGCGAATATACCGTGTCCTTTGACGTCGGATATACCGACGGCGAAGCCTTTGCTGCTATTCCGACAATCGGAGGCAGGATTTTCGACGCCCCCATACCCGAAAGAAGCGGCTTTGTCTTCAACGGCTGGTGGATAAGCACGGATAACAATGCGGAAAGACTCTCCTATCGGTTGAGCGAGGACGTCGTTATTACCTCAAGCACAACCGTATACGCCCTTTGGTATTCGACCGAAAGCACTGTGCTTCTGCCCCCCTCGCTTACCGTTTCTGCGGGCGGCGTTTCCTGGGGTGCGGTATCGGGCGCTCGTTCTTACGACGTAACCGTAACCGATGCGGGAGGAAGCGTGCTTTTATCCAAATCGGTAAGCAACTCTGAAATCGATATTCCGTTTGCGGACTACCCCGCGGGCGTTTTCTCCGTAAAGGTCGTTGCCAACGCAAGCACCGCTGCGGAGGACAATTCGGAGGCGTATTATACATACGTCAACAAGGGACTTGATAAGGTTGGCGGACTTTTCGTTTCGGACGGAAGCTTTCTTGTCTACGACGGCGTCGACGGAGCAGAGCGTTATCTCGTCACCGTGGTCTGCGGCAATGAAAATCACATTCACACCGACGTCGATAACGGAAGCTCAAGAACCTTTAGCTTTGCTAACTGTCCTATGGCGAAGGACGGAATAAAATTTACTGTAAAGGCGGTTGCCGACGGATTTTTGACCTCGGTTTCCGACGAGCTTATTTATAAGCGGGAGCTTTCCGCCGTTGATGGCTTCAATTGGAACGGCGAGGACTCGGTTTTAACCTGGAATTCGGTTGAAAATGCGGATTTTTATACGGTAAGCGTCGACTGCGGAGAAAGCCACAACCACCTGCTTAAAATCAACGGTGCCACCGTCACCCTTGACCTCGGGTGCTGTCGTGCCGGCGAAATCGGCGTAAGCGTTTATCCCGTTGCGGAGGGATATCTATCCCCCGCACCCTCAAAAACAACGGTAAGAAAGGTGACAATCCCCACCCCCGACGGACTCTCGGTTAACGGAGCGCTCATCACCTGGGCGGAGGTTGACGAAGCCGTCGGCTACGAGCTTTCGGTTAACGGAAGCATCTACTCGGCTGCGGGGAACAGCCTTGACCTCTCCGCAATTGTCAATATAGAAAACGGAAATTCCTATGAAATTAAAATCCGTGCCGTGGGAGATACGGCATCGGCGTGGTCCGCACCCATAGTGTGTCACAGCGGATTTGTGGGCACAGAGCCGACCTATTCCGACGGTGTGCTTTATTGGGACTGCGTTATAGAGGCGGATTATTACGAAATTAAGATAAACGATTTCCCCGCAGAGGAGGTAAGGGGTGCGACCCTTGTAAAGCTCCCCCTCACGCAAGCGGGTGAAAACATAATAAAGCTTCGCTTTGTTAACGGTGAGGGCGCTTCGGAATGGACGCAAATTTCGGTTGTTGCCCATTCCGTTGTATTCGATACCCTCGGAGGCACCGCGGTGAATACCGTATACTTGGCAACGGGAGATAAAATATCCCTTCCGCTTACCGAAAGGGCGGGCTACCGTTTCTTGGATTGGTATAACGTTCCGGGCGGAGCTGCCGCAAACGGCAAAAGAATTGACGAGCAGTTCTTTGAAATCAAGGAAAGCATCACGCTTTACGCATATTACCTCCCCGAAAAATACGAAATAGTATACAATTACGGACTTGGCGGTACGGGCGGCGGAGCTAACGGCACTGTCGAATACGGAAGCGACTATACTCTTGAAATCCCCGTGGCGAATGAAGTCACCCTATCCTTCGGAGGATGGTTCGAGGCACCGTACGGAAAGGGTACACAGTACACCGACCCCCTTGGAAACAGTCTTATTCCGTGGAATACCGTCGGCGGAAAGGAGCTTTACGCCTTTTGGATAGACGAAACGCTCGTCTTTAACAAGGTAAAGGTTAACGGACGTGATGCCTACGCCGTATCTATGGGTCCGAGAATTTCGCTTGTTGCGGAGGTTACCGTGCCCGCCTACCATAACGGCCTGCCTGTTGCGATGATTGACGGCGGAGCTTTTGCGGGCTGTATCGGTCTTAAAACGGTAAGCATTCCCGCGACGGTGGAGGTGATTTCGGGGCTTGACCCCTTTGCGGGCTGCTCGTCGCTCACCGACATAAACGTGTATGCGGTCGAGGGTGTAGGCTCTCCGAAATACAAATCGGAGGGCGGCGTTCTCATAGAGAACAGGTCCACGGGCGCAGCCATCTTGAGAATGCCCGCGGGCAGAACGGGGAGCTACGTTATCCCCGACGGAATCGGTGAAATAGCGGAGGGAGCGTTCACAGACTCGGCTCTTGCTTCGGTTACCGTATCTGCCGACGTTACAAAAATCGGAAACGATGCCTTTAACCGTGCCGCCTCTTTGAAAACGGTAGCCTTTGCGCTCTCGCGCGGCGATACCGAAAAGGAGCTTTCCATCGGAAAAAGAGCCTTTGCATTCTGTACGGCTCTTGAAAATATAACCCTCCCCACTCGCCTTTCTTCCTTGGATTTGAGCAAATACTATCTCAATTCAAGCGGAGCCTTTTGCGAGAGTGCGGATTATGCCTTTGTCGGCTGTACGGCTCTCGAATCGGTAAAGGTGGCAAGCGGCTCTCACTATTACAGCGTCGTTGACGGAATGATATATTCCGCAGACGGAGGGCAGCTTATATACTGTCCCACGGCAAAGCGCGGTGTTGTTAACATTGCCCCGGGTACACAGTCTATTGCATCGGGTGCCTTTGTCGGCTGTGACCTCATAACCGAGATTGTTATTCCGAATACGGTAACATATATCGGAGAATACGCCTTCTCGGCAATTCAAATCGGCAAGCTTACCTTTAAGGGAATGGGCTTCAGCTCGGTTACCGTGGGTGACAGGGCATTTGCGAATTGCACCTCCCTCTCGGAGGTTATGTTTGAGGAGGGCAGTCAGATTTCGGTTATCGGCGAGAGAGCTTTTCTCAATTGTACCTCTCTTAAGGGCTTTACTATAACGTCGTCGGTCGTCTTAATCAGGGACGGCGCATTCGAGAATTGCAAGGGGCTTGAAAGTGTGAGCTTCGAGGGTGGAAAAAGGGCGCTTGAATTCGGTAAAGGCGTGTTTGGCGGCTGTACCGCCCTTACAACGGTAAATATACCCGCCAACGTGTCGGTTATTCCCGGTATATTCGGCGGTTGTACCTCCCTAAAGGAGGTAAAGGTTGATAAAAACAACCCCTATTTCACAAGCCAGGGCGGCGTTGTCTTTAACAAGGATAAAACCGAAATTATATATTTCCCGCAGGGAAAGGGCGGTGAATACGCAATTCCCGATACCGTTACCTCTGTCGCGGCGGGAGTGTTTGCGGGCAACAGGTCGCTCACCGCGCTCGTTATCCCCAACACGGTTTCCTACATTGGAGAGGAGGCATTCAAGAACACGGACATAGACCGAATTGTGTTTATGGGCGACGTATATGCCGACGAGCTTGTTATCGCCAAATCCGCATTTGAAGGGGCGAGGTTTGAGGGATACGACTTCACTCTCCCCCCGCATACAAAATCAATCGGCGATTATGCCTTTGCCGAAGTTTTCTACAAAAAAATTCTTTTAAACGACGGTCTTGAGTCTATCGGAAGCTATGCCTTTTATAATCCGAGCAACGACAACGGCGCGGCGCTCGTCATACCTGCGAGCGTTGTGTCAATCGGCGAATATTGCTTCTCGGGCGAAACGTTAAGCACGTCTTACGTCACCGCACATCGCTTTATGGACGTAAAATTCACCGCGGAAGGCTCTGCGCTTACCTCAATCGGCGACTTTGCCTTTTACAAAAATGCAAAAATAACCTCCGCGATTATTCCCGATTCGGTAAAGAGCATCGGTAACTATGCCTTCTACGAGTGCTATAACCTTGCAGAGCTGACGCTCCCCGTCTCTCTTGAGGTAATCGGTGCATACGCTTTTGCCGCATCCGCATATACCTATCAGGTGCCGATAAGCACGCTTGAGATTCCCGCCTCGGTACATACCATCGGTGCGCGTGCCTTTGAAAACTGTCAGATGCTTACCACCGTAAGCTTTCTTGGAACGGATGATTCGCCCGACCTTACAATCGGTACGGCATATCGCAGAAAATACGAAAGCGACGGGGTGGAGATGTTCTCTGTCGAAAGGGGCAACGTCTTTGCCTCCTGTACACGGCTTACGGAGGTCAGCCTTTCGCCCAACGTCATCGCACTCGGGGATTATTGCTTTACAAAATCGGGTGATTTCGGCTTCAGGGTAAGCCTGCCTGCCGATTCGAGGCTCGCAACAATCGGTGCGTTCTGCTTCTACAAGTCGCAGCTTGTGAGCTTTACCGTTCCCGCAACCGTCCGAAATCTTGAGCCGATAGAGGAATACGGCTCGCTTTACAACCGACTCGGTATCGGTGATTACGCATTTGCGGTATCCGTCGGAAGGCTTACCGAAATCACCTTCCTTACCGATTTTAATTCCTATCCCTTGACGATAGGCTACGGTGCCTTTGAAAACCAGTCGCAGCTCACGTCAATCAAATTACCCGCAAGGCTTTCGTCCTACGTAAGCGCGGACGGCTCGGTTATCCCGCCCCTCGCAAACGGCGCGCTGGTATTTTACGGTGCGCGCTCCCTCTCGGATATAGGCTGCGAGCAGGGCTGCCCCTACACGGTCAGTGGCGGTGTGCTTTATACCGCGGATTTGGGCGAGCTTGTTTACTGCCCGACCTCGCTTTCTGCCGACGTTGTTATTCCGTCCTCGGTAACGAGAATACAGGACTACGCCTTTTTCGGCTGTAACGGCGTCAGCTCCGTCACCTTCGCGGGAAAGAGCAATCTCTCCTATATCGGCGACTATGCCTTTTACGGTGCTTCCGCTATCGAAAGCATAACGCTTCCCTCGGGTGTCGGCTCGCTCGGAGAAGGTGCGTTTAACAATGCGTCCTCTCTCCTTGGCATAACGCTCTCCAAAAATCTCGAAAGCCTCGATATTTCGGTATTCGACGGCTGTACGGCACTGAAAAATATATACGTTCCGTCCGAAAATGCGGGACTTTGCTCGGAAAACGGCGTCCTTTACAGCAAGGACAAGACCGTACTTCTGCTTTATCCCTACGGACGCACAGACGCGGAATATACGGTAAATTCGGAAGCACTCTCCATCGGCGCGGGAGCTTTTGCTGGCAACGAAAGCCTTCATACCGTATTCCTGCCCTCGGGACTTGTTGAAATCGGCGAGCGAGCCTTTGAGGGCTGCAGCGCGCTTACCGCCGTAACAATTCCCGTATCGGTTGAAATAATCGGCGATGGCGCATTCTCGAATACCCTGTCGCTTGAAAGCCTGCTTTTCGCGGAGGGCGAGGGCAAAAAGCTCGTTATCGGTGACGGAGCCTTTGGCGGCTCGGGTGTCGGTGCGGTAAAGCTTCCCGCAAGGCTGGCTTACATAGGAAACGACGCCTTCCGCAATTCAAAGCTCGCTCTCTTGAGCTTTGAGAGTGCCGAGGTATATCAGCTTTCCGCTATCGGAGGCTATGCATTTGCCGGCACTCCGCTTGTTGCGGTAATTCTGCCGAGTGGTATAACTACCGTCGGCGACGGTGTGTTTTACGGAGCCGCAAGGCTTGAGTCGCTGGTCTTCGGCGAGGGGCTTGAAGCCATCGGCAAGGAGGCGTTTAAAGGCTCCTCCGTCAAAACCGTTCACCTACCCGCAAGCCTTAAAACGCTCGGAGCCTCCGCCTTCTACGGCTGCTCGCAGCTTCAAAGCGTTTCGTTTGCATCGGGCTCACAGCTGGAGGCTATTCCCGCGGGCTGCTTCTACGGCTGCACCTCGCTTAAGAGCTTCTCCGTCCCCACGCTTGTAAGAGAGCTTGGCGGAGCAAAGGACAACGGAGCCTTTGAGGGCTGCAAGGCTCTTTCCGAGTTCGGCTTCGAGGGGGATGATTTCTGCACCGTAATCGGTGATTACGCCTTCCGCGGCTGCAGCTCGCTTGTCGGCTTTGGTATTCCGTCCACCGTTGGCACACTCGGTAATTTTGCCTTTGCGGATTGCTCCTCGCTTTCCGAAATCGTTATCCACAGAGGAACGGTTAAGCTCGGCGAAGGCACTTTCGCGGGCTGTACCTCTCTTTCCCGCGTGGAAATGAACACGGGCTCCGACCGCCTTCCCGAAAGGATGTTTGAGGGCTGTACGTCCTTGACGCATATATTTATCCCCTCGGGGGTCGGCGAAATCGGAGAGGATTGCTTCCGCGGAAGCTCGGTGGAGGAGTTTGAAGTTGCCGAGGAAAACAGAAGCCTTGTGTCTGTTGACGGAATTATATACAACGCGTCCAAAACCCTGATTGTGTATTTCCCGCCGAAATACGCCTCTACCACTCTTTTCATTCCAAAGGAGGTTGTCGAAATCAGAGAGGGCAACTTCAGATACTCCACGGGAATAAAGGAGGTCATATTCGAGGAGGGCGGAACCGCGGCTCTCAATATCGGAAGCTATGCCTTTGACGGATGCTATCAGATACGACGCGTCGTGCTTCCCGAAAGACTCGTTTCAATCGGCTCTTATGCATTCAGGGAGTGCTACGGACTTACCTCCATAACGATTCCGAGGAACGTTAAAACGATTGGCTATGCCGCATTCAGTAAATGTGCAAAGCTCTACGAGGTTTATAACGAATCCTCTATCGAAAATATAACAAAGGATACCTACATTGACTACATAAACATCAACTCCTACATCGGTGCAAGGGTGAATATTTTCACCCCCACGGAGGGAAGCTCTGTTATCGAAAGAGAGGGAGAATTCCTTTTCACCACGGTTTCGGGAGTAAAAAGGCTCATCGGCTACGAGGGTGATGAAAGCGTTATCAGATTACCCGACGGAAGCTATGAGCTTGCACCGTATATGTTCTCGATGGACACCTCGGTACAGGCGGTTATCGTTCCGTCGGGCGTAACCCTGCAGGGAAGCTTTATGTTCGACGGCTGTGACAATCTTCGCGCCATACTCCTTATGTCGGAGGCGATACCCGACACGTGGCCCAATAATTGGAATAACGGTCACCCCGTCTTCGTCGGATATACGGGCGCGGAAATCACCTATACCTTTAACACCAACGGAGCCTCTGCTATCGAGCCCGTCGTTTCCTCCAACCCGATAAAGCTCCCGACACCGAGCATTGATGGCAAGGTATTTATGGGCTGGTACGATAACGCGGAGCTTGTGGGTGAGCCCTTGCCCGCCGAGTATTACAGCTCGTCAAAAACCGAGCTTTATGCAGCCTATATGGACGAGGCGGAATACGTTGAAAAATATTTGAGAGGTCAGTCAATGGAGTATGCTCACGACCTTCTCGGCACAGCCACCCTTGCCGTTGATATAAGGGCAAAGGGGACGCAAAATTACTTCAAGCTTACCGCCGCGGCGGGTGATGTGTGGAATATCGCAACCCCGTCGGGTATGGGCTATCACAAAATATGGATTTACGACGCTTACGGAAACGTAATACTTGAATATTCGTCGAAAACGTCGGATTTAATCCACGATATTAACTACGATTTCACCTTTGTGAAGGAGGGCACCTACTTTATCGGAGTTGGATATAAGGACCAAAGCAGAGAGTCCGGCAGCTTCGAGGTCACCTTTACAAGGGTATAAACGGCGGTCCGATGACCGCAAGCCCGTTTGCGCAACGCCGATGACGGCGAAAAAGCGCGTGAATAACCCCAAAACAAAAGGGAGGCTCGCTCTTTGCGGGTCTCCCCCAACGGGGCGGGTGCATTTGCCCCTTACAGCGCACCCAATGCAGAGTCTACAAGCAATTTTCGGCTTTTTACAAGCAATTTTCGGCTCTTTACAAGCAATTTTCGGCTTTTGAAGGCTTTAGAGCTCTTTGCCTTTTATGGCGATTTAAATTTGAAATCAACCTTGAAATTCAATTCGTTAAGGAACATATAGATGAACGTAAAGCAAATTTTTGGCAAGCACTACTGCCGCCTTTTGACACACGGCATTCTGAAATCGGTATTCGCGGGGGTCGGCGTCGGCTTTCTCGTCGGCGGGATTTTTTCGCTTTTATACTGGATGCTCGGCTTCGGTGCGGTATGGCTCGGTGCGGTTACGGGTCTTTGCGGCGGTGTCGCATTCGGCATCGCGACCTACCTTTTGAGGTACAGATTAACCGACAGGGCAGCGGCGGGACGCCTTGACCGCTACGGACTTGAGGAAAGAATAATAACGATGCTGGAGCTTAATGACGACGGCTCCGAAATCGCAAGACTTCAGCGCAGGGATGCCCTCGAAAGCCTTGCCGCGCTTCCTGCGGAAAGCATTAAATTTAAGGTATCGCCGCTTTTTGCATCGGTTATATCGGTCACTGTAACCGTTTCGCTTTTCTTCGGTATGCTCGGTCTTTTTGCCCACTTCGGTAAAATCCCGTATGGCAGAGATTTGATGTCACAGGGCGCAGACGGCAGCTTTGAGGTAAGATATACGGTTGACGGCGGTGGATACATAAGAGGCAGGCAGTCACAAAGTGCAAGGCTTGGTGCATCGACAGAGCCCGTACGTGCGATTGCGGAGGACGGATGGATGTTTGTCGGCTGGAGCGATGGGGAAAAAAGCCCCGAAAGATGCGAGAATAACGTTGACTCGGATATCACCGTAAAGGCGGTGTTTGAAAAAATAGACAGTATCTCGCCCGACGAGGAGGACAGCGACTCTGCGGACGACCTCCCGTACGGAAGCGTTATCGAGGAGGGCGGCGGAGGCAGCTCCGATCAGATCGGCGGAGATAACGTCAAGGACGACGGCGACGGTAACGGCGGCGGAAAATGGCAGGACAGAAACCAGTTTATCGACGGTGCCACCTATTACAGGGACTATCTTGAATTTTATTATCAATACGCGACGGGAATATTTGACTCGGAAACCGACATTCCCGAGGAGGTTATTGAATTTTTCGAGATGTATTTTAACGGAATTTAACCCCGTTAAGCAATTTTCATAATTACTAAAGGCAGGAATACGGAATGAATTGGCTGACACCCATTGGCTTTTTGGGTTTAGCGAGCTTAATTGTGCTAGTTGTAATTTATATAATCAAGCCGAATTATCAGAATAAGCGAATAAGCTCAACGTATATATGGCGACAGAGCCTTAAATATAAAAAACAAAGAATACCCGTAAGCAAAATACACAACCTTCTGACCTTTTTGTGTCAGGTGCTGATACTTACAGCTCTCGGAGTTATGCTTGCCACCCCCGTTATCGCGGCGGTAGGCGGCAGGGACGAGGGAGAAACTGTTATAGTGATAGATGCCTCCGCGGGAATGAGGATAAAGGATTCGGACGGCACAAGGTTCGAGCGCGCGGTCAGCGAGGCGAGAAAAAAGGTGGAAAGCACGCTTGACGGCGGCTCGCGGGTAAGTCTTATACTTGCGGACGATTCGCCCGAATTCGTTTTCACAAGACTCGGAAGCGGGGACAGGGCAACCGCGCTCAATTCGCTTGACGCTCTTTATGCCGAAGCGGAGGAGAGATGTATATATTCTGCGGCAGATATTTCTGCTGCAATGACTTTGGCGGAATCGGTGCTTGAATCCAACCCGTCTGCGGGCGTGTATTTTTACACGGGTACGGACTACGTACACAAAAACGGCGTAAGCGTGGTGAACGTAGCCAGCGCGGAGGAATGGAACGTCGGCATTCTCGGATGCCGTGCCGAGCTTGACAACGATAACCATTACAGAATAACGGTAGAGGCGGCGTGCTACGGCAAAACCGATTTTATTACGGTCTATTGTAAGATACACGGAGTTAACGGCGATTCGTCAAGCTCCGTAACTCTTGAAAAGGGCGAATTCTTTGACCCGTCAGCCGAAAAAAGGGAGCTTGTATTCACCTCCGACGACGTTACGGGGGGAGCTATTTACTCCTACGACTATATTGAGGCATACGTAAGCGTAAGGGACTCCCTTGCGGAGGATAACTTTTTCTTCCTTTACGGCGGTAAAAAAAGCCCTGTGAAAATTCAATACGCCTCATCCTCTCCGAACAATTTCTTCGAGAGTGCCTTGCGTAGCATTCGCCAAAGCAAAAGAGAAAGCTTTGACGTAGAGCTTACTATGCTCGGCGCATCCGAGCCGTTTGCAACCGAGGGCTTTGATATTTACATTTTCGAGCATAAAATGCCCGACGTGCTTCCGACCGACGGTGTCGTTTTGCTCGTTGACCCGACAACCGCGCCGCTTGGCTCGGATTTGCAGATTGGCTCCGCGTTGGCGGTTGACAGCAGCTCCGTTCTCACCGACGGACCGTCGCACGAGCTTACCAAATACACCTCTGCACAGCGTATAACAATCGCGAAATACAACGATATCGTGTTGAGCGAGGGCTACGAGGAGCTTATGTTCTTTAACGGAAGACCTGTAATGAGGCTTTAAAGTACCCCCGAAGCAAGGGTTGTGGTTTGGGCGTTTGACCTGAATTATTCAAACCTTATTGCCTTGCCCGATTTTTCAACCTTGATTTTAAATATGTTCGGTTATTTCGTTCCCGAAGCCCTCGGCGGCAACGTCTTTGAGGTCGGGGAGAGCATAAGTCTTAACGGCAGGGGCGATACGCTTACGGTGTCGGGCGACGGCAGAGAGGAGATATACAAGGGCGCAAGCGGCGAATTTGTCCCCACCCGCCCCGCAACATACACCCTGACGCAGACAACGGTCGGCGGAAAGGAGCTGCCCGAGGAAAGCTTTTTCGTAAAAATTCCCGCCTCCGAATCGGACACGACCAAAACGGTGGAGGCTCTCCCGTTTACAGAGGCGGAGGAGCTCTATATTACCGAATACCGTGACGCATTGCTTTATTTTGCGATGGCACTTGTCACTCTTATGTTTGCGGAGTGGCTGCTGGAAATCAAAAAGAATTATTAAAAGGGGTAGAGTATGTCGGATTTTCAAATAACCTATAAGTACCCCTGGCTGCTTTTGCTTATCATTCCTGCGGTGCTTTTGACACTTGTTCCGTATTTTCGTTTAAGCAAAAATTATCGCTTTACGCGGAACAAAATAATCTCTATGACGCTTCATATCACCGCGATGGTGTTGGCTATAAATCTTCTGTCGGGGCTCGGCTTCAGCTATGATGTGCCGAACGAGGATAACGAGCTTATAATCCTCGTCGACGTATCCGACAGCTCCGCGGACGAGCTTGCAGAAAAGGAGGAGCTTATACGCTCTGTAATAAACGTAAGCTCGGAGGGCTGTAAAATCGGAATAGTCAAATTCGGCAACGGGCACACCTATGCCGTGGAGCTGACGAAAAATCGCGACGGAATTATGGAGAAATATCTGACCTCCGAAAATCCCGATGGGTCGGCAACCTCGCTTGCGGATGCACTGAAATATACCGCAAGCCTGTTTACAAACAAGGAAAGCGCCAAAATCCTGGTTGCCTCCGACGGTCTTGAAACCGACGGGGATGCGCTTTTGTCCATCTACGACCTTGTATCCGAGGGGATTACGGTGGATACCGCCGTCTTTGTCGGGGAGGAGTGCGCGGATATACAAATAGTAAGCGCGGAAATAGGCAGCAAGGACATCGTCCTCGGCGAAGCCTTTGAGGTGAATCTTGTTATAAGCAGCAGCTCCACCGAGAGCGAGGAGGCAGCGCTAATCAGGGTATACGATAACGGAAGCCTCTTTGGCGAGACTGCAGTAGGCATAAAAAACGGCAGTAACGAGGCTTCGGTATCCTTGACCTTTTCGGAGCGAGGAATGCACGAATTAAGCTTTGAGCTTGTCACCGATTACGACCTGTTTGGCGAGCCGCTTCGGGATACGGTAAAGCAAAACAACGTTTACAAAACCTACGTTAATCTCGAGGAGCTTGAAAACATTCTCATCATTGAAAAATACGAAGGGGAGTCCGCATTATTAAAGGAAATCCTCTCCGAAACCAAGAGCGTAACCGATATAAGCGTGGAGGAAAACCTTGCGGATTTTCCGAAAAGCATAACCGATATGGCGGAATATGAGCAGATTATACTCGTGAATATCGCATACTCGGATATGCCCTCTGGCTTCGAGGCTATGCTCAACGAATACGTATACAGTCTTGGCGGCGGGCTTTTCACCGTGGGCGGAAGAAACGATTACGGCACCGACGGAGAGCTTGTCCCGCACGCATATAACAGAGCCGATATAGAAGGCTCGGTTTACTTCAAGCATATGCTTCCCGTTAATGCGGAGGATTACACCCCTCCGATTGCCGTAATGCTTGTTATAGATACCTCGCTTTCTATGAAAAGCACCGGAAAGCTTACTGCCGCGATAGAGGGGGCGAGCTCCTGTCTTGATGCCCTGCACGACAGGGATTACTGCGGAATCGTATCCTTCAGCACGGCATCAAGCGAAAGGCTCAGCGTTCTTCCCGTATCGCAGCGGGAAACTATCTCGGAGACCATTAAAAAGCTGGAGGACAACGCGGGCGGCGGCACTATGTTTTCGGATGCGATTATGAAGGCGGGTAACGCCCTCGCGCTTATTAACAACGTAGAGAAAAAGCATCTTATTCTCATAACCGACGGAAAGCCGAACGATTCCTACGACGATTATCAGCGTTATATAGAGGATAACGTGGAAAGGGGAATTACAATGTCGGTTATGACCGTCGGCATAGACGACCCGAGAGATGAGGCGGAGATGCAAAAGGCGGCAAGCGCGGGCGGAGGTAAATACTACGGCGTCAGCGATGCGGGCTCTCTTTCGGGAACTATGTACAAGGACCTTACCGAGGAGGCAATTCCCGAAATTCAGTACGGAAAGGAATTCGCACTGACGGTTAAGGATAAAAGCCCGATTTTATCGGGAATAGACAGCAACGCCATTCCTACCTTAAGCGGATATTACGGTACGGTTGCGAAAAAGGGTGCCACCGTTCCCCTTATGGGCGAATACGTGCCGATTTACGCGGTGCATAAATACGGAAACGGCACGGTTGGAAGCTTTATGTCCGACCTTAACGGAGAGTGGTCGGCGAATTTTGTAGGCAGCGTCGCGGGACGAGCGATTGTAATGAACATTGTGGAGAGCATTTTCCCTTCAAACGACGTCCGTGCCGACGATATAAAATACGAGCTGAAATCGGATAATTACCTCAATTGGGTTAACATTCACGGCGCACCCGCGGGTGCGGAAATCTCGGTAACGGTAAATCCCGTAAGCTCGGAGCTGCAGCATTTATATGGTGAGATAGAGGTTCATTCCGCCGAAAAGGGGCGCAGGTTTACCTTTACGCTTTCGGAGGCGGGGCTTTACGAGATAACGGTTATCTCCGTAAACGCGGACGACGGTGTCGTGACCGAAATCCCCATCTATAAAGCCTTTTCGTATTCGGAGGAATACAACACCTTTAAAACGGAGGAGGCTGACGGAGAGAGGCTTATGTCGGAGCTTGCGCTTTTGGGCGGTGGATCGGTTATCGACGACCCCGCCGCGGTATTCACATCGCTTGACGACAGCCTGACCGTGGAATATAACCCCGCACCCATATTGATTATCGTTGCGATAGTCCTTTTCCTTCTTGATATTGCGGTGCGTAAATTCAAATTCAAATGGCTTCACGAGCTTATCGCTGAAGGAAGGAAGGAAAGGAGATAGCGCGCCAACGGTTACAACTCTGTGCCTGCGGCTCGTCTGCTCTAACAAAACAAAAAGGAGAAGCAAATGAAGCTGATTCGTTTATTTGCACTTTGCTTTACAATTATCTCCCTGTCGGCTCTTGCCGCCTGCTCCCCGTCGGGGGAGCCCGACGCTCCGCGCGGCGTTGCGGTGGAATACGAAACGCTGACGCTGCGGTGGGGAGAGGTTGACGGCGCAAGAATATATACCGTCCGCATTGAGAGGGAGGGGGGCGACCCCGTCGAGGTGGACGTAAGTAAAAACAATTATCCTCTCAATTCGCTTGCCGCGGGGGAATATAAGCTTTCCGTCAAGGCGGTGGGAAAAAGAAAATCCGACGCCTCCGATTATTCAAAGACGGTTGACTTCATTCGCGATGCGGAAAACGGACTCGTTTTTAAGCTTGTCGGCGACGGGTACGAGGTATCGGGAATAACCGATGCGTCGGGTGTGGTCGTAATACCCGCCACCTACCGACAAAGGTCGGTGGTAGCCATCGGCGAAGGGGCGTTCTTTAACGCGGGAGGCATCACGGAGGTAAAGCTCCCCGAAAGCATAAAGCGTATAGGTGCGTTCGCGTTTTCGGGATGCTCCTATCTTGAAAAAATAAATCTGCCCGACGGGCTTATCTCCCTCGGCGAAAGCTCGTTTTCGGGATGCCGTATGCTTGGCGGAGAGCTGTCATTGCCAAACGGAATTACCGAAATTCCAAAGGGTGCATTTGCCTACTGCTCGGCTCTTACGGGCGTTACTCTTGGCGAGGGGATTACCGAAATCGGCGAAAACGCCTTTACCGATTGCTCGGATATAAAATACGTCACCTTGCCGCACTCGTTAAAGAAAATCGGAGGCTTCGCCTTTGCCGCGTGCGCGGATTTGGAGTCTGTTCTCCTTCCCGACGGGCTTGCCGAAATCGGGGAATTTGCCTTTTCAAAGGTAATCTCGCTCACCTCCGTGACAATACCCGACAGCGTTTGCTCGGTCGGAAGGGGCGCATTCTATCATTGCTCCGCGCTATCGGAGGTAACGCTTGGCAGCGGTCTTGCCAAGCTTGGCTCGTCGGCGTTTCTCGATACCGCGGTGTACGACTCCTCCGTCGCCAACGAAATATATATCGGCAATTGGTTTGTTGGGCTAAAGGATGTAAGCGTCACCGCCGTAAATATACGTGAGGGCACGGTTGGCATAGCCGACAGCGCGCTTTACGGCAATAAAAACGTCGGAGCCGTGGTCCTTCCGAACAGCGTGGAATATATAGGTGACAGTGCCTTTGCCGTAAGCAATATTATCAGCATTGTTATGGGAAGCGGAGTTAAGCAAATAGCGAATCAGGCGTTTCTCTATTGCGAAAGGCTGATAGACGTTGCACTCGGCTCCTACAATTTTACCGACCAATGCATTGACGAAAGCTCGCTTTTAAGCATAGGAAGCTATGCCTTTATGAATTGTACAAAGCTTGCGAGAATAGAAATTCCCGACACCGTTACCGACATCGGCGCTTATGCTTTTCGAAACACCGAAATATACAACGGGGCGTTGAGTGGCGCGGTATACGCGGGAAATTGGATAGTGGATTTCAATAAAACGATTACAGAGGAGCTTACGGTGGAGAGGGGGACGGTCGGAATTGCCCGTTATGCCTTCTACGGCTGTACTGAGCTTAAAAGCATCAAAATAGACGGAAGCGTTAAGGTAATCGGAAAGGGTGCGTTTTACAATTGCGCCGGCCTTGAAAGAGTTGATTTTCCCGACACTCTTACCAAAATAGAGGACTATACGTTTTATAATTGCTCGTCGTTAAGGCTGACAAGCCTTCCGCCGATGCTTCGCGAAATCGGAAAATCCGCGTTTTACAAGTGCGGCGTGACGGATAACGTCGACGACACCGACAGTGACAGGCTTGAAATCCCGTCGGGAGTTACATACATCGGTGACTATGCCTTCTTTGGCTGCGGATACCGCCGCGCCGATGCCGTGGACGGCGAAACCGCCACCTGCGGAATAGATATCATAATTATGGGTGATAGGCTTGAATATATCGGAAAATGTGCCTTCCGCGGCTTCTCCTCGTTAAGGGAGGTCACAATCGGAGGGGTAAAGACGATAGGCGAGCGTGCCTTTTACGACTGCAAATCTCTCACCGAGCTTACCGTCGGCTTTGGCCTTGTGTCCGTGGGTGAAAAGTCGTTCTATAAATGCTCCTCCCTCCTTTCGGTAAGCCTTCCCGACTCGCTTCGCGAAATCGGCGACTACGCCTTTTACAGGTGTGAATCGCTCAAAAGCGTACGGCTCGGCAGCGGACCTGTGATTATCGGAAACGGTGCATTTTACGGCAACCTGCTTTTAAGCGATATAGAGCTTGGAAATTCTGTTGTTTCAATAGGGGAGCAGGCATTCCGCAATTGTATGTCCCTGACCTCGCTCGTGCTTGGAGACGGGGTGGAGAGCATTGGCTCTCACGCATTCTATTCCTGCGATTCCTTGACCCTTTACACGGCTGCGGGCGGGAATAACAGCGGATGGAGTCTTAACTGGAATTCAACCTTTGTGCCTGTTGTGGTCGGCTGTGAAATCTCGCCCGACGGAAAGCTGGTTTCGCTTACGGGTGGCAGGACTGCGGTTGAAAACGGCTTCTCGGACACCGAGCTTTCCGCCCCGAAAATGGACGGATACGTATTTATCGGCTGGAGCGAAAGCCCCGATGCGGATTCTGCGGAATATCCGCTTGACGCTGTTTTCGGACTTGAAAACGGCAAAAGGGTGTACCCCGTGTTCATTTTTGCCGACGAATCGGCATCTTAATTATGAGTAAAAGCTACAAGGAAAAGGCTTGTTATGAAAAAAAGCATTAAATTTTTGTTGTTAATTGCGGCGGCACTTTCGCTTTTGATTTTCGCCGCGTCATGCTCCGTAAAGGCAGAGTCGGTCTCCCTTGACACGGACGGAGGCTTTCAAACGGTTTACGTAAAGGGACAGGAGCTCAACCTCTCGGATTCCGTCCTTACGGTCAACACAGGGAAAAAGGTTGTCGAGGTCCCTCTCAATTCAAAGGACGTTACCGTTTCGGGATACGACGGCAATAAAATCGGAAAACAGACCGTCAGAATAGAATACGGCGGCGCGTATACCGAGGTTACGGTTACAGTAAACCCCCGCCTTGCGGTAAACGGTGCGGTTACCGATTATCTTGTCGGCGATTCCTTTGACAAAAGCCGCGGAGTTCTGAAAATAACCGAATACGACGGAAGCACCAAAACCGTACAGCTTTCCGCGAATAACGTTACCGTTGACGGCTTTGACTCCTCGGCGGCAAACGACTCGCTGCAGCTTAAGGTTGCGTATACGAGAAACGGCGAAAGGCTTGAGGGAGATTTGACCGTCAAAATCTACGCGGTTGAAGCGGTTGACTTTTACAGACCGAATAAAATCACCTACGGAAGCCATTACGAGGGAAAGGCAGATGCCTCGGGCGGAAGATTTGTAATAAAAGGCAACGGCGGTCAAATCAGAAGGGAAATTCCCATTACGTCGGATATGATTTCGGGTCTTGACCTTTCAATTGTTAATGAGGAAAATCCCTCGGACACTCAAATTCTCACCGTTAGCTTTAACGGAGCGAGGTACGAGTACGAGGTACAGCTTACCTATACGAGCGTATCCCTGTTCAGGGAAAACAGCGAGCCGTTCAATCTCATAAATTGGAATTCGGATACAGAGCCGCAAATCGGCGAGAGCGACGGCGAGCTTGCAATCCGTCTTATGAACGCATATATGGATATGCCCGCATCCGAGAAAATTTTGCTTGACGAGCAAACCGTATTTAACGTTGCTCGCGCCGCGATGGTATACGGCTTTGAGCTTTGGGGCGATAATATCCGACAGTTTAGGGGTGTGTTTGCCATCGAATACGGAGAGCGCGTCCTCTATCTTGAAAGCTATGAGGGGGTTTCCGACTCGCTCCTGCTGTTTGAGGATAAGGACAGTCCCATATATACCCTCGCGCCCCTGCTTCTTGAGCTTATAGATATGTACGGTGACAGGGTTATTTACGAAAACGAAACCACACGGATATACTTTAATACCTATCCCGTTATGGATAGCTACGAGCTTGCCTCGATGGAGTCGCTGCTCCGTCATACGTTAAAGCTTTACGACCTTGTAAGTGAAATACCCGACGATTGGAAAACCGTTGGAATAACCGAGCATCACGACGCGTTAAGGCAGGCAGTCCTTACAATATTCAGCGAGGGCTATGTGCTTGAATATCCCGATATATATTATCTTGTATCCGAGTGGCGCGAGGGCGACGACCTTTTCGATATGCTTTACACGTATCTTTACGAGGCGGATGAAAAGGATGCAATGAAATCGCTTATGATTTACGGATTGCCCACCAAGGTTCGCGACTTCTACGCGCACACCCTCACCGCGCTGTTGGCGATTGACGACCTTAACGGACTCAAATATCTCGATACGACAAAGCTCCTTTATAATTATTATGCGGCACGGGATGCCGCGGAGTCGGTAAAGTGCGGAGAAAGCGAGGCGGAAAAATATTTCTACCTTAACGCTTCGGCAAATCTTCTTTTTGGAATTGACTCCTCGGTCAGCGTAAGCTTTGACGACCTGCTCGAGCAGATAAGAGCTGCGGTGTTAAGCGTTACATTTGGACTTTCGGAGGATGCCGTTTACGATGCCTTTATAAAAGACTACGTCGCGTTTATCGGAAGCTGTATAGATACGGAGGGCTTTGAGGGCTCTGCGGAATATGCCGCAGCTCTCGGGGCGTTGTTTAACCGATTTGTAAATCTTGCCCCCGTGGAGCAGTATAATCTTTTGGCAACCCTCAATATGCTGTACCGACACGGCGCACCCGAGCTTGTCTTTGACAAGGAGGATAAGTATGCCGTCTATGCTGATTTCTTTACCGTCACCCTCGGCGGCTTTATGCGTAACGGGCTTGGCGAGGCTTCGGATATTTACGACAACCTCGTTCTTGCAATGGAGGTTTATGCCAACCGATTCGATTACGGCGAATGGGAAAACGATTTTATCGCACGAATGGATGCGGTTACCTCTGCAAAAAAGCAGCTTGGCACCGAAGCCGAGGAATTTTTTGAAGCCTATTTGCTTACCGCGTACGACAAATATTCGAAAATACGCGACAATCTTGAAATCGGCACCGAGCTTGGCAACGGGGCGGAATGCTTCAACGCTCTGCTTCTCGCTTTAAAGGATTTGCACACTGCAGCCCACCTTTTGCAGTCGGGCGAGCTTGCGAATTATAATTATTTCCTCGCATCCTACGAAAGAGCTGCGGACATCAGGGACAGCATACTCAACGGCGATGCTCCCGCGGAGGTAATATATGCGTATTACCACGAGCCGCTTTTCGAGGCATATTCCGACGGAACGGAAAAAATCCTTTGGTCCTGCGATTACACGCTTAACCTCTACCGCACGACTGTCTATATAGAAACGCTTCTCGGCTTCGGAGCCGACAGCGTAAGCATCTACGACGTTTATTACGACCGCAAAATGGATGATTTCCTTTCGCTTTATTACGGTATGGCAAGCGCATATATTAACAAATCCGACGGACAGCCCGTATTTGATAAGGACACCGTTCTTGCCGTGCTTGAGGCATTCAAGTCGCTTGACTCAAGCGAAAAGGCGTTGTTCTACACGCTGGAGGGCGGGGTGAATATGTACGGAGCCGCGCTCGAGCTGTTCATCTCGGAGACGTTTACGGAACGGGCGGCGGAGCTTGCGATGAAGCTCTTTGCCCTTGAAACCGCGATATATACCTACGAGGTATCCGAGAGCAGCATCACCCTCGAAACCGTAGCAAGCCTCCTTTCCGAGGTGACGACTATGTACGGTGACCTTCCCGCACAGGACGGCGAGGACTTTCAGTGTCTTGTGAATATTTATTCATTTTATGTGAATAAAGCGGAGCAGCTTCTTGCATAGCTCGGTCGGATTAAAAAAGCGTAAAAAGCTTTTAAAGTCTTAAAAATGTGCTTTATTTGCCGATTTTCTTAATAGTATAATAAAAAAGGAATAAAAATTCATTTTTTTGACGAAAAGCTCTTGACAAATTCGCAATGTAGTTATACAATATATAATATCCTTTTTGGATAATTGAAATGATTTTTTATTCAGTGAAAGCTTATAAAAAATACAAATCTTTTTGGAGGAAAATGCTATGAAAAAGATACTTATAGCTGTACTTCTGGTCGCATTGACTCTCCTTGCCGTTACAGGATGCAAGGAAAAGAGCTTTACCGTGACCTTTGATGCCGACGGCGGCACTGCCGTTGCGGCACAGACCGTAGCCTCGGGAGAAAAGGCAACGAAGCCCACTGCTCCCGAAAAGGAGGGCTACACCTTCGCGGGCTGGTTCCTTGGTGAAACCGCCTACGACTTTGAGACCGCGGTTACCGCGGACGTTACCCTTAAGGCAAAGTGGACTCTCAACGACTACACCGTAACCTTTGATGCTGACAACGGCACGACCCCGACGGAGCAGGGTATTACCCACGGCTTTGCGGTTTCCGCGCCCGCTGCTCCCGAAAAGGAGGGCTACACCTTTGCGGGCTGGTTCCTCGGTGATACAGCTTACAATTTTGAGACTCTCGTTACCTCCGACATCACGCTCAAGGCAAAGTGGACTCTTAACGAGTACGTTGTGACCTTTGATGCTGACAACGGTACCGAAAGCACCGAGCAGACCGTTTCCCACGGCTCTCTCGCCGTTGCACCCGCTGCTCCCGAAAAGGAGGGCTATACCTTCGCGGGCTGGCTTCTTGGCGATGCCGCCTATAACTTTGAGACGCCCGTTACCGGTGCTATCACTCTTAAGGCGAGCTGGACTCTCAACGTCTACAACGTAATCTTTGATGCACAGAACGGTACGGAGAACGAAACCGAAGCCGTTTCCCACGGCTCTGTTGTTGTTGCTCCCAACGAGGAGCCCGTAAACGAGGGCTTCGTATTTGTCGGTTGGTTCGTTGGCGATGCCGAATACGATTTCGATGCCCCCGTTACAGGCACTATCACCATCACTGCAAAGTGGGTTGAGGCTATTACCGTAACCTTTGATGCCGACAACGGAACAGAAAGCACCGCACAAACGGTTGGCGCGGGCTTCACCGCAAGCGCACCCCTTCTCGCACCCGAAAAGACGGGATTTAAATTCGTCGGCTGGTATCTTGACGGTGCTGCATACGACTTTGACACTCCCGTAACCGAGGCTATCACTCTTGTTGCAGAGTGGGAGCTTGACCTTCCCGACCTTACCGAGCTTGCGGGCATCTGGACGGGCGAGGAGCAGGTTATGTACACCACCACCGAGTATGAGTTCGTTATTGCCGCCAACGGCGTTATTACCGCAACCTACAACTCGGGCTACACCGACGTTACAATGACCGTAAACTACGTTTTGTACGAGGACGGCGTGCTTACCGTTAACTATACCGCGGGCGCTACCGAAGGAAAGGATATGGTATTCACCGTATCCGCGGACAAGGGCATTCTTACCACCTCCGAGGGAGCAATGAGCACCGAGCTTGTTCTTTACAGAAATTACACCGTTACCTTTGATTGGGGCGACTACAAGGAGCCGACCGATCCGAAGCTTGTAACCGTAAAGCACGGCGATGCCGCAAAAGAACCTTCAAAGAGCTGGTCGGGTCACGAGATTGAGGGCTGGTATCTTGACGGCGTTCTCTTCGATCTTGAAGCTCCCATTACGGGCGACATCACCCTCGTTGCAAAGTGGAAGGTTAAAACCTACACCGTAACCTTCTATAAGGAGGACGGCACCGTTCTTAAGGAGGTTCTCGTTAACCACGGTGAAACCGTACCCGCGGAGGATGTTCCCGCAACAGGTATGGTAATCACCGAGGGAGCAATCTTTAACGGCCTCTGGTATAGCTCTGCAACCTCCAACATCGTTAACGACGTAGTTAATAAGGCGGTAGAAAGTGACAAGAAGTGCTATCCCGGTATCGTTTATTCGATGAATGATATAGAGGGCACTTGGACGGGAACCGACAGCAAGGGCGATTGGACGATAGAAATCGATGCGGCTCAAAATACCGTTACCGTTACCCTCGGAAGCGAGGCGCTTACGGTAAATTGGTTCAGATATCAGACCTTGAGCAATGCTCTTAAGCTTGTCGTTAATTATACCTCTACTTCCGAAACCAAATCTCTTGCGTTTACATACAACACCGAAACAGGCTCTATGGCAACGGGTACCTCCTCGAGCGCTCTCGTTATCCAAAAGGCGGGCAACCTTACCGTAACCTTTGACCCCGATAACGGCGATGCGACCACGACCGTCTCCGTAGGTAACGGTGAAGCGGTTGATGCTCCCGAGGCTCCCGAAAAGGTTGGCTTCGCATTTGAAGGCTGGTATCTTGGCGATAACAAATACGATTTTTCCTCTCCCGTAACCGCCGATATCACCCTCGTTGCAAAATGGAGGGAGGTCACCACGCATACCGTAACCGTTAATCTTAACGGCGGTAAGCTTACTGGAGCTGCAAGCACATATTCCGTTGCGGACGGTCAGGCACTCTCCGCGCTTGGCACTCCCACCCGTAGCAATTACGACTTCCTCGGCTGGTATCTCGGCGATAACGAGTACGATTTCTCCTCTCCCGTAACCGCCGATATTATCCTCGACGCAAAATGGAAGGGCGTTGATAAGCTCCTTAAAATTTACAAGCAGGACGGATCGATTTATAAAGAGGTTCCCGTAGAATACGGAAAGACCTTTGCACAGGTTATCTCGAAGGAGCTGACGGGCGTAGAGTCTGATACCGTATCCGCGGATGCGCTTGCGGCTCTTGCTGCGGAGCTTATGACCGTTGAAGGCTCTTACTACTCCGGCGATTGGTTTTCATCCGGTAACGGCTCTACCTATTTCGACTTTACCGCTACGGTAACGGCAAACAAAAATATGTACGCTAACTTCATAGCACCCGTCGAGCCCTCTCTTGAGGGAAGCTGGACCTGCGTATATAGCGGCAAGACCTACGTCATTACCCTTAACCTTGAAAAGGATGCAAGCGGCAATATCATCGGCGCAACGGCAACCGTTTCGGTTGACGGCGGTGCAGCGTCGGATGCGGAGATTATAAGAACCTATATCAAGGACGGTCAGCTGCCCCAGTTCATCATCAAAGCGGGCGGAAAGACCTATACGATAAAGCAGGCTGAGGTTGACGGCGCTATCGTTTGGCAGTATTCAAACCAGACGCTTACCGAGGTTGTTTAATAACCCGACGCTATTCGGCTTTAAAGCCAAAGCAATAAATTAACCGAGTGCCCGCGGGGCTTTGTCCTCGCGGGCTCTTTTGTATTCGCACCGTACCGAAACGGGCAATCGGTTGAAATGCTCATAGAAATGTGATATAATGGGCTTACCGATAATTCCAAATTTGACGGCAAATTTTTCATAAATCAACACATTTTGCAAATCTTGTTGTTCCGATTTCCCTCGTTGATTGGTATAATTAAGTCACAAAAACCAACCAAAAAGGAGAAACAAAATGAACACAGACAAAATCTACGCAGAATCAATTGCAAAGGAGTACGCACCCAAGGACAGCTCTAAAATCGTTGCCCTTCGCAAGCTTGACAGAAAGGCAAAGCTGCCCGCAACCGTATTCACGTATACCTGGGGTATCGTATTCTCGCTTGTATTCGGTACGGGAATGTGCCTCGGTATGCAGGTTATCGGCAGCGGTACTGTCGGTATGGTACTCGGAATTGTCGTCGGCATCATAGGTATGATAGGATGCGGTGTGAACTATCCTATATACAAGAAAATGCTTGAAAACGGCAAGAAAAGGTATGCTTACGAGATTGTGCAGCTTGCAAAAGAGATTAGCGAAGGAAAATAAATAATCACGGAGGGCGTCTTATGAATAAAAACGAAAGCAAGTACTTTAATACGGCAATCAAAATGGACGAGGCCCTCATCACCTTGCTTGAAAAAAAGGACTTTGAGTATATTACGGTAAAAGAAATCTGCGATACCGCGGGCGTGAACCGTTCTACGTTTTATCTTCACTACGAGAATACCTGCGACCTATTAAAGGAAACTACTCGGTATATCCTCGATAAGCACTTTGCTTATTACTCTGCCGATACAAAAAACATAACGAACCGATTTGAAAGCTGCGAGCAAAGGGATCTGGTATTCGTTACCGCGGAATATCTTACCCCGTATCTGACGTTTATTAAGGAGAACAGGCGTATTTTCAAAATATCCATAAAGCACTTTCACGCTATGAATATGGACGAGGTTTACGGAAATATGTTCGAGCATATTTTTGACCCGGTTCTTGCAAAATTCAACGTTCCGAGAGGAGAGCGAGATTACGTAATCAAATTCTACCTGACGGGGGTATTTGCCGTTGTTATGGAGTGGCTTCAACGAGATTGCTCGGAGGATATGAATACAATTATCAAAATCATTACGGACTGCGTGCTTGGCGATAGGAGGATGAATGGATAAGGCTTTGAAATTTGCTCTGGCAAGCCTGCTGTTGAACACTGCGTTTGCGGTATATCATTTCGTATTCGGTATCGTGTCAAAATCATGGTGGCTCTTAACGCTTGGCTCGTATTATATGGTGTTAAGCCTTGTTCGCTTCTTCGTTCTCCGTTCGGAGAAAAAGGAACGGTTGGCAACGAGGCTTGCGGGCGTTATGCTGATGGTGCTGACTGTACCGCTTGTGGGAACTGTCATTCTGTCCGTGGTTCGCGACAGAGGGCTTAAGCTGCATATGATTGTGATGATTGCAATGGCGCTTTATGCGTTTACAAAAATCACGCTTGCCACGGTTAATCTTGTAAAATCCCGTCGCAGCTCGTCCGCAACGCTGATTACACTCCGAAATATATCCTTTGCCGATGCGTTTGCTTCGATATTTGCATTGCAACGCTCAATGCTCGTATCCTTTGACGGAATGAACGAGGCGGAAATCGTGATTATGAATGCCGCGCTCGGCTCGGCGGTCTGCGTGATTGCCTTTTTGCTTGGATTAAACCTTGTAAGAAGCGGAAAAATGCGTTTCAAGAGCAGAGAACGAACGCCTGCACAAATCAAATCCGATTTGCCACAGAGATAAAGCACAAGGGGGGCTGACAGATTGATTTCTGTCAGCCCCAAAATTTTTGGTCGCGGAGGACCTGATAATATGCCGAACAAAAATATATTGACAAAAAGGGAAAGTGGTGATATAATTACAGAAAAGAATAATTTGAAAAAGGAACCAGCTGACTGCAGAGGAGGTTGGTCCCTTTATGCTTTTTAGAGGAAAGATTATGGTTAGAAAAAAGAAATTTAACCTCTCAACCACGCAGATTATATTAATAAGCTTCCTCGCGACCATTCTTGTGGGGAGTGGGCTTTTGGCGTTGCCTGTAAGCTCCGCCGACGGCGAAGCCGTGTCGTATCTTGATGCTCTTTTTATGGCAACCACCTCCACCTGCGTGACGGGGCTCGTTACGCTTCCCACGGTTTCCGCGTGGAGCGTGTTCGGGCAGATTGTCATACTGCTTCTTATACAAATCGGCGGTCTTGGTATCATCACCATTATGTCGGGGCTGATGCTTCTTTTGAACAGGAAAATGGGTATCGGTGACCGATTGCTCATTCAGGATGCGTTTAATCTGAATACGATGTCGGGGCTTGCAAAATTCGTTAAAAACGTACTGTTCGGCACATTGATTATCGAGGGAATCGGAGCTGCTCTCTATATGCTCGTCTTTGTTCCCGAGTTTGGTGCGAGGGGAATATGGATATCGGTTTTTAATTCGGTTTCCGCCTTTTGCAATGCGGGCATTGATATTATTGCGGAGGACAGTCTTTGCGGCTACGCTACAAATCCATTAATAAACATTGTAACTGCGGCACTCATTATCCTCGGCGGCATCGGTTATATCGTGTGGTGGGATGTGCTTCGTGTCGCTCGGAGCCGTTCAAAAAAGAACCGCAGGATATTCAAGCACTTGACCTTGCACTCAAAGATTGCAATTACCGTTACCTCGGGGCTTATTATTTTTGGTGCAATTCTCATATTTATTTTTGAATATTCCAACCCGTTGACCATTGGAGAGATGTCCCTGTTTGATAAAATTCAAGTGTCGCTCTTTCAATCTGTCACCGCAAGAACCGCAGGCTTTGCAACCGTTCCGCAAGAAAATCTGACAAATGCCTCTGCTGCCGTAACCGTTATTTTGATGTTGATCGGCGGCTCCCCCGTAGGAACGGCAGGAGGTGTGAAAACGGTTACGCTTGCCGTCCTTGTTTGCTCTGCATTCGCTACGATAAGGAATAAGAACGGTGCAACGCTATTCGGTCGCCGTATTTCCGAGGAATCGATAAAAAAGGCGGTTGCGGTCGTTGTAATGTTTATTGCAATCTGCGCCACGTCCACCTTGCTCTTGATGGCTACAAGCAACGCATCTGTTATCGACGCGGTTTATGAAACGGTCAGCGCAACGGCGACTGTCGGACTTTCGAGAAATTTAACGGTAACGCTTAACACGTTTGGAAGGTTAATTATCATTGTAACAATGTATTTCGGCAGAGTCGGTCCCATCTCGCTTGCGGTTGCGCTTGGCAGTAATAACGAGAGTCAGAACGTAATTTCCGAGCCGACGGAAGATATCAGTATAGGATAAGGAGAAAAATAATGAAATCAAAAAAAACTTATGCGGTTTTTGGACTTGGAAGGTACGGTATAGCCGTGGCGAGAGAGCTGGTAGAGTGCGGTATGGAGGTTATTGCCGTGGATGCCGAGCAAAGAATAGTTAACGATGCGGCGGCATATCTACCCGTTTGCAAATGCGCCGATGTGACCGATGCGGAGGTTATCTCACGTCTTGGTATCGGAAATATTGACACGGTCATTGTTTGTATGGCGAGCAATCTTGAAGCGAGCGTTATGGCGGTCACGCTTTGCAAGGAGGCGGGAGTTAAGACAGTAATCGCAAAGTGCGCCAACGAAATGCATCAAAAAATACTGCTTCGCGTGGGTGCGGATAATGTGGTTTTCCCCGAAAACGAATCGGGCATTCGCCTTGCCAAAAACCTCTTAAGCTCGGGCTTTATCGATATGATTTCCCTGTCAAAGGATGTGTCTATGGTTGAAATCGACGTTAAGGACGAGTGGTGCGGTAAAAACCTGATTGAACTGAATCTCCGCAAAAAATACGGCTTTAATATCGTCGCTATCAAGAAAGGCGACAAGGTCAACGTGAATATAAATCCCGAGCAGGTGCTTGACGCGGAAACTACGCTGATTGTTATAGCAAACACCGCAAAATTGGGAAAATTGAAATAAGACCGTCAAAATCCGATTTACCGCGAGAAATAAGAGCGAGAGCTGACAGCAAAACTGTCAGCTCTCAAAATTTGCGTCGGAGGAAACAAAGAAAAGCCAAATCGGTTGAAAAGCTCATAGAAATATGATATAATAACCTCACCGTTAAATAAGAATTTGTAAGTGAGATAAATGGAGGCTCTTGTGGGGAAAATAAAAGGCTATCTCTGGCTTTTTTTGACAATGCTGAAAATAGGGTTATTCACCTTTGGTGGTGGATATGCCATGATCGCTCTGCTTGAAAATGAGTTCGTAGAAAAAAAGAAATGGCTTGAAAAAGATGAATTTTTGGATGTTGCGGCGATTGCCGAATCCACGCCCGGGCCTATCGCTATCAATGCCGCAACTTACATGGGATACAAAAATGCCGGGATTATCGGCTCAATTATTGCTACGCTTGGTATTTGTATTCCGTCTTTTGTTATTATCTATGCTATATCGCTGTTCTTTGATGCCTTTCTTTCGTTGACATTGGTTGCATACGCTTTCAAGGGTATTCAGATATGCGTGGTGTATTTGATTCTCACAGCAGGGCTGAAGATGCTGAAGCAGATGAAGAAAAACGTTTTTAATATGATCATTATTTTGGTAACACTTGTTTGTATGGTCGTGTTTTCGTTGTTCGCGGTGAAGTTTTCAACGATATTTTACATACTGATCAGTGGGATATGCGGTGTAGTGGTATATCTTATCGGCAAATTCAGGAAGGAGAAAAAGCATGATCTATCTTGAATTGTTCTTAACCTTCCTTCAGATCGGTGCATTCTCCTTTGGCGGCGGATACGGAATGATTTCGTTAATCAGAGAAAAGGTCTTGATGTACGGTTGGCTTACCGAGGAAGAAATGCTCAATATGATTGCCGTAGCTGAATCTACCCCAGGACCGATCGCGGTTAATATGGCAACCTTCGTTGGCTCGTCGCAAGGCGGTTTTTTCGGAGCACTTCTTGCTACACTTGGTGTGGTATTGCCATCATTTTTTATCATTCTCATAATCGCAGCTCTGATACGCAACTTATTGAAATATGCGGGGGTAAAGGCGTTCCTAGGAGGCATCCGTCCGTGCATCATTGGCTTGATACTCGCAACGGCAATCACGATGCTCATGAGTACGGCAATCGGCTTTAGTGGTATAGGAGATACGCTTGCTATCGACCTCAATGGCATTATTATATTTGCCTTATTGATAGCAATCAGCATCGTAGCAAGGCTTATGCTGAAGAAAAAGCCGTCTCCGATACTGATGATAGTCATATCGGCGGGGCTCGGAATGCTGATGTATTCATTATAAAAGTCTTGATAAACAAATTCCAATTAATCAAATTAAAATAGGTGCAAACCTTATCACCGAAATGCACCCAAAACTCTAAAATTTGCACCCTCCTAAAAATGGTATCAATATTTTAGATTACTCACAAAAAAGCACCTCATACGAGGTGCTTTTTTATTGCCTTAAACGAGTGAAAAGGTGTCTAAATGGGGGGGGAAACGAACAAAAGGTGTCTGCTTTGGCTCCGTGCATATGTTCGACA
>JAZSHN010000172.1:0-19199 GCA_045533315.1 Eubacteriales bacterium | reverse complement strand
AGGTCGACCACACCGAATATTCGGATATGCTCCGACAAATCGTGGAAATAAAGGGCGTCAAAAAGGTCTTTATCCGTTCGGGCATTCGCTTTGACTATCTGATGCTTGACGGCGACGATACCTTCTTCCGTCAGCTTGTCGAAAGGCACACCTCGGGTCAGCTTAAGGTCGCGCCCGAGCATTGCTCGCAAAACGCCCTGATGATGATGGGAAAGCCGCCCGTGGAGGTCTTTGAAAAATTCAAGGCGAAATTCTTTAAAATAAGCCGAGAGGCGGGACTTGAGCAATACCTTGTGCCATATCTTATGTCAAGCCACCCAGGTACCACGATGAACGATGCCGTGAATATGGCGCTTTGGCTGAAGGAATGGGGATATTCGCCCGAGCAGGTGCAGGATTTTTACCCCACCCCGGGCACAATTTCTACCGTAATTTATTACACGGGTATACACCCGATGACGGGAAAGCCCGTATACGTCACCACCGACTATCGCGAAAAGCAGCTTCAGCGCGCGCTCCTGCAATACAGAAGGCCGGAAAACGCCAATATGGTCAGAGAGGCGTTGAAGCTCGCGGGCAGAGAGGACCTTATCGGTAATTCCCCCGAATGTCTGGTGCGCCCCGCCTTCGGACAGGGCGAAAGCTCGCGCTATATTCCCCCAAAAAACAAAAATTCAAAGCATTCCCGCACGTCGGGCGGTAAAAAATCCGCACCGAAGGGCGTAGGGGTTACCCGCACAGCGGGCGGAAGAAAAACGAAGCTTGACCGCGTGTTCGGAGAGGATTCGGAAAGAATAAGGAGAGAGGCGGCACGCCTTTCCGATGCGGACAGAAGCAAGCAAGGGGGCGCAAAATCCCCCGCCACTCGCGGCTCGAAATCCAATTCGCCGCGGGCTGCAAGCGCAAATCCGAAGGGCAACCGTCCAAAAAAGCCCCAATTGGGTAAGCCGCATACGGCAAGGGCGGCAGGCGGTAAAAAGGGAAAGCGCTGATTAAATCCGCAAGTGTAAGAGCCGAATTCCGCAAGCGTAAGAGCCGAATTCCGCAAGCGAAAGAGCAGCTTGATTTCGCAAAAATAAAAAACGGTAATCATTACCTTGTTTTCAAATTTTCAAACCGTTTTCGTCGGATTTTTGTGGCAAAAAACATAGCTTGACAAAACAAGCCCGAAATTATTAATAAAAAATTGTTAATTCTATACAAAACGCATAAGAAAAACGAGGGTGTGGTAATTTTTACGAACACACCGACGAGAAAAAAGCGGGCAGAGAGCAGATAAGCAATATTGCACCGCAAAAGCCGCCCAAACGCGTATTTTGGAACAAATTACGGAAAAGTGTATTTTTGCTCCAAAATCCCCCAACTGTGGAAAAGTGAGGGGGCAAATGTTGAAAACTTGTGGAAATCTCGGTTGAAAAGAAAAAAATCCGCGTGGTTTCGCGCTTTTCCGACAAAATGTTTTCAACATTATCAACATTCATTTTTGTGGAAAACTTTTTTGCACGAGAAAAAAACCAACCGTAAATAATGGAATTTTATTAAAGCGTTTTGGCAATTCGGAGCTTGACCCTTGAAAGAAAAAAAGCTTTTTTTGGAGTTTGTCCGAAAAAAGACACGTAACTTTTACGAACATAAACCGAACATTACTTATATGGCGGAAAATAGGTTAAAATTACCCGTTTTCTGCAAAGTCACACCCGTTTTTGGAGATAATATGCAAAACAACCTTAAAAACGATTTTTTGAAAGCAAAGAGAGCGCTTTTTGATAAGGTATACGGCGCTCGCCTTAATCCCGAGCAGTGTCGTGCGGTATTTACAACGGAGGGTCCCGTCCTCGTCCTCGCGGGCGCGGGAAGCGGAAAACCCACCGTTCTCGTAAACCGAATTGCTTTCATTATTAAATATGGAAACGCTTATTTCTCGGATAACGTTCCCGAGGGCGTCGATGCCGATACCGTAGAGGCGCTCAATGCTGCTCTCTCGCTCCCTGCGGAGGATATAGAGGATATTCTTCCGCAGTTTATCGAAAAAAGCTGTCCCCCTTGGAATCTTCTTGCCTTTACCTTTACCAATAAGGCGGCGGGAGAAATTAAGGAAAGACTTCTTAAAACCTTTGAGGATAAAGCCTTTGCAGAGTCGATTTGGGCGGGTACCTTTCACTCCGTATGTCTTCGTATTTTGCGTAAATACGGTGACAGGCTCGGCTATCACGAGGGCTTTTCAATCTACGATACCGACGACCAAAAGCGAATGGTGTCGGATTGTATGAAGGCACTTAATATCGATGATAAAAAGCTCGCGCCAAAGGCTGCGCTCAATGCAATCAGCCGCGCGAAGGACAGGCTTGAATCGCCCGACGAAATGGATACGGAGGGTGACCCGAGGGGCAAGGAGCTTGTTGCTATTTATAGAATGTACGAAGAGGAAATGCTGCGTAATAATGCCGTTGACTTTGACGATATCATAAAGCGCACCGTGGAGCTTTTGGAGGAAAACGAGGATATAAGGAGATATTATCAAAACAAATTCCACTACGTCCTCGTCGACGAGTATCAGGATACCAACCACGCGCAATTCGTTCTTACACGGCTTCTGTCCGACGGGCGCAGGAATATAATGGTTGTCGGTGACGACGACCAATCGATTTACCGCTTTCGCGGCGCAACGGTTGAAAATATTCTTGATTTTGACAAAACCTATCCCGATGCAACGGTTGTCCGTCTTGAGCAAAATTACCGTTCAACGGGCAATATACTTTCCGCCGCCAATTCGGTTATAAGGAACAATCCCACCCGTCACCAAAAGCGCCTTTGGTGCGACAAGGGCGACGGAGAACGCATACTTTTAAGAGAGGCTGACGACCAGTTTGCCGAGGGAAGATATATTGTAGAGCGCATTACAAAGGGCGTGATAGAGGAAAAGCGCAGATATTCGGATTTTGCCGTTCTTTACCGCGTTAACGCCCTCGGACGAAGCCTGCAAACCACCTTTGCAAAAAGCGGAATTCCCTATCGCATAATCGGCGATATGGGCTTCTACGACAGAAAAGAGGTAAAGGATATGATTGCCTACCTCTCGGTCGTTGCATCTACGGGTGACAATCTCCGTCTTAAGCGCATAATTAACGAGCCAAAGCGCAAAATAGGTAACGCGACCGTAGAGGCGGTGGAGCAAATCGCTATGATGAACGGTCTTTCGATGTATAGCGTGCTTGAACGTGTGGACGAGTTTCCCGTACTTGCAAAATCCGCCGAAAAGCTTCGTGGCTTTGTTGGACTTATAGAGAATATAAGAAAAAATGCCGAAAAGCCGTCCGAGCTTATAAAATACATATTCGATGCCTCCGGCTACCGCGATATGTTAAAGGCAGAGGGCTTTGAGGGTCAAACGAAAACAGAGCACGTGGAGGAGCTTGTCTCCGCGGCAATGGAGTACGAGGCGCGTATGGAGGAAAACGATGCGGAGCCTACGCTTATCGGCTTTCTTGAGGAGGTATTCCTCATTTCCGACGTCGATAAATACGACGAGGATGCCGATGCCGTTGTGCTTATGACCATACACGCGGCAAAGGGGCTTGAATTCCCCATTGTATTCCTCGCGGGTATGGAGGACGGAATTTTTCCATCCGAGCAAAACAGGGGCGACGAGGCGGAAATGAGCGAGGAGCGCAGACTTTGCTACGTTGCAATCACAAGAGCAAAGGAAAGGCTTGTCATTACCTACGCAAAGGAAAGAATGATGTACGGCCGCACCGTTTACGGAAGGCTCTCCTGCTTTATAAGAGGCGAGGTGCCGCGCGAGCTTATAGAAATGGACACCCCGCGCCGCGAGCCTCCGAGACAGAGCGCGTATAACGGCTATAACAGACAGGGCGGATATAACCGCCAGGGCGGATATACCGAGCATAGAGGCTCGTCCGAGCTTTCACGCGCCCCAAAGGTGGCGAATACCCCCCAGAAAAAGAGTGGAGCAGCAAGCTTCGGAATAGAAAAATTTGCCGTCGGCACTCGGGTAAGGCATCCGAGCTTTGGCGCGGGAACTGTGCTTAACGCCCGCGATATGGGCGGTGACGTGCTTTACGAGGTGCGCTTTGATTCCGGAGAAACAAAGCGTCTTATGGCAACCTATGCAAAGCTTGCGAAAATTTAAAAATGGTAAAAAACAAAGACCGTGACGGTAAAATTGCGGTGAAAATATAAGAAAAATGATAAAATACTGTATTTTTGATTTGGACGGGACGCTTCTCGATACCCTCCCGACCATAAAGCATCATCTGAACAGCACGCTCGTAAATTACGGGCTTTTCCCCGTCGGAGATGCAGAAACAAGGCGGTATATCGGCGACGGAGCGTATCAGCTGATTTATAGGGCGTTTTCGGAGCAGGGAATTACCGACGAAAAAATAATTACCCGCGCACTTACAGAATACAAGGCTGCCTACGACGGCAGTCCCTACCATCTCACAAGGGCGTATGACGGAATAGAGGAAGCACTTGGCGGACTTGCCCGCCGCGGCATATCGCTTGCCGTCTTGTCAAACAAGCCGGACGAGGCGACCCGCGCGGTAATCTCGCACTTTCTCCCAAATATATTCAAGGAGGTGCGCGGAGGCATCGACGGTATTCCACTGAAGCCCGACCGTGCGGCGGCGCTTTCCGTTGTCACAGGTCTTGGCGGCACTCCCGCCGAATGTGCCTTTGTCGGCGACACCTCGGTTGATATTTTAACGGGTAAAAATATGGGCGCCGAATTAACCGTCGGTGTCAGCTGGGGCTTCAGAGATGCGGAGGAGCTTATCTCCGCCCGCGCGGATGCGATAGCAAATCACCCCTCTGAATTGATTGGGATTTTGGAGGCAAAAAAATGAAAGCTTCCTTGAAACGTCTGCTTGCCGTATTGCTAACGCTGCCGATTTTATTCTCGCTTTTTTCCTGCGGGAAAAAGGATTATACCTATTGCGAAATCGGATTTGAAATTCCGCGCGGATATCGCGAAACGGATGCGAGCGATGACTTTGACCTTGCCTTTGAAAAGCAGGGGAGGGTTATCGGCATACGGCGAATGTCCTTTGACGCGGTTGAAAAGGAGGGGCTTCTCGCAACCCATACTCCATATACCCTTGCCGAAATCTATCGCGAAAGGCTCTCCGCCTCGGATTGCTCTACCGTATTTACTCACGGTGACATTCCGTACTTTGTTTATACACTTTCCGACGGGTATAGGTCCTATGCCTATATGCCGACCTTTTACAAAACGCGCTACGCCTACTTTGTTATAACATTTGTTTGCAAAAACAGCATAGACGTAGGGGGGCGTGCGGAGTTTTTGGAGATTTGCGACACAGTTTATATACTTCCCGAATACGCATAATCCTGTTAAAAATGTAAATAATAGTTGTCATTATGACATCAAAGAGCAGCCGCCTTTCCTTTGTGCCTGCTCTTTTTTCTCTTTGTCAAACTCTACAAAATAAAAGCCACGCTTTTGTTTAAAGCCATAAAAATGAGAAAAAAACAAAAACCACCTTTAATTTCACGCGCGAATATGCTAAAATAATTACGTATGTACTCTATTCGCACGTGCGCGAAAGTTCGCGCGGCAGCGAAATTGCTTATAGCTCAAAGGAGATGGGTATGAGAAAAACAGTAAAAATTCTTTCGGTTATTTTGGCTGCTCTTTTTGTTATGGCATTTGCGGCATCCTGCAAAAGCAACAAGGAGGAGTCGGGATACAAGGTCATTCTCTCGGTTGGAGAGGGTGCAACCGTTACAAGCGAAAATCCGCTTCAGGTTGAAAGAGGCAGTATAGCCACCTTTACCGTTGAAATTGAAAAGGGCTTTATGTTCACCGCCTGCGAGGGGGCTGACTTTGACCCGATGACAAACACGGTTACAGTGGAAAGCGTTACGGGAAAAATGAATATCAACCTCTTTACGGCGGAGTATAATCACGACCCCGATGCGGTTTTTGAATACTACTTTAAATCCCCGAATACGCTTGACACCTCAAACCAACGTAACGGCTCTGGCGTTCCCGCGGGTCGCCTTATCACCGTCGAGGCAAAGGATACCTCAAAGAAATTCGAGGGCTGGAGCTTTGGCTCGTATACCACCGACCCCGAGAGGCTTGTGTCAACCGACCGCGTTTTCTCCTTTAATATCTCTCCCGACCTCTCCACGGATGCCGAAAAATGGGGAGTTGTTGAAATTTTTGCAAACTATTCCGACTTTAATAAGCTTGTCTATGACCTCAACGGCGGAAGCATTAATACCGCAACCGTAAATATGGGCGGAAACGCACACTCTGACGTGGAGGTTGACGGCAATCGCGTAAGCGCAACATACTCCGACGAGTATCTTTCCTTCTTTGAGTGCGGCTCCTCCTTCTGGGATGACGGAAGCTTCTATAAAAACGGTGCCGTGCTTATGGAATATAACACTCGCCCCGACGGAAGCGGCACATCCTACAGCCTCGGCTCAAAGGTGCCTCTCACCACGGGCGGCGAGCAGACCGTGCTTTACTGCATTTGGGCAACCGAAACTCCCGAAAACCTCTTTGATGTTAAAGCGGTTGAAATGGCAAACCCCTCAACCTTCGATAAGGGAACTAAATCCTACTATGTCCCCTCTTGGAACACAAGCGGTGTAATGATTACCGCATATTACGGCACCTCGGATACCGTTGTAATTCCCGAAACCATTGACGGAAGCCCTGTTGTCGGTATTTCGGCGGGTGCATTTGCGGGCTGTGAAATGACCACCCTCGTTATGGGTAACAATATCCAGAAAATAGAGGACGGAGCCTTTACCGCCTGCACCTCTCTTTCCACCGTTTATTACCCCGACGGCATATACTACATAACAAATTCCGCGTTTGATGCCGCAACCACCGCCGCGATAAAGCACCTTTACGTTAACGCCACAATAGCACCGAGATATTCGGGTGCGGACGTCGGAGGACTTGCGGTTAAAATGTCACGGCTTCTTGCCCCGACAACCCTCCCGAAAATTATCGTTATCGCCGGCTCCTCCTCCTATCAGGGGCTTGGTACGGAGTATATGGAGGCGCTATTTGAAGGAAAATACAAGGTTATAAACTTTGGCACGACACGTACCACTCACGGATTTATGTATCTGGAGGCGATGGGCGAGCTTGCCACCGCGAATGACACTATTCTTTATGCCCCGGAAAACAGCTCCTATATGTTCGGCGAGCGCGAGCTTTACTACAAAACCCTCCGCGACCTTGAGGGAATGATAAACGTTTATCGCTACCTTGACATTTCGGGATATACCAACGTATTTTCCGCGTTTGCGGAGCTTAACGGATACCGCTACAAAATGTCGCCCATAACCTACGAGGGAATTTGCGAGCGCGCACGCGAGAGCGAATACGAAAAGAACAGAGGAATAATCAACAAATACGGAGATTACCTCAAGTCCGACAGGTCGCAGCGAGCAAGTGCTTACTACGATTCCTATCATATCACCCTCAACGAATACGTGAAATCAAAGAACGAGGGTGCGTGGAATGACGTCGGTAATCAGCAGAACAACAGCAACTATCTTGACCCGAATAACAATACCTGGTGTAAAATCACCGATTCGTACTACGCGGACAGTATGAACCGTGTTATCGATATCGCAAAATCCAGCGGAGCAAAGGTCTACTTCTCCTTCTGCCCCGTGGAGGATGAAAAGCTCGTTGCGGGAGCATCCGCATCGGAGTGGCAGGCGGCATACGATAAAATGATATTGGATACCTACCGCTTCGACGGCATTGTCGGAGGCTCTCGCGATTATATATTCGCATCCGAATACTTCTACGACAACGCCTTCCATCTTAACGATTACGGACGCACCTACCGCACGTATCAGCTGTATTTTGACCTTTGTGAAATACTCGGTATAAACGAGCCGACCGACCAATATGCGGTTGGAACTATGTTCGACGGCTGCCTTTTTGACGGCGGAACGGTTGATGAGCCAAAGCACCCGACAACCCTTGGTCCGTAACACGGGTTGGTACTAAATCGTACAAAAAGCAAACAATTATTTACATATTGGAGTTATAAATATATGACCCTAAATCCGCTTTTTCTTACGCTTTCGATAATATGCTTTATATTTATCCTTGCGTCTGACGTGCTTCCGCGTTTTTTGCGCGGACACCTATCCGTCCTTCTTTCCTTCCTTGGGGTGGGGCTTCACCTGCCGCTTATGCCGCTTATGCTTTTTGCGGGCTTTACGCTTGAATGGATGATTCTCGCCTATGCGGCAAGCCTGTTTGTCTTTACCCTCGCGCATTATATCGCCTATACGCTTGACAGCCGCCGCGCCGCGGGAGAGGAGGGCAAGGAATGACCTTTAACTCCTGGGAATTTTTGATATTCTATCCCATCGTCGCCCTGCTTTATTTCGTCCTTCCGAAAAAGCTGAAATGGCCGATGCTCCTTGTTGCGAGCTATTACTTCTACGCCTTTTATCAGGCGGAGCTTTTGTTTCTCATTATCGGAACGACGCTTGTTTCATGGCTATCCTCGCTTGTTATAGAGCGCACCGAGAAAAAGGGACTTAAAAGGCTTATGCTGACGCTTACCCTTGTGGTTTGCTTCGGAGTGCTTTTCCTCTACAAATACTTCAACTTCCTTGCGGGAAGTGTTGTAAGCATTATTGAGCTTTTCGGCGGGCAAACGCCGCCTGTGGTGCTTAATCTCGTGCTTCCCGTCGGTATCTCCTTTTACACCTTCCAAACTCTTTCCTACGTTATCGACGTGTATCGCGGTGACGTAAAAACAGAGCCTAACTTCTTCTTTTACGCGCTTTTCGTTTCCTTCTTTCCACAGCTTGTTGCAGGTCCTATTGAAAGACCGAACAACCTCATTCCACAGCTGAAGGAAAGCCATAAATGGTCGGGCGAAAACGCGATAAAGGGCGCAAAGCATATGATGGTCGGCTTCTTTAAAAAGATTGTCGTTGCCGACCTTATCTCGGTTTACGTAAATTCGGTTTATAATGACGTACAGAGCGCAACCGCCCTCGGTGTTGTTATCGCGACCGTCCTCTTTGCCGTGCAAATCTATTGCGACTTTTCGGGATATACCGATATCGCAATCGGCTGTGCAAGAATAATGGGCATTCGCCTTATGAAAAACTTTGACCACCCGTATATCTCCACGACCATAAAGGAATTCTGGTCGCGCTGGCACATCTCGCTTTCCACCTGGTTCAAGGATTATCTCTATTTTCCCCTCGGCGGAAGCAAATGTAAAAGACCTCGCCACCTCTTAAACCTTATGATTGTATTTGCGGTTTCGGGCCTGTGGCACGGTGCGGCGTGGACCTTTGTCGTGTGGGGAGTTCTCCACGGACTGTATCGGATTATCGGCACTCTCACGATAAAAAGGCGCAACGTCCTCGTGGAGCGCGCGGGCTATACCGTCACCCACCCCGCCGTCGTTTGGATACGAAGGATTATCACCTTTATCCTCGTCGACTTTGCTTGGCTGTTTTTCCGCGCGAATTCTATATCCGACGCGGGAATTCTGCTCGGAAAGCTCGTTACGGGAGGCTGGAGCATTGGAGCAACGCTTGATGCAATGGGACTTTCTCCCCTTATGATTTTGCTTACGGTATTTACCGTTGCAACGCTTATGATGATTGATAAAATGCTGAAGTACGAGGACCTTCCCGACGGTAGCTACGTTCTTACGAAAAACGGCGGCTTTGTGCTTTACGTTATTATGATAATGCTCGCCTGGCTGCTCCTTCTTTCAAAGGATATGGCAAGCACGTTTATCTATTTCCAATTCTGACGGGAGGGCAAAATGAAAAAAGCGAAAATATTTTTATCGGTTATAGCTGCCCTTCTTGCAATACTTTTGCCCTTTCTCTCGGTGCTGACCGTGGTTTTGGCAATCCCCCCTCAATATTCGGATTCCTTTACGGGTGCGCTTAACGAAAAATACGACCGCCTCCACTCGATAAAGGAGGAAAAAATCGTGGTTGTCGGCGGCTCGTCGGTTGCATTCGGTCTTGACAGCGAGGTGCTTGAACGCTACACGGGTATGCCCGTTGTCAATTTCGGTCTTTACGCCGCCCTCGGTACGAAGCTTATGCTCGACCTCTCGGACCGCGGTATTAAAAAGGGTGATATTGTCGTCATTGCCCCCGAGCTTGACCCCCAAACGCTGTCAATGTATTTCAACAGCCGCACCACGCTCGAGGCTATCGACGACGACTACCGTATGATGCTTGATGTCGGCTTTGACAATTGGTTTAACCTCTTTGGCGGTATGTGGAGCTTTGCGGGAAGAAAGCTTGCGCTTTCAAAATCCACCGACCCCCAAATTCTTGACCCCGTGTATAATTCGGCAAACCTCAACGAATACGGTGATGTCTGCCTTCCTCGCCCTGAAAACACGATGGCGAAATATTACGACCCGAACACCCCCGTCAATCTGTCGGTTGATATGCTTGGAGAGGGCTTTGACGAATTTTGCAGGTATCTCAACAAATATATTGCAAGGCTTAAATTAAAGGGTGCGGAGGTTTATTTCTCCTTCTGCCCCATAAACGAAATGGCGCTCACCGACAACACCACCGCCGAAACGAGGGCGGAGCTTTGCGAATATCTCAAGGATAATATAAATTGCGAGTTTATAAGCGAGCTCGACGATTATATTCTCGAGGCGGGATATTTCTTTGACACAAATTTTCACCTTAACGATGCGGGTGTCGACGTCCGTACCGCAAGGCTCGCGCGCGACCTGCGTAACGCCTCCGAGCGTGTGGACGTGACCGCCATTATCAAAGCCGAGCCTCCCGCACCCGCCCTCCCCGAGGCGGATATACGCTACGTTGGGGCGGACGACCCGAATGCAAAATACTTTACCTACTCGGTAATTACTGACGAGGGCTCCTACAAGGGTGCTTACGTCCTGACGGGGCTTACCGAGCTTGGAAGGCAGCAAAAAACGCTTATCCTGCCACTCGGGGCGGACGGCTTAAAGGTTGTCTTTGTGGGTGCTTCTGCATTTGCGGACTGCTCTGCAACCACGCTTATATTGCCAAAGGGTACGAATATTATGCTGTTTGAAAACGGAGCGTTTCTTGATTCGGGCTTTACCGAAATGTATATGTATGACAGCAATTTCCCCTATATCGCACCGCCTGCCGACTTCTACGGCGTGGATGCGGGCTTTGTCGTGCATATCCCTGGAGGTATGAACGAGTCGGGTCTTTACGAATGGTCACAGCGCGGACTTTTCTTCATCTACGACCTTGAGGCTTGAAATTTATAAACAAAAGGCTTTAAACACGGTTTTTAAAAAACGAAAGGCTGCTATGAAAAATTTTGAAAATGCAAAATGGATATGGGCAACAAGTGCGCCCGCGTGCGACGAGCATGCAGAGTTTTACGAGGAAATTGAATTCTACGGAAAGGATGCACGTATTTTTATCAGCGCGGACAGCAATTATGCCGTCTACGTAAACGGCTACCTTGCCGCCTTCGGTCAGTATGCGGATTACCCATACGACAAGGTCTATGACGAGAGGGATATCTCCGCCTATATGCGACAGGGGAAAAACGTCGTCGCCATTCGCGTGTGGTATTACGGCATTGACACAACCTCCACTTATTATCCGGGGCGGGCGGGGGTCATTTATGCAATCTATGCCGACGGCGTAAATATTCGCAATTCCTCCGCGGCTACCCTCTCGCGCTTAAGCCCCGCATACCGCCAGCACGCAAAAAAGATTATAACGAGCCAGCTCGGTCTTTCCTTTGAATACGATTCAAAAAATGCGGACAATTGGTGGTTTGCCGAGCCAAGCGAAAAATATCCGTTTTCACCATCTCACGAAACGGGGGAGGAACTTTCGCTTCGCCCTCGCACCTGCCTTCCCGTTGAGTTTGGCGAAAGCGTGACGGGAAAACGTGTTCCAAGGAATATGTGCACCCCCGTGTCAAAAAACGGTATGATTTTTGACCTCGGATGCGAGTGCGTCGGATTTATAACTCTTAATATCGTCAGCCTTGTTGAGCAGAAAATCATCGTGGCATTTGGCGAGCATATAGAGGACGGTCACGTGAGAAAGGAAATAGACGGAAGGGATTTTTCCTTCGTCTACCACGCAACCTCGGGCGGAAACTATTTTATGAATCCGCACCGACGCTTCGGCTGTCGGTATATTGAGCTTATCCCCGAGGAAAAAATAGAAAAGGCAACGGTAGGCATCCGCAATACCGTCTATCCCGTAACGGTTCGGCCCGCGCCCGAGGCACTTACGTTTACACAGCAAAAAATCTACGATGCCTGCGTACACACGCTCGTGTGCTGTATGCACGAGCATTACGAGGATTGCCCGTGGCGCGAGCAGGCACTTTACACAATGGACAGCCGAAATCAAATGCTTGCGGGCTATTACGCCTTTGGCGAAAAGCTTTTCCCGAAAGCAAACCTTGAGCTTATTGCTCGCGACAACCGCCCCGACGGTATGCTTTCGATATGCTATCCGATTTTGCGCGACCTCGTAATACCGTCGTTTTCTATGCACTTTATCACACAGTGCGAGGAGTATCTTACCTATACGGGCGACCTTGATTTTATAAGAGAAATTTACCCCAAAATGAAGAGCGTTTTGTCTGTTTTTATTTCCAAAATCGGTGAAAACGGACTTGTCCCGCCCCTCGCGGGAAAGGGAAAATGGAATTTCTACGAGTGGCAGCCGGGACTTGACGGAAGAGATCCCCTCGGGCACGGTTATACCTCGGAGGGGCTGGAGGCGGATATAATCCTTAACGGACTTCTCTCTATTGCACTCGCAAAAATATCGCGTATAGAGAACGCGCTCAGAATAAAAAGCGATGCGCTTGTCCTCCGTGACAAATTGAATACCGCAATCAACTTCGCGTTTTACGACAAGGAGCGCGGAATATATAAAAACCATGCGTCAAGCCCCGATGCTTCAAGGCTCGGAAACGCGATTGCCATACTCTCGGGCGCGGCGGGAGAGGATGTCCGTCCCGTAGTAGCGGAGGCTATCGTCAACGGAAATATGACCGAGGCATCGCTTTCTATGATGTGCTTCGTATATGATGCACTCCTCTTTGTCGATAGAGAAAAATATGCCCCATACGTCATTTCGGATATAGAGCGCATATATACCCCGATGCTTCTTATAGGTAACAACACCGTTTGGGAAACTGTCCTCGGTGCGCCCGATTTTGCCAATGCGGGAAGCCTTTGCCACGGTTGGAGCGCAATGCCAATATACTATTACCATACGCTTTTGGGAGATTGAAATGGAGCAGATCCACGCATTTTTGGGAAAATGGATAACGGACGGCGAATTTGCCGAGCTTTTGCCGCGCAACGTCTTTCACAGACAAAAGGATGAGCTTGTCCTGCCCGAGGAGCATCTTAATGCTCACGTGCTTTTTCGCGGTGAATTTACCCTTGAAAATTTGACACGCCCCGCCACTATCTACATAAGCGCGGACGATTATTACAAGCTTTACGTTAACGGAAGGCTCGTTTGTATGGGACCTGCGCTTGCCTATCATTCGCGCTACGGCTATAATACCGTAGATGTAAGTAATTATTTACAAATTGGCAAAAATACGGTTGCCGTACATACGCTTTACCAGGGGCTTATCAACCGCGTTTGGCAAAGCGGCGATTTCCGACACGGCTTGATTTTCGACCTTTTCGTAGGGAAGGAGTGCGTCCTGAAAAGCGACGGGTCTATACTCACCGCGCGGCACACCGCCTATACCCCGACGGGAAGATGCGGCTACGATACCCAATTCCTCGAAAGGTACGACAGCCGCGAGGAAATATGTAATTTTGCCTCTGCGGATTACGACTGCACCCACTGGGAAGGGGCGCGCCTTGCACTCTATGCCGACCACACCCTGATACCGCAGGAAACGAAAATGCTTGATTTTGAGCAGCTCGAGCCAAAATTCGTAAGGCGGACGGAAAGAGGCTTCGTATATGATTTCGGAGAAATTTACGTCGGCTATCTGCTCGTCAGCGCCCGCGGAAAAAGCGGGGATACCGTCACCGTAAGGTGCGCACAGGAGCTGTGCGAGGACGGCTCGCTCCGTTACGCGCTTCGCGCAAATTGCGAGTATTCGGAGGAATGGATTTTATCGGGTGCAAAGGATACGCTCGACCAGTTTGATTACAAATCCTTCCGATACGCGGAGCTTATAATTCCCGACGGCACGGAAATTTTGTCCTGCGCGCTCCTTGCGCGGCATTATCCCTTTACCCTTTGCACTCGCTTAAAGCCGAAATACGAAAATAACGAAAAAATCAAAAAGGTGTGGCGGCTTGCCGTCAATTCGCAAAAATACGGGGCACAGGAGGCAATCCTCGACTGTATGGAGCGCGAAAAGGGCTTTTACGTCGGCGACGCCTGCTACACCGTGCTTGCACACTCAATTCTGACGGGAGAGGACGGCATAGCAAGAAAGCTTATAAACGACGCCTTTCACTCCACCTTTATAACCGACACTACGGTAATCTGCCTCGGCTGCTCTTTTATGCAGGAGATTGCCGAATATCCCCTGATGCTCGTTCAATTCATTCTTTGGCATTACCGCCTTTTTGGCGACAGAGAATACCTTTCACAGGTGTATCCAAAGGCTGTGAAGCTTGTTGAGGCCTACCGCCGCGAATATGAAAACGCGGAGCATCTCGTTTTGGTATATGATAAATGGTCGGTGGTTGAATGGCCGCCGAATTACCGCGACGGATATGACGTTGACCTCTCGCAGGGGCATAGCTGCCGCACCGTGCATATCTCGGATTTCGCCTATTACGTAGAGGCGGTGCATACCCTCAACCTTATGGCGCGCATTCTCGGCTTGCCCGATTATCGCGACGAGTCGGTGCTGCGCTCCGCGTTTAACTCCGCCTTCTACGATAGCGAAAAGGGAATGTACCGCGACAGCAACGAAACCGAGCATATATCAATCGTCGGCAACGTTTTTCCCTACGCCTTTGGGCTTTGCGACGACGCGCGCTTTTATGAAAATATGGAGGACTTGGTCGAAAAGCGCGGTATTTCCGCCCTTTCGCTCTTTACCTCCTTCCCCCTGCTTATGGGGCTTGTAAGACGTAAAAATTACGACCTTCTTGAAAGACAGCTTCTTGACGAGGGGGCGTGGCTGCGAATTATCTCGGAGGATAGCTACACCACGTTTGAGGGGTGGGGGAGGGAGTGTAAATGGAATACCTCCCTCTTTCATATGACGATGTCCGACGTCGCCGTGTTTCTTGCGGATATCGATACCGACGCGCTTTTTGAGCGTTGACCCAAGGTTGAAGTCCGTCACGAAAATGGCGGCAAAGTACTGTGATTTTAAAAAAAACGGCATATCCGTGTTAAATTAAACCGCAAAAACCATCGCGCGGCTTAACAAAAATGTAAACAACTATTTACGGAGAACAAATATGGTATATAGGGATTTTCTTGGAGAGCATCTCTCCCTGCTTGGCTTTGGAGCTATGCGCCTGCCTACTCTTGAAAACGGAGAAATAGACCGTCGGGCTGCGGAGGATATGGTCGCCCGCGCATTAGCGGAGGGGGTAAACTACTTCGATACCGCCTACCCTTATCACGGAGGAATGAGCGAGGTTGTGCTTGGCGAAATTCTTTCAAAATATCCGCGCGAAAGCTTTTACCTTGCCGATAAATTCCCCGGGCATCAGCTTATGAAATGCTACGACCCCGCCGCTATATTTGAGGAGCAGCTTGAAAAATGCGGAGTCGAATACTTTGATTTTTATCTTTTGCATAACGTCTACGAGCGTTCGATGGCGGTTTATACCGACCCCGAAATCGGCATTATCGAATACTTTATAGAGCAAAAGAAAAACGGAAGAATAAAGCACCTCGGATTTTCAACTCACGCTCTTACCGACGGGCTTCGCGAGTTTCTTGATGCCGCGGGCGAGTATATGGAATTTTGTCAAATTCAAATGAACTATCTCGATTACACGCTCCAGGATGCAAGGGGGAAATACGAGCTTCTTGCCGAAAGGAATATTCCCGTAATAATTATGGAGCCCGTAAGAGGCGGAAGGCTTGCAAGCCTGTCGGGTGATATCGCAGATAAATTAAAGGAAATTCGCCCGAACGCCTCCTTTGCCTCCTATGCATTCCGTTGGCTGTTCGATTTTGATAATATTGCTGTTATCCTTTCGGGAATGTCGAATATGGAGCAGGTGACCGATAACCTCGCCACATTTAATTCCTATGAAAAATTAACCGACACCGAGCGATTGCTTCTTGAAAAAATCGCCGCCGAAATGCTTAACTCCGTCCCCTGTACGGGATGCAGATATTGCACCGACGGCTGTCCTGTGGGGCTTGATATACCCCTGCTTATCGCAACGCTTAACGAGCTTCGCGTGTCGAGCAGCATGAACGCATCTATGAAGGTGGAGTTCCTTCCCGACGACAAAAAGCCCACCGCCTGTATTGCCTGTGGAGCTTGTAGCTCAATCTGCCCACAGTCGATTGATATTCCCGCCGCGCTTTCCGAGCTTTCCGAAAAGGTTGCCGCAATGCCCAAATGGGCGGATATAAGCCGCAAGCGCGAGGAGGCGGCGGAGCGTATTAAAGCCGCCAAAAAAGCGACACGCCCCACTACTTAAACAAAGTGTTGTAAACAATTATTTACCTTGGAGAATATAATGAACCAATCCAAATACTATTCCCCCACCGACCCCGTAAGCGTTGTTGCGCTTTCAAGCTACAACCTCGCCGATGCGCGCCTTGCACTTTCCGAGCTGCTTTCGCCGCTTGGCGGTCTTGACTTTGTGCGGGAGGGAATGCGTATTGTTATCAAAGCAAATCTTGTTTCTGCGATGGCACCCGATACCGCCGCAACCACGCACCACGTGCTTCTTTCGGCACTTGCCGAAATGCTTGCCGAGCGCGGAGCTACCGTTATTATAGGCGATAGCCCGGGCGGACTCTATAATTCAGCCTTTGTCGGACGGGTTTACCGCACATCGGGCGTCACCGAATGTGAAAGCCACGGCGCAATCCTCAACCTCGACTTTGGCGAAAAAACCGCCACCTTCCCGGAGGCTGCCGTCCTTCACAGCTTTACCTATACCTCCTACCTTGACGGTGCGGACGCGATAATTAATTTCTGCAAGCTTAAAAGCCACGGTATGATGGGGATGTCCTGTGCCGCGAAAAATATGTTCGGCACAGTACCGGGCATAATCAAGCCCGAATATCATTACCGTTTCCCGAAATATTCCGATTTTGCAAATATGCTGCTTGACCTTGACGAGTATTTTCACCCCGTGCTTTCCATTGCGGATGCGGTTGTCGGAATGGAGGGTAACGGTCCTACCGCGGGCACTCCCCGTCCAATCGGCTGTCTTATCGCATCGCACTCGCCGCATACGCTCGATGCGGTTGCCGCGCGTATAATCGGACTTGACCCCCTCGGTATACCTACTGTTGCCGCGGCGGTGGAGCGCGGACTTGTGCCAAAGGACGTAAACGAGGTAGGGGTTATCGGCGACGTCCGAAAATTTTATCTTACCGACTTTGAAGCAGTGACCGAAAAACGCTCGCTTGAGTTTACGGGTAGCGGCAAAAATCCCATAAAGCGTCTGTTTGGAAAAATCGCGGGCGCAATCCTTAAGACCCGACCCGTGTTAAAAAAAGACCTTTGTATCGGCTGCGGAGTCTGTAAGAACATCTGCCCTGCAAGGGCAATAGTTATAAAGGATAAAAAGGCGGTTATCGACCGTTCTCTTTGTATACGCTGCTTCTGCTGCCAAGAGTTTTGTCCAAAGAGCGCGATGAAGGTTCGCCGCACCGCCCTCGGTGCAATATTTCACAGAGAAAGAAAGGAAAAGTAGCTTTTTATGACCGATATTTTGGCAAAAATCTTTATAAAGGACAGGGAAAACACCTCCAACCCCCGTGTGCGAGGCGCATACTCCGCCCTCGCGGGAATAGTGGGGATATTGTGCAACGTCCTGCTTTTTGCGGGAAAGCTCACGCTCGGCTTTATCTCGGGCTCGGTTTCCATAATTGCCGATGCCTTTAATAACATTTCGGATGCGGGCTCGTCAATCATCGCGCTTATCGGCTTTCGTATGGCGTCAAAGCCGAATGACAAGGAGCATCCCCTCGGTCACGGCAGACTTGAATACGTTACGGGCTTTATCGTCGATATGCTGATTATCGTCGTCGGCTTTGAGCTTCTGACAAGCTCGGTGCAGAAAATTATAAACCCGACGCTTCCGACCTTTGGCAATGTTACCCTTATAATTCTCGCCGCCTCAATTCTTGTGAAGGTCTGGCTCTATTTCTTCTACGGAAAAATTGCAAAGCGGATTAACTCCTCTCCGTTGAGAGCATCTGCCGCAGACAGCATCACCGACTCTATCGCAACCGCGCTCGTCCTCGCCTCTGCGATAGTTGCTCGCTTTACCGAGCTTGCAATCGACGGCTACGTCGGTATTGTCGTTGCGGGATTTATCATTTACACGGGTATCCGCGCCGCAAAGGAAACCATCGACCTCCTTCTCGGCTCGCCGCCCGACCCCGAATTTGTGGAGCAAATTTATAAATTTGCCGAGGGCTACGAGCACGTTATCGGCATCCATGACGTTATGGTTCACGATTACGGTGTCGGCCGTCTTATCGTTTCCTTCCACGCGGAGGTCCCCTCCGACTCGGATATCAACATCGCTCACGAGGAGGTTGATAAAATGGAGCGTGATATGCACGATAGCTTCGGCTGTATAGTCACCGTCCACCTTGACCCCATTGTGGTGAACGACCCCCTGGTTAACGAGCTTCGCACCCTTTGCGAGGGGGCTGCCGCCGAAATTGACCCTACCTTTACCATTCACGACTTCAGAATGACAAGAGGTGACAGCCACGTTAACCTCATTTTCGACCTCCTCATCCCTAACGATACAAAAATGTCGGCGAGCGAGGCGGAAAGATTGGTAAGCGAGCGTATAACCGCCCTTCGCCCCGACTCCGCCTGCGTGATAAAGGTTGAAAATCCATTCGTTTAATCGTTGAAATCGGGCAAATAACGCCACTGTATACGCAGGAAGGAGCTGCGCTTTAATGCTGCGAAAATGACCCCTTTAAGGTGACAGAATGACCCCGCTTTAATGCGTCGGAAATGACCC
>JAZSHN010000110.1:0-3935 GCA_045533315.1 Eubacteriales bacterium | reverse complement strand
CCCAAAGCTCGCGTATCGTCGCGGCGGTCATATCCTCGTTTGCCGAATATCCCGCAAAGCTCTCGCACACCGTCGCAAGCTCCGCGTCGGTGAGCCTGTACTTACCCGAGAGGGCAAGTGCCTCCATATATTTCGCGGTGGCATCCGCGCCGAGCGTAAGGTACAAAAGCCTTTCGAGATTTGACGAAATCAAAATGTCCATAGAGGGCGAGGTCGTGAGATACAGCTCGCGGTTTTTGTTATATTCTCCCGTGCGGAAGAAATCGGTTAAAACGTCGTTTTTGTTCGACGCGCAAACAAGCCTTCCAAGCGGAAGCCCCATTTTTTTTGCGATAAATGCCGCAAATATGTTTCCAAAGTTACCCGTCGGCACCGTTACGTCGATAATATCGCCGATTTTAATTGCCCCCGATTTGTAAAGGTCGCAATATGCCGAAATGTAGTAGACTATCTGCGGCGCAAGCCTGCCCCAATTTATCGAATTCGCGCTTGAAAGGAAAATGCCCTTTTCGTCAAGCGCAGCCTTAATATTCCCGTCGGCAAAAATTTTCTTGACACCGCCCTGTGCATCGTCAAAGTTGCCGCGTATTCCAACGACCGAAAGATTTTTGCCCTCCTGCGTCTGCATCTGCAATTTCTGAATGTCGCTGACACCGCCCGTGGGGTAGAATACCTGTACCATCGTGCCGTCTACGTCGCGATAGCCCTCAAGCGCCGCCTTTCCCGTGTCGCCCGAGGTGGCAACAAGTATCAACGCCGTGCGCTCCTCGCCGCATTTTTTCTGCGCCCTCACAAAAAGGCGGGGCATTATCTGAAGCGCCATATCCTTAAATGCACAGGTCGGGCCATGCCACAGCTCAAGCATATATCTCCCCTCGCCAAGAGAGGTGATGGGGGCGGGGGAGGGGTTGAATTTTCCGTCGCCGTAAGCGGCGGCTGCATCCTCGTAAAGCTCCTCGTATTCAAAGCCGTCGAGGAATTTGTAAAGCACCGCCGCCGCCCTCTCGGGGTAATCAAGCTCTGCAAGCGCCTCTATCTCGTCAAAATCAAGGGTCGGAATTTCCTCGGGCATATAAAGACCGCCATCTTTTGCAAGTCCCGTCTTTATCGCGTATGCCGCCATTACGCCCTCTCTGTCCTTTCCTCTCGTGCTTACGTATTTCATAACCAAATCTCCGTTTTGCCGTGTGTTTTTTCTCTTTAATTTTTATGTCCGTATATCGTGTTTTTGGTATATGCGCCGACAAGGTGGCGTATCTCTGCCACTCTTTTTCTACCGTTTTTCTCGGTTACATATACCTCTATAATGTCAAAGCGCATTTTCTTGCCCTTCGCGTGCCAGGCTCTGTACCAATATGCCGCCTGCATAATCTTTTTCATTTTTTCGGTGCTGACCGCCGATGCGGGGCGAGGCTCGTATGGGTGCATTTTTTCAATCGTGCGCGTCTTTACCTCGACGTACGCAACGGTGTCGCCCTTTGTCGCGATTATGTCGATTTCGGGCACCTCTACGGCTTCAACCTCGCCGCCCGTGTAGCTCCGCCGCCTGACGATATACCCGTGTCGCCAAAGATATCGCGCCGCCCGTTTTTCACCAAAGGTGCCAAGGCTTCTTTTCTCGGTTTTAACCTTTAAAATTCTCATTTGTCAAGAAATTTAAGAAAGCTTTTTCTATGTATCGGGGACGGACCGAGCCGTCTGACCGCGTCCATATGCTCCTTCGTCGGATAGCCCTTGTGCTTTGCAATTCCGTACTCGGGGTATGCCGCGTCAAGCTCTATACAGCCCCTGTCGCGCGTCACCTTTGCAAGGATTGAAGCCGCCGCAATGGAGCAGGATTTTGCATCGCCCTTTACCACCGTCTCGGTGGGAATTTCAAATCCGCGGCTACAGTTTCCGTCTATCAGGGCAAAATCCGCCTTAACCGAAAGGGCATCAACCGCCCGCCTCATAGCAAGCATAGATGCGTTAAGAATATTGATTTCGTCAATTTCCTCGGGGCTTGCCTCGCATATAGCATAGGCAACCGCCTTTTCCCTTATAATATCGAAAAGCTTCTCGCGCTTCTTTTCGGTAAGCTTCTTGGAGTCGTTAAGCCCCTCTATCTCGCACCCGCGGGGAAGTATAACCGCCGCCGCCACGACAGGGCCGCAAAGCGGACCTCGCCCCGCCTCGTCACAGCCGCAAATCGCGGTAAATCCCTCGGCATAATGCTTTTCCTCGTATTCGTAATTTGGCATATTGCCTCCTTGAATTTATTTATTAAGCCTTCTCCCCCCTGAGAATGGTGTCAGAGCCGCAAGCAACTCGACGGATGAGGCGTCCCCTACGGCGTTTCAAGCGTAATTCTGCCGATTTTAGCCGAGCGAAACTCCTCAAGCAGCATATTTGCGGTGCGCTCGTGATTTATCTCTCCCCCCGAAACGAGGAAGCCGCGCTTCCTGCCGACAAGCTCAAAAAGGTCATAGGCATCAAGCCCCTCGGTCTCCCCCTCGGAAAGCTTGTACCTACCCATAAACTCTGCGGGTGCAACCTCCATCAGCCTCGCACAAAGGAGCATTGCAATCTCCTCAGTATCAAGGATTTGGTCGCGTATCGCCCCCGTCATTGCAAGGTTCTGACCGATAATCTCGTCCTCAAACTTCGGCCACAAAACTCCGGGCATATCGAGAAGGTCAAGACCTATCTCGGTCGGTATCCATTGCTTATTTACGGTGACACCGGGGCGGTTTTCAACCTTTGCCTTTTTCCCGCCCGCAAGCCTGTTGATAAGCGAGGATTTTCCAACGTTGGGTATTCCGACAATCATAGCCTTAAGCTTTCTGCCCTCCATACCCTTTGCCTGCCATCTTGCAAGCTTCTCGGCACAGGCTCTTTCTATCGCGCGCGAAAGCTCCTGTATACCGCTGCCGCTTATCACGTCGATAAGAACTGCGTCAAGCCCCATTTTCCTGTAATGCTCAACCCACGCACGGTTTAGCTCGGGGTTTGCAAGGCTTGCCTTTGTCATAACGATAACACGCGGCTTTTCCGCGAGCATTTTGTCTATTTCGGGGTTTCTGGAGCTTTTCGGTATTCTCGCGTCGATAAGCTCAAGCACGAGGTCCACCTGCGGAAGGCACTCCGCCATCATTCGGCGGGTTTTCGCCATATGCCCGGGAAACCATTGTATCGGATTTGTTGCCATATCTTTTTCCTTTTCTAAAGTTGGGGAAGTGGTGTTACTCCACCTTGCCGAAAACGTCAAACGGTAAAATCCGGAAAAGCACTCGCCCAACGACCGCATCCGCATCCACCGTACCTATATCGCGGGAGTCCGTGGACATGTTTCTATGGTCGCCAAGGACGAAAAGCTCACCCTCGGGCACCACGAATTCATAATACACCCCGACCTCTACGGTCAGAGTTTCGTTGTCCAAATACGCCTCCGACGGATAAACCGAGTAGTGGTATTCCATTTCGTCGGTATAAACGTAAGGCTCGGAAAGCAGCTCGCCGTTTACGACAATTCCAACCTTCGTTACGCGCACCGTGTCGCCGCCAACCGCAATAACTCGCTTTATTATCGGCTTTTTAAGCGCGGTGGAATGGTCGTCAACCACAACAATATCGCCAACCCTCGGCTCGTAAAACAGGTCTGAAATTATAAGCGTCTCGCCCGAATGAAGCGTGCCGAGCATCGAATCGCCCTCCACCACCGAATGTCTTACGACAAAGGAGGTAAGCAAAAGCACAATCGCAAGAGTGAAAACGAAAAGCTCGATAAAGTCGAAAATTCCGTCGATTTTGCGGCTTCCGTCCTCGCGCACCCTTTTCTTTTTTGCCGAAGGCTGCCGCACCTCCGCGCCGTCATTTTCCTCGGCGGGTGTCACGTCCCTCGCGGGGTCTATCGCGGGCTTTTCCTCCGCGTCCTCCTCAATTGCCTCCCAAAGCTC
>JAZSHN010000036.1:0-3997 GCA_045533315.1 Eubacteriales bacterium | reverse complement strand
GCCAATACTCCGTTTCATAACATACCTTGAGTGCAATTTCAAATTTTGAAAGCATATCTGCTTTACTTTGACCGTAATTTGCCTCACGGATATTGACATAAACACTACTTGAACTTTTTTCGAATTTTAAAAAGTGTGTTTGGCGGCGCCTTAATGCTTTGACACATCAATTCAATATCAGTCGCAAGCTGTTCGGAATATAGCAATAAATAATTCTTTGACATAATATCACCTCTTTAAGTATATTATACCACATTCTAACATTAAAATCAAGGCACAGCCTTGTATATCATCAATTTCGTAGAAATTGCATATCATCCGTCCGAAAACGAGTATATCTCGCTTTCGGGCGAGTATATCATCAAGTCGCAGAGAAATGCACGCTGATGCGTGATGATATACAGCTCCAAAGGAGCTGATGATATACGCCGCACTTCGTGCGTCAATGATATACCAAGTCTGCGACTTGGATAAAAAAGTCGTATCCTATTGATACGACTTTTTGGTGGAGCCGACGGGCGAGCGAGCAGAAACAGTCTAAACGACTGTTTGTGCGAAGCGAAGTCAACAAAGCAAGGAGAAATTGAGGAAAGCAATGCTTTGCGAAAATTACGACTATGCGACTTGACTGGGGAACATTCAATTCCCGAAAACACGTGAATTTCGCTATGCGAATATTTGCAGCCTTGCCGCTTACAAGCGAGCTCGGTCTCGCTGCGGCTCGGTCACGCTCGAGGGAAAACAACACTTAGTTGTTTTCTGACACTCTCGCGCCGCTTCGCTACGCGCTCTATGGCGCAAATGTGAACCCGTACCCGCGCGTGCTATCTTTTACTTACGCAAATGCAAAGCGGGAATACTATCCCAAAACTGTCGGCGCGGGCAGGTTCAATTCCGCGACTCCGCCAAATGAAACAAAAACGGGCACCGCGCGGGTGTCCGTTTTTATTTGGTGGAGCCGACGGGAATTGAACCCGTGTCCAAAGGTCAATCCATACAACCTTCTCCGTAGGCAGTCAATCTTTTAAAATTCCCGCATCGGGGCGCCGAGTGACAGGCTCCCGTCAGGGTAGCTTTTTAATCCGTGACCGATACAAAAGCAACTCTCGGTTCACTTGCACTACTGATTTGACGCACGGCTTGGACCGTAGTCCTCCCAAGCGGTACGGGCGGCAATATTAAGCCGCGGCACAGCCATTAGGCTGCCATTGCAACAGTGTTGTTGTCGTTTATTATTTAATTTGGACATTTTGACGCGATTATCCGGCGCGCTACGCTTATCGTACTTCACGGCCCCTGTCGAAACCATTGCGGCCCCATAGAGGTGAGGCTATTATACAACATATTTTACCGTTTGTCAATGAAAATATATCGCCTCTTTACCCTAATAACCGAAAAACCGTTGATTTTTCGCACGCTTTATGCTAAAATATCCTTGATAAAGCGAAAAGGCGGTCAGATTATGACGACTGAAAAATACAATTACTACGTAAACGTGCTTCGTGACGAGCTTGTGCCCGCTATGGGCTGTACAGAGCCGATTGCGATAGCCTACGCCGCAGCAAGGGCGCGCGCCGCCCTCGGCTCCTTTCCCGAAGCCTGCGAAATCGCGGTAAGCGGTAATATCATCAAAAATGCAAAAAGCGTCGTCGTCCCCCACACAAACGGTATGAAGGGCATCGGCGCTGCCCTTGTTGCGGGGCTTGTCGCGGGTAATCCCGACGCGCGTCTGGAGGTCATATCGAGCGTTACACAGGAGCAGATTGCCGAAATGCACCGCCTCGTCGGAGAGCTTCCGATAAAAATCACCCTCGCGGAAAGCGAATACCCCTTTGACATCGGTGTAAGGCTCTTTGCGGGAGAGAGTAACTCCTTCGTTCGTATAACCAACCGCCACACAAACGTCGTGCTTGTTGAAAAAAACGGAGAGGTGCTTTACGAGGGCGAAATAAACGAGGCAATCGAAATCAAAAAGCGCGAGCTTTCGGTGGAGGATATCTACACCTTTTCAAACGAGGTTGATATCAAAGATATCAAGGAAACGATAAAAAGACAAATTGACTGTAATATGGCAATTGCAGAGGAGGGAATACGCGGTGATTGGGGCGCGGGTGTCGGACGGGTTTATCTTTCGGCATATTCACCCGACCTTGCCACAAGGGCAAAGGCATACGCCGCCGCGGGCAGTGACGCGCGAATGAACGGCTGCGAGCTTCCCGTCATTATAAATTCGGGAAGCGGTAACCAGGGAATGACCGCCTCCGTTCCCGTAATAATCTATTGGCAGGAGCTTGGTCTTTCGGAGGAAAGGCTCTATCGTGCCCTCTGCCTTTCAAACCTTATCACAATTCACGTAAAGCACGGCATCGGCACACTCTCCGCCTATTGCGGTGCGGTTATCGCGGGCGCGGGTGCGGGCTGCGGAATTGCGTATCTTTACGGTGGTAATTACAGCGACATCGCACATACCCTCGTTAACGCGCTTGCCGTTGATTCGGGGCTTATCTGCGACGGGGCAAAGGCCTCGTGTGCCGCGAAAATCGCCACCGCCGTTGAAAACGGAATTCTCGGCTATAATCTTCACCGCGCGGGAAAGCAGTTTTACGGCGGCGACGGTATAATCAAAAAGGGTGTCGAAAACACCATTATCTCGGTTGCAAGGCTTGCAAAGGACGGTATGACCGTCACCGACAGGGAAATTCTCAACATTATGCTCGACGAGTAGCTCTTGCAGTTTTCCTACATTTATATATAAGCTGTTATATGCAAGCTGTTACATATCTGAATTTGATATATAGACTATTGCATACACGAATGCGGCGGGCAAGCAAAATGCTCGCCGCTTTGATTTTTCGGGAGAAAGGGGCGCAGTCGGTTTTCCCACCCCGTGTTAAATTATTTCATATTTATCCCACTTGATTTTTTTATACTAATATGATAGAATTACTTTAATAGCTTTATAAATTAAAGGAGGAGCCGCTTTGAAAAGAAATGGCTTGCTTGGTGCTGTTTGTCTGCTTCTTTTAATTGCGGCAGCAGTTACGGCACTGTCCTTTCCCGCATTTGCGGAAGGGGTCAATACCGACCTTTCACGCCCCGCCTCTGCACACAATAAAACGCTTGACGGAGCCGATGTTGTGGAGTTCTTTCTCGGTGAAAAAATCACCGACGAGGAGCGCGAATACCTTAAAAAACACGGGGGCGTGTCAATTTCCGCCGACTTTGGCGTAACAACCGCCTACGTGATAACCGAATACGAGGGCGGAACTCTTTCGGTTCGCGCGAGAGAATACGTTTACCTTGCCGAAAACGGTACGGAGGTAAAATGGATACCCGCGGTGCTACGCGTCGGCGGGGAGGCTTACCCGCTTGAGAGGGAGGGCGACGACTACCGCACAGCCGTGAATACCGAGCTTTCGGAGGATGCCGTATGCACCGTTGACTTTACGCTTGATCTCTCAATTCCGACCGCGGAGGTTAACCGACTTCTCAATCTTGCTTATAACGACCTGCCTCGCGTAAAGTCGGAAATCGAGGCGGGCTATGCCGAATACGACCGCCTTCTTACGGAATACGAGGAGGGAAGCGTCGCTTACGAGGCATATCTTCTGGCAATGTCGCAATACGAGGCTGATTTTGCCGCCTACACCGACTATCTTTCGAGGAAAAAAATCTACGACGATAAAAGGGCGGAGTACGAGGCGTACCTTCTTGCCCTTGACGAATATAACGACGCCGTTAAAAAGGAGGAGGAGTATACCGCCGCCCTCGCGGAATACAACACCGCCCTCCTCGCGTACAATGAATACGTTTCCGCGCTTGATGTTTACCGCATCCGTCTTGCGGAATACGAGGATTATCTTGAAAAAATCTCTCTTGTGAGAGAGCAGCTCGCCGCCCTCGATGCGTATTTTCTCCCGATGACCGACGGGCGCACCGCGGCGGGAGCCATTAACGGCGGTCTTGTCACCTCTATTCTTGAGGAAAACCGCGACCT
>JAZSHN010000111.1:0-3668 GCA_045533315.1 Eubacteriales bacterium | reverse complement strand
GGCTCGGATATTACACAGGGTCTTCCCAGAGTACATTAGCTATTCGAGGCACGCAAGCCTAAGAAGTGCGCAATCGTTACCGAGGTAAACGGTACGGCACGTATCGAGTCGGACAAGAAGCTTACCAAGGTACACGTAAAGGATACAACCAACCCCGACGCGGAGGACGTAGTTTACGAAATCCCCTTCGGTACCCGTCTTTCCATCGAGGACGGTCAGCAGCTTAAGCGCGGTCAGGCGCTTACCGAGGGCTTCCTTAACCCCGCTGACGTTCTTCGTATGAGTGGTATCGATGCGGTTTACGACTACATCATTCGCGAGGTACAAAAGGTCTACCGCGGTGAGGACGTTGAAATCAACGACAAGCACGTCGAGTGTATCACCCGCCAGATGACCCGTAAGATTGAGATTGAAAACCCCGGAGATACCGACCTTCTCCTCGGCTCAAAGGTTGATATTCTTGAATTCCGCGAGGAAAACGAGAAGATTCAGGCAAGAATTGACGCGGGCGAAATCGGACTTCAAACGGCAGAGGGCGCACCCCTCCTTCTCGGTATTACAAAGGCAGCTCTTATGACAGAGTCCTTCCTTTCCGCCGCATCCTTCCAGGAGACCACAAAGGTGCTTACCGAGGCTGCCATCCGTGGCAAGCGCGATAACCTCCTCGGTCTTAAGGAAAACGTTATTATCGGTAAGCTTATCCCCGCGGGTACAGGCATTGGCAAGTACCGCGAGGTAGAGGTAGAGCCTCTCGACGTAAAGGAGGCACCCACCCCCACCGTATTTGCTGCCGATGATGCAACCGTGGGCGAGGCGGTTTAAAAAATCCAACCTCCCACGGGAGCTTGAATAGCCGAATGGCAAAAGAAAAACGGTAGAGGCGCTTGTCGCTTCTACCGTTTGTTTTATCAGAAATAAAAAGGCGCGTTGTTTTTAGGTGTATCACTTAATGCATCCACGGTGCTGTCATCATCATAATGTAATAGAGTATTGTTGAAAACAGCGATATGATAAGCCAAAGTCCGCCGACGTCCTCGTTGCGGCAGGCTCTTACGATAAGGAAAATAGTTATTGCGGGCGGTCCGAAATAGAGAACGAGGTAGAATACAACCACGCCGAGAAGAAAGAGGATAAGGTGTCGAGCGAGAGTAGTTTTTGCACGCGGGGCAGCCACACTCCTCGGCGATAGGCTTTGGATCGTCGATATATTTCTCGTTTAAAAGATTTATCTTTCCTTTCCAAGTGAAAAGATTTCCGTGACGTGCATTTCTCGACGGCATAACACAGTCAAAGAAATCCACTCCACGATATACCGCCTCAACGATGTTCTGCGGAGTGCCGACACCCATAAGATATCTCGGCTTGTCCTTTGGCATATGAGGCTCAACTACGTCTATTACGTGATACATAATATCTGCAGACTCTCGAACCGCGAGACCGCCTATTGCATATCCGTCGCAATCAACCTCCTTAATTGCTTCCATATTGGCAACACGAAGGTCGTCATACGTTCCGCCCTGATTAATACCGAAAAGCAGCTGATTTGGGTTGACAGTGTTAGGGTCGGAATTTAATTTATCAAGCTCTGCCCTACATCTTTTCAGCCAACGAACGGTTCTTTCTTGTGAGGCTTTTACGTACTGATACGGAGAAGGGTTTTCAACACATTCATCAAAAGCCATAGCTATCGTAGAACCGAGGTTTGACTGTATTCTCATAGACTCCTCGGGTCCCATAAAAATACGTTTTCCGTCAAAATGGGAATTAAAAGCGACCCCCTCCTCGGTTATCTTGCGAAGCTTTGCAAGAGAGAAAACCTGAAATCCCCCCGAATCGGTAAGAACGGGTCTGTCCCAATTGAAAAACTTATGTATTCCACCCATTTTACGAATTAAATCATCACCGGGACGGATATGCAGATGATAGGTGTTTGAAAGCTCAACCTGACATTTCACATCCTTTAAATCCATGGTGGAAATACCGCCTTTAATTGCAGCGGAGGTTCCAACGTTCATAAATACAGGGGTTTCAATTGTGCCGTGTACGGTTTCAAATCTTCCGCGACGGGCGCGCCCCTCTTGCTTTAACAATGTATATTTTGCCATAGTATTTCCTTTTATTTTAATCGATCAAATTGCCTGTCCAATTGATTTTTTGTAAGCTTATAAGCTATCGGTCTTCCGTGTGGACAAACTGTAATATCGGGAAACATAAGTACCTTTTCAACGAGCCAAGCTACAACAGCGGAGTTATAAACTCTGCCCCCCTTTATAGCGGCCTTGCACGCCACCTGATAAAGCGCGCGTTCACGTCTGATAGCATCGGTAACGGCGGGATTTCCTTTTCCCTCAACAGCTTCGTCAAGTATTTGCAAAAATAAAGCTTCGGCATCCGACGGACTTATTGCAGTGGGAATCGCATACAAATCACACGACCGATCATTAACCGAATATTCAAAGCCAAGCGCCTCAATTTCGTCCTTCATATCCTTGGCAAGGATTTGCGCCTCATAGTCCGGAATTACCGTGATCGGAAGCATAAGCATTTGCGTTGCAATCTTACCATCGGAATTTCTGCTCCGCTTTAAATCTTCAAAAATCACTCTTTCGTGCGCTGCGTGCTTATCTATTATAAGCATCTCGCCATTATGCTCTACGATAATATAACAGTCAAAAACCTCACCTACAAGCTTATAAATCGGCTTTTCAGAGGTGTATGCATTTTCTTTGCTTGCCGTACTATTCTGTTCGTTTACCGATGTTTCGTTGTAGCTTTTAAGTACTCCGACAGACTCCTGCGCTGTCATTTTCGGCGTCTCTGCACGCGACGGTGCGTGATCCCCCGCCGCCCCCCTTGATTCGGCACCCCCCCTTCGTCCTGATGTATCGGTAACACCCACGCCGACCGATGTATAATTTATCGGTCTTGTCGCAGATGCTCCGCTTTCGCGCCTTTCGGATTTTGACAAAAATGATGCATCGGATATGGTACGTTGCTCTGCTCTTTTGCCCGCATCGACAGGAATAAATCCACCTATTATATTATCCGACGGTGCTTTTCGCGAAAGCTCCAATTCGGGTCTGTATTCGTGCTCCTCGAGTGCCCTTTTTACCGTGTAATAAACAGTTTCAAAGACGGCGCGCTCATCGGAAAACTTAACCTCAAGCTTTGCAGGATGAACGTTAACGTCGACCATTGCGGGATTAATGTCAATGAAAAGCACGCAGGTTGGGAAGCATTCGGGCGCAATATATGAGGTGTATGCCTTTTCAATAGTCGCTTGAGCAGTTAAGCTTTTGACATAACGACCGTTTATAAAAACATTCATTAGATTGCGATTTTTCTTTACGTTATCGCTTCTTCCGATATACCCCCACACGGTCAAACCGTTCGCGGTCCCCTTTGCCTCTATAAGCTTTGAAGCAAAGGCTTTGCCGAAAATTGCGTAAATCGTATCGAGAAGATTACCGTTTCCGGGAGTTTTGAACTTTTCATCACCGTCAATCAAAAGCTGTATCGAAATATCGGGACGAGAAAGCGCAACCTTTTCTACAAGCGCCGCGACATTCATCGCCTCGGTTGCGTCCTTTTTTAAAAATTTACGCCTTGCGGGAACTTTATATAACAAATCATTAACAACAACCCTCGTTCCGTCGGACGCTCCAACC
>JAZSHN010000164.1:0-5754 GCA_045533315.1 Eubacteriales bacterium | reverse complement strand
AACCTTTTCATATTTGCTTGCCATAACCGCAAAGGTGGAGGCAAGCACAACCATTATTGCGCCGCCGATTATCCAAGCGAGAATTCCGTCGAGAACGTTTCCTCCCGTTTTTTCAAGAACGGTCTGTGCCTTAAAGAACACGCCCGAGCCGATAACGATACCGACAACCATACATATCGCGGTGAAAAGACCGTATTTTTTCTTTAACTGTTCCATAGTTTTTCCTTTCCTTATATTGATATTTTTAAACGTAAATAAAGGTTTACAAAATCAGCCGTTTCCCGATAGTATTTCAAGGTTTCGCTCTACCGTTTTTCTCCCTCTCCAGGCGAATGCACGGCGGGAAAACTCGACACGGGTCATACCGTTCAGTATATCAAGGGTTAATTCGGGAATTCTTTCGCGGTAAAAAAACGGCACGGGGGTCAGCCTTGGATTTTTATTATAGGGACAGGAGCTTTGACACATATCGCACCCCCACGCGGTGTTATACCTTTGCATAAGAGAGATTTCGTCGGCGGAAAGCTCGCCCTTTCTTTGGGTGATGGAGGAAAGACAAGCCTCCCCCTCCCCGCGGAGTATGCCCGTTGGGCAAGCGCGCTTGCACGCGCCGCAGTGAAGGCACTCGGTCGGGGTCTTCGGTGACACAGCACCGAGAATTTCGGGGTCGATATCGGTAAGAAGGTCGCCGATAAAAACGTACGAGCCGAATTCGTGATTTATTATAAGTCCGTTATCGCCAACTATTCCAAGCCCCGAAATAAGCGCGGCACCGACCTCGTCAATCGGGCTGTGGTCTCCGTAGCCCGCGAAGTGCGCGAAGGGAAAGCTTTTTTTCAGATGCTCGGCAAGCCCCTCCGTAATCTCGCGAAGAATGATATGATAATCAAGGGAGGCGGCATAGCGCGAAAGGTTTACCGTTTCGCCCGCGTAATACGGGACGAGAAAAAGCACGGCGCTTTTCGGCTCAAAATCAAGACAAAGCCGCAGCCTTTCGTTTATTTCGCGGCAATCCGAATATTTAAGGACGGAAAAATGATTGATTCCGATACCGCCGAAATAGGCAGAAAGTAGTTCGTTCATTTCCCCCCTCCAAAAAATAAATATGGTTCATTATAACCCATTCTGTCGGAAAAAGCAAGGGATTTTTTACAATATTCAGGATTTTTGTTATTATTTTGCGCGATTGTTCGGGCGCAATATTGACTTTTCGCGGGGCGAGGTGTATAATGATATTTGTAATATTATGCTTTACGGAGAATTTTATGAGTATTGCAGAGTTTAATGCAGGCGGTCTTATCTCCGCGCTCCCTCTCGAAAACGAGATTTGGTATTTCGTATTTATGTTTATCGTGCTTCTTGCCTCCTACCTTTTCGGAAGCCTGAACACCGCGATTATCGTGTCAAGGCTTCTTTACCGCGAGGATATAAGAACAAAGGGCAGCGGCAATGCAGGTCTTACCAATATGCTTCGCGTTTACGGAAAGAAGGCGGCAATTTTAACCCTTCTCGGCGATTTGTCAAAGACGGTGCTTTCGGTCGGAGTGGCGGGCATTATCTTCGGATTCGGCTATTTCAGAGGTATGTCGCTTAATTTCATACTTTATGCGGCGGGGCTTTTGGCGGTTATCGGTCATATTTTTCCCTGCTACTACCGCTTTAAGGGCGGAAAGGGCGTGCTTGTAACCTCCACAATGGCGCTTATTCTTACGCCGCTTGTATTCCTTGCCCTTTTCCTTTTGTTCGCGGGAATTGTTGCCATCTCAAGGTACGTTTCGCTCGGCTCTGTTTCGGTGGCGGTGCTCTATCCCGTTGCGCTTAATTTCTATTACAAGGCGATTATACATAACTATCCCGACGGTCTTGTTCTCCTTTGCTCTATGATTTTGGCTGTGCTTATCGTTTGGTGTCACAGAGAAAATCTTAAGCGTATAGGTAACAGAACGGAAAACAAGCTTTCCTTTGGAAAGAAGAAAAAGAATGAAGAGGAATGATTTTTTAGAAATAGTGCTTCTCGCTGCGAGGCGTGAGGTTATCAAAAGGCTGGTATTCTCCCGCCCCGAGAAAAGCGAGGCTGCAAGGGTTTCCGCGCGGCTTTGCGCCCATCGCGGAAGGAGCATTTTTCAATTTGAATATTCGCTTCCCGGCAATACGGTAAGCCACAAAAATTTAGCGGTGGACGAGGCGGAGGGTGAAATCACCTCCCTGCTCCTCGAATACCGTCAGGCAAACCTTATCACCACGGTGGGAGATGCCGAGTGGCATATTTCACGGTCGGGAAAGGAGGCACTTCTCGGCGGTGAGAGGCTGCTTCGCAAATTAAACGGTGAGTCGCCCGCCTTTGAAAAGGCGATAGAGTCGCTCGACAACAAAAAGGATTACATTCTTTCGGGGCGGGAGGATTTTCTGATAGCCCTCGGAATTTCGGACAAGACGGGGCGCGTTCACGACAAAAAGCAGGCAAAATACAGACAAATCAACCGCTTTTTAGAGCTTATAGAGGATATTTACACGCGCCTTAAGAGCGACGGAGAGCTTCTCGTTTACGACCTTTGCTGCGGAAAGAGCTATCTTTCCTTTGCGGTATATCACTATTTTACCGCGATAAAGAGGCGCAGGGTTAAAATGCTCGGCATCGACCTCAAGCGTGACGTTATTCTATGGTGCGAGGGGCTGGCAAGGTCGCTCGGCTTTGACGGTATGAGCTTTATCCACGGGGATATAAAAACAAGCACGCCCACGGGTGTTTCCCCCGATATGGTTATTTCGCTTCACGCCTGTGACGTTGCGACGGATATAGTGCTTGACCACGCGACGGCACTCGGTGCGGGGATAATACTCTCCACCCCCTGCTGCCACAGATACATCAACGGAAAAATTACGCAGCCCGCGCTGTCCTTTGTAACCGATTATCCGAAGCTTTCGGGTAAGCTTGGCGAGGTTTTAACCGATGCGATAAGGCTTGCAAGGCTTTCCGCCGCGGGGTATGCAGTTACGGCAATCGAGCTTGTCGACCCCGACGACACACCGAAAAACACCCTGCTCCGCGCCATTAAGGAGGGCGGGCTTTCGGACGGGGAGCTTTCGCGGCGCAGGCAAAGATACGACGACATTCTCGCCTTTGTTTTGGGCGAGGGAAAAGAAAATTATTTAAAGGAAATCAAATGATTTACGAAGTCAAAAACGACCTTGAAACCGAGGCACTCGGCCGTCGGCTTGCCGCATATTTTGACGAGCGCGGCATTCGCTCTCAATTCATTGCGATGCGCGGCGAGATGGGTGTGGGAAAGACGGTGTTTACACGCGGCTTTGCCTCGCATTTCGGTATAAAGGGGGTAAAAAGTCCGACCTACACGGTTGTAAACGAGTATCGCGGTCGGGTAAAAATATATCATTTCGACCTCTATCGCATAAGCGATGCTGACGACCTCGTATCGGTTGGCTACGACGATTACGTTAACGACGATGCCTTTTGCATCTGCGAGTGGTCGGAGAGAATTCCCGAGGAAATACCCGACGGAGCAATTTTCGTCACCATAAGCCGCGTGGCTGATGACGACGAGGCGAGAATTATTGAAATTAAGGGAGCCGACCTATGAAAATACTTGCATTTGATTCCACGGCGAGGGCGGCATCGGTTGCGGTGCTTGACAACGGTGCGCTTCTCGGACAGTATAACATAGACAACGGCTTTACGCACAGCGAGCTTTTGCTGCCGATGGCGGAAAATCTTTTAAAATCGCTCGGGCTTGATATTTCCGAGATAGAGCTTTTCGCGGCGGCGGTGGGTCCCGGCTCGTTTACAGGTGTGAGAATCGGTGCGGCGCTTGTAAAGGGGCTTGCATTCGGGAGAGATATTCCGTGTGTGGAGGTGTCGACGCTTGAGGCACTTGCGGAAAATATGTCGGGCACGACGGGATTGATAGTTTCGGTCCTTGATGCGAGGCGCGCACAGGTATATACTGCGACCTTTGACTCCAACGGCGAAGAAATGAAGCGCATCAGCGAGGACAGAGCCGTGGCGATTTCGGAGCTTGCACAGGGGCTTTCCGACGTGTGCTCGGACGTGTATATTGTTGGAGATGCGTACAATTCGGTATATAACGCGTTCAAAAGGGCGGGCGTAAACGTAAAAAGCACGCCCCCGCTTGCAAGAGGCGGAAGCGCGTATTCGATAGGTCGCGTGGCATACAGAATTTACACCGAGGGCGGCGCTGTAAGCGACAGAGAGCTTTCGCCGAGGTATTTACGTATGCCGCAGGCGGAGCGCGAAAGGCTTGAAAGACTTAACAAAGGCGAGGTATAAAGAATGAGAAGAATTTTTATTGGTGCGGACAGCGCAGGCTTTCCTCTAAAGGAAAAGCTTATCCCCCATCTTACGGGGCTTGGCTACGAGGTGGTTGACTGTGGCACGGACTCCACGGCATCCTGCCACTATCCCGATTTTGCGGCTGCGGTTTGCAAAAACGTACAGGCTGATTTAGATGGCAGCTTTGGCGTTCTCGTTTGCGGCACAGGCATAGGTATGTCGATGTGCGCGAACAAATATCGCGGTATTCGCGCGGCGGTTTGCTCCGATACGTATTCGGCAAAAATGACGAGGGCGCACAACGATGCAAACGTTATCTGCCTCGGTGCGAGGGTGATTGGCGAATGCCTTGCCGAGGAGATACTCGATGCATTCCTTTCCTCGGAGTTTGAGGGCGGTCGCCATAAGACTCGCGTTGATATGATGACCGAAATTGAGGACGGAAGAAAATAACGTAGCTGTGCGGCATATTTTGACGCCGCGACACACAAAAAACCTAAAAAAGCACAAAAAGTAATACCCCGTGTCAAATTTTACGGTTAAAACCGATTTTTCAAGGCAGGCTTACATTGAGCTTTAAGGCTCGGTGTAAGCCCTTTTTTATTCGCTCATAAGGCTTGACAGCGGTTGTGATGCGAGAAGTCGCCTTCCCCATTCGGTTGAAATTCCGAGAGGTAGCTTATGTATTTTTTCACCGAATTCAAGAAGTCGGTCACAGTCGGAGATTTCGCCAAGGACGGTTTCCTCCAGCGACAGATAGTATTCTCCATCACCGCCGAGGTACAGGTCAACCAAGCGAGTGCCGAGGATTTCGGCAACGGCGAGCAGTGTGTTAAAATCCGAAAATTTATAGTATGCACTTCTCCCCATATATGTGAGAATTCCCGACTCCGCGACAGTACGGCGCTCTCTTTCAGGAATGGCGGATAGCTTTGTAATAAACAGCTCCGCGCCCCGATCCGACAGCGGGTAAATTTGTATCAAGAGCCTCTCGCCGCTTGGGTTAAAGGCTGTTTTCTCCCTCGCTATTCCGAGGATTTTTCGCACAGACTCCCGCACAGCTTCGCTCGGCTCTCTGCTTTCGATTTGCTCAATGCCGTAGATTTCGCACTCCTCCTTTGTGAGTGTGACCTTCAGCTTTATTCCGCCGACAGATAAAAATTCCATAGATCGCCCCCAAACAGTTATTCTCTTAATAATTATACTGAAAACTTCGCCCCATTGCTACTGCAAATCGGAGGAATTTGCGGTGAAATATGGAAAAGGCACCGGGGCGTGTCAATTTTTTTGTAAAAATCTCTTGATTTTTCCTCCTTTCCGTGATATAATTACCCGCGGTGAGTTCGAGACCTTCCTCACCAATGCGGGCGTAAATTCACCGACGCCTTGCGGAAAAAACAAAACTAAAGGAGAGAAAAATGAAAAAAAGTCGGAGGCCAAGCGGT
>JAZSHN010000074.1:0-1511 GCA_045533315.1 Eubacteriales bacterium | reverse complement strand
GGTCGCCGCCCATACATTCGCAGCAGCAATCGAGCAGTAAAAGATTGGCACAGCAGTTGCAAGCGTCGTCGGAGGAGGTCGTGCTTCTGCGCCTTCCGCCGTCGCCGTAATAGGTACTTCCGTAGGCGTTTGTGCGGGAGTTTATGGCTTCCTTTGCCCTTTGGTATTCCATATTGGAGGGGTCCATTTCGCAGGCAATTTCAAGCTCTCGCATAGCCTCCTGATACCTTCTTCTCTGCATAAGGCAGGCGGAGGTCAGGTAATGCCATTCGGCGGTGCGGTCAAACTCGTTTACCGAGGCAAGCAGGCTTTCGGCTTCGCCAAAGCGGCGGGCGTTGATTTTCTGTCTTACCGTGATGTAAATATTGGTTGCAGAGCCTTCGCCCGAATGTGAATGGGACGAGCCGCCCGAATAGGAGGACGAGCCGCTTCGCCTTTCGCTTTGAATTTCGTCGTAGGCGGCATTGATTTCCTGCATTTTCTCCTTTGCAAGCTCCTTTAGCGGATTATCGTCGGCATAGTTATCCGGGTGATATTTGCGCGCGAGATTGCGGTATGCATTTTTAATTTCGTCGTCGGTGGCGCTTCGTGACACGCCGAGTATGGTATAGGGGTCCTTCATTTTTCCTCCCTTTCTTCTTTATCAAGAAATTCAATCCTTTTTACAAGCCCGAGATAGATTATATTTCGCACGATGTTTTCCACCGTGATTTTGTTTTCAAACGGAATAAGGTTTATCGCCGCCTCCAAATCGCGACATTCCATAAGCAATGCTGCCTTGATTGAGGCGCGGTTTTCCACGGAAAGCCCCTCTTTGCCGTACATTTCGGCGTAGGGGTTATATCTTCCCTTTTTTATATCCTCCGCATAGTCCTCTGCCGCGTCGGCTGCGTATATAAATTTGCCGAGATGCACACCTACCTCTCGGGTAACGAGGGCATCGGCTCCCGAAAGACCGTAGGAAAACACCTCGCCGAGCAGGTCGCCGAATATTTCGGCGGGGGCATCGACGCTTGCGGTATTTGCCCTTTCAAGGGCGGTTATTTTATCCAATCTATTTTCTATATAATCGGCAAGCGGGGTAAGGTCGGCAAGCCTTTTTGCACGGGCGGCGGTCGGACGGACAAACGAAACGAGAAACCGTTTGCCGAGTGCCTCGTCAGATAAATCGTCGCGTGTTTTATAATAGGTAAGTATTCCAAAGGCACGCGCGGTATATTCAAGCGCGGAATTGTCGTTCAGCATATTGCGCTTTTTCATCGGGTGGGCGACACAGCGACGAAGCGAAGAGCCAAGCTCCGCGTCGGGAATATACGCCATTCGTACGAGGGCGAGAAACACGCTGTCGTAGGTGAGGGTCACGCGCGAGAAGCTTCCCGTATATTTTTTCATAGCACGGCAAATTCCGCAATAGGTCGCGCGGTAAAACTCGTTTTCCTTTACGAGAAGCTCGCCGACGACGGGCTTTACATATCCGAACATATTATCCCCTCCCCTTTTGTTTGCTAAAT
>JAZSHN010000132.1:0-2024 GCA_045533315.1 Eubacteriales bacterium | reverse complement strand
TACAAGGGCAAGCCCCTCGTAAGACAGGATAACGAAATTATCTACGGCGATATGTCGGATAAGTTCTACATTTACATGATGATTATGACCGAAAAGGATGGCGAAAACGGAAGTGTACCCGACAAGGTTATGGTACAGCTTCGCGAAAGCTCCACGGGAAGTCCGAAGGAGCAGAAAATTGTTGTAGGCCTTAAGGTTGCATTTGACTACGCTGATGCGTGGTTGGAGCGTTATAACAAGTAAAACGCTCTATTAAAACGTGTACACGAATGTGTACAAGGAGGTAAAAAATGAAGCTTACAAAGAGGGGCAACCTTTTTCGGTTGGTTGCCTTTTTTATGATTGTCGTAATACTAACCTGTACAGCGAGCTTTGCAGCAAGCGGATGGCAATCATTCACAAAAAACGAGCCTGACAGCGACGATGCCCAGGGAGCTTTGCCCCCAAGCGGCGAAGTCGATAATAATAAAGACGGTACTGACAATACGGACACCGACACGACCCCCATACCGACAATAAAGCACTATTTAACCGGTTATACAATCTCGCCCGAGGAGGCAAGCTGTGCCCCCATATCCTTTATATACTCCTCGGATGCTCCTCTTTACGGTATTTCAAGTGCGTTTTTAACCGTGGAAATTCCGACCGAAAACGGTAACACAAGATACCTTTCGCTTTTTTCGCGAGGCACGTATCTTGGCAAAATCGGGTCTGTTTCTCAAGCAAGGGACTACATCTGCGCGATTAATAAAGCTCTCGGCGCACGTCTTATACATAGGGGTAACGACGATAGCTTTGCGTACTCGGATTATTCCCGTGACGACATAGACATTCTCGAAAACGGCGGATATTCTTACACCGAGTATACCGATTATCATTATACAAATTCGGACCTTGTAGAGGCACTTATAAAAAACAGCGGAGCTAATCAAATAATAGATGATACCGTAAAAGCCCCCTTTCTTCATTCCGAAAAGGAGATAAGGGGAAACGAGGTGGCTCTGTCGGTAATAATTCCCTACTCCGATTCCAACAGCACGCAGCTTGCGTACAGTGCAAGCGACGGTGGCTACACACTTTACAAGGGGGCAAGCGCCGTAAAGGACCTTTTGAACGACAAGGTATGCACCTACGACAACGTATTTGTCCTTTTTGCAAATGCGACGACGCACGAAACCGCCGATGCAACCGAAACAATTCTTGATACATCAAGCGGAGGCTCGGGATTTTATTTTACACGGGGTACTGTATTTAAGATAAATTGGTCAACCGACGAGCAAGGAAATCTTATTTTTTATAACGAGCTTGGCGGAATCCTTTCGGTTAATGTCGGTACATCCTATATAGCCTTTGAAAGGGCTTCACGCAAGGGCCTTGTATCCTATAATTAAAAGGGGTTGCACACGCAACCCCTTTTAATTAGCTTTCCATCTGTCTGCCAAGGAACATTCCTGCGGTTTGGATAAGCTTTGTTTCGGTTTCCTCCGAAATTCTGCCCGTATTCGGTGCATCGAATTGATGTGCGCTTACCACACATCCGATAACGTCACCCTCGCTTAAAATGGGCATTGCACAGTTAACGTAGTGAGAGCCGCCGTCGCTTGTTACGGCAACAGCCTCTTTTCCGTTTCCGCGCACGTAAAGCGAGCGCGACTCTACTATTTCCTCAAGCCCCTTTGATATTCTTCTATCGAGATATTCCTTTTTAGAAGCTCCCGAAACGGCAATAATCTCATCCCTGTCGCAAATAAAAATCGGCATAGATGAGGTTTTTTGCAAGGTGTCGGCATATTCTGCCGCAAATGCCTGCAATTCTCCAATCGGAGAATATTTCTTGAAAATAACCAAGTCGGATCGTAGCCATGTCGTTCTGTGAGCCAAGGAGTTGAACAACTTGCTTGTCTTCCTAAGACCGCTTGGCCTCCGACTTCAAATAAAAATCGGCATAGATGAGGTTTTTTGCAAGGTGTCGGCATATTCTGCCGCAAATGCCTGCAATTCTCCAATCGGAGAATATTTCTTGA
>JAZSHN010000192.1:0-6998 GCA_045533315.1 Eubacteriales bacterium | reverse complement strand
CTTTATACTATGGCATACAAGATTTCCGATGAGTGCATCGCTTGCGGTGCATGCGCTGACGCTTGCCCCACCGGTTGCATTACCGAGGGCGACAAGTACGTTATCAACGCTGATGAGTGCATCTCCTGCGGCTCTTGCGCAGATGCTTGCCCCGTTGGTGCTCCCGCAGAGGAATAATTTTCGCTTAATGCGAACACCGCGCTTTCCTGCCTACTCGGCACCCGAAGGCGCGGTTTATTCTTTATGTGCGCGCGAGGGGTGCGGACGGTAAGCCTTCCCCGTTGGGGGAAGGTGTCAGAGTTGCTCGCAGCTCTTTTACCCTTCTCGGGGGAGAAGGCTTAACGGACCGTCGGGGGAGAAGGCATTTATAGGAGTTAATATGGAATTACATAACGGTGAGAGGGTTGATTTTGTCAACGACGACCTTTCGCTTATACAGAATACCGAGGGGCTGACCTTTGGTACTGATGCCCTTTTGCTTGCGGGGTATATAGAGGGCAGGCACAGGCACGGAATAGAGCTTGGCGGCGGAAGCGGTATTATATCGATGCTGCTTTTGACGCGGAAAAAGATAGAGAAAATCACGGCTCTTGAGGTGCAGGAGGAATACGCCGCGCTTATCGCGAGGAATGCGGAGCATAACCGCCTTTCGGACAGGCTTTTTGCCGTACATACCGATGCGCGGAATTATTCGCCCGACGGGGAGTGCGATATTGTATTTTCAAATCCGCCGTATATGAAGGCGGAGGGCGGTCGCCACTGTGACAGCGACAAAAAGAACATCGCGCGCCACGAGATACACGGAAGCATTTACGATTTCGCAAGGGCGGGAGCAAGAATGCTCAAATACGGCGGATATATGACGATGGTATACAGACCCGACAGGCTCACCGACCTTGTTACCGCGTTTAGAGAGGCGGGGGTCGAGCCAAAGCGAATGACGGTGGTTGCGGCAAATCCCGCGGCGGTGCCGTCGATGGTGCTTATCGAGGGGAAGCGCGGAGGAAAAAGCGGAATGAAGCTTACCCGTCCGCTGTTTATCTATCGCGACGGGAGCAACACCGAATATTCCGACGATATGAATTATATTATGGAAAACGGAGCCTTTCCAAAGGGCTTTGGGAAGAATTAAGATGGAAAATAACGAGAAAAACAGAGTGGAGGGCGGAGTCCTTTACCTTGTGGCAACGCCCATCGGCAATCTTGCCGACATAACCGAGAGGGCGAAAAAGGTTCTTTCGGAGGTGGATTTTATCGCGGCGGAGGATACGAGGAATACAGCGCGGCTTCTCTGTTGCTACAATATAAAAAACGAGCTTTTAAGCTATCACGAGCATAATAGGCGCGAGTGCGGACCGAAAATTGTCGCAAGGCTGCTTTCGGGAGAGTCGGCGGCGCTTGTCACAGATGCGGGAATGCCCGTAATCTCCGACCCCGGGGAGGATATTGTCGCGCTTTGCGAGGGGGCGGGGGTCAAGGTACAGATTGTACCCGGTGCTTGCGCGGCGGTAAGCGCGCTTGCGCTTTCTGCTCTTCCCTCCCTACGCTTTTGCTTTGAGGGCTTTTTGCCCGCGGTAAGGGGAGAAAGGCAAAAAAGGCTTTCGGCTCTCAAAAGCGAGGAGCGCACGATGATATTTTACGAGGCTCCGCACAAGCTTCGCGCGACCCTTTCGGATATGTGCGAGGTGTTTGGCGAGGGACGGAGAATTTCGCTTTGCCGCGAGCTTACGAAAATAAACGAGGAAACCCTGCGAATAACTGTTGGCGAGGCAGTTAGATATTACACAGAGCGCGAGCCGAGAGGCGAATACGTGCTTGTGGTCGAGGGCGGCGTTGCCGAGGCGGCGGTTGACCTTTCCCTCTCGCCGGAGGAGCAGGTCGCAAAATATGAGGCAGAGGGTATGTCGCGTATGGATGCGATAAAGCGCGCCGCAAGGGAGCGCGGTATGACGAAATCCGAGCTTTATAAGATTTTGAACGGTAATTAATTATTTGGAGGATATTATGGTAAGACTTTTCGACAGGTACGAGGTGTTTTACAATATGCTTCTCGCGGCATCGGTAATGACGAATACCTATTCGTCGGATGCGGTGGAGGACACGGGCAGGGCTATCGAGTTTATCGGTAATGCCTACGGCGTTTCCCGTGAGTATATTGAAAAGGCAAAGGAGGTAATCCTTTACGACCTCACTACAATCAGCACGGTGCAGGATTTTACCGCGTTTGACGCGGCAAAGGACTTTGATACCGAATATACCGATTTCGACAGGTATGCGGAGGTTAAAAACGAGATAATCGCGATGCTTGAAAATATGAGAAAGCACACGTATCTTGAGGCGTGCGGCTGGGTCGATTACACCCATTATTGCGTTTATCAGCCGCAGATGAGATACAGACGCCTGCTTGAGCATTCGGTGACGGGCGACCTTCTTTCAACGAGAATGACGGGGCTTTTCCTCGCTCTCGGTATCGGGTGCGAAAAGGACGTGAGTGCCGCGGAGAGAAGGCTTCTTCAATGCGCGCTTTGGGGAGATATTACCGCGGCAATATTCCTTTCCTACGTTGCGAGGGCGGAGGGCGATTCCCGTTGCGGCTACCTCGGAGAATATGCGGAGCTGCTTAACACCTATCTTGCGGGCGGTATAACCGTTCTCCCCGACGAGGTAAAGGCAAAATATTCGGACGAGGCGTGCCTGCTTTACATCTATACCTCGTCAATCAAGTACGACGTCGTTTACTCGCTTAACAATCCGAAGATTGACTTCTCCTTCCTTGAGGTTATAATGTCGGATATTCCCTTTGCAGAGAAGATGACCTACATCGACGAATACGAGCGCAAGGTTTGGAAAAAGCGCACAAACAGCATTACAGAAGCGGCAAAGTCGGCAAAAATCGGCTTTGGAGCGTAGGAGGTATAAATGAAAAGATTATCCTATCGCGAGCAGCGTACACAGAATTACATAGACAAGATTTACGGCGGCACGGGAAAGCTTCGCTTTGACGAGGTTGGAAAAACCCACAAGGTTGAGTGCTATTTTTACGACGAGCTTGAGGACAAGGAGATAAAGGGCTTTCCCTTTTCCTCCGACTATCTTTTAAAGGACGGCTCCTCCTGCTCGCAGGAGAGGTATGCAACCCTTTCCGACGATGAGAGGGAGGGCGCAAGGCTTCGCTTCTATTACCTCCCCAACTCGCACGAGCTTTATATCGGAGGCACCGGCTCGGGTAAGACGACGGGCTGTGTCGAGCCGCAGCTTCGCGCCATTGCAAAGCAAAAGAACAAGCCCAACCTTTTCCTCACCGACCCGAAGGGTGAGCTTTTCGACAGGAATGCACAGCACCTTGCCGACCAGGGCTATCGCCTTTTCGTTCTTAATTTCAAAAATATCAAAAGAAGCGACAGGTGGAATCCGCTGATTGAGCTTTACGACGAGCAAATGAAGCTTAAAACTATTGGCAAGGGCGTAACGAAAAAGACGGGACAGCTTTTGCCCACGCTCACGAGAATGGCTCCCCCGTCGGCATTCGGCGACGAGTATCTTACCTATCGCTCTATGGCATTCCCCGACAGAAAGTCGGTTGACCTTTATATTCAGGGTGAGAAGGACGCGGTTGCGGCAAGGGTTGACGACCTTATCAACCAGTTCACTAATATGATGATTCAGGTACAGTCAACAAAGGACCCCTCCTGGGAATACGGCGCGCAGGACCTGCTCCGCGGTCTTTTGCATATGATGCTCGAGGACGCGATGAACCCCGAGATGAACTTTACCGCCGACAATATGACCTTTAAGACCATTCGCGATATTTACATGGCGCTTAAGACCCCGATTTTGGCGGGTGACGAAACGCTTTACGAGCATCCGATGACACAGGGCAGAAGCGAGGACACGCTCCGTCTTATGTGTACGGCTCTTGCAAACGCATCCAACACGATGAAATCCTACTGCGGTGTATTTGACGGCGCTATTTCGGATTGGTTCCAGGGGCATATTCTTTCAATGACGACGGGCAACACTGTCGACCTTGACATCGACGACGGAAAGCCGTTTGCTATCTTCGTTATCACAAGAGATTACGAAAAGAGCGATTTCAAGATTGCGGGTCTTTTCATAGACTGGGTTTACAAGATTATGCTTGAAAAGGCGGAAAGCGGCGAAATGACCCGCCCGATGCACTTCCTTCTTGACGAGTTCGGTAACGTTCCGAAAATCAAGGACTTTGAGAACAAGATTGCGACCTCGCGTTCAAGAAATATCTGGTTCCATCTCGTGCTTCAGTCCTATGCACAGCTTGACCTCGTTTACAGTCCCGATACCGCGATTATCATTCGCGACAACTGTAACGCGCAGATATTCCTCGGCTCGCAGAACATAAAGACAAGAGAGACGTTTTCAACCGAGTGCGGAAAGATATACGTGCCCTCGCTTCGTGCGGAGCTTGACAACGAGGTGAACGATATTATAGAGGTTCCGCTTGTTCCCCCGACGGTGCTTGACATCATTCGCCCCGGTGAAATGTACATAAAGCGTATTTACACACCCGTCATTATGGCACAGTATATCAGAAGCTATATTATGACCGAAAACGGCGATTTCCCATATACAAAGTCCGACGGACTTGACCTTTTTGCTCCTTATAACAACGAGCCGATTTCGAGCGCGAAATACAAGTACCCGCCCGAAAAGAAGCCGCCCGAGGAGAAAATTTCCGCGTCAAAGCCAAAGTATAATTGGAACGTGTAATCAAGGGTTACGCCTCATCCGCCTCCCCTTTTCCACCGATTAGATGCATAGCATCTCTCGCCCCCCTTCTCAAAGGAGAAGGTCCCCCCTTGCCGAAAAGCAAGGGGAGAGTTTTTTGAAATAAAAGCGACCCCAGAAAACGGGGTCGCTTTTATGCTATGGGTGAATTATCCTCTGCAAACTCTTTCTTCATGACCAAGCATTATAAAAGAAAAATGATATGATGCCGGCTTCGCTGTCGTATTTGATAATGCTACCTTCCCAATCACGATGGAAAAAGTAGGATTCACTAACCGTAAAGCTACCGATATTATCATTTCCGTTTTGTTCGAAGGCGGTTTCGGTTTTTAATAAATTCACAGTCTCTCGAAAACGCTCCTTTGAAAGGCGAACAGAGAATGATATTGTAAATTCCTCCGATTCATACCACGGATAAAATTCGTAATAATACTCGGAAATCTCACTTTCTTTATAAAAAAATATGAGGTCGTTGGCATCAAGCACCTCAAATTCCAAAGTGGTTTCAACATAACTGTCAAGAGGTTTTCTTTCTTTGCATTCGGAATACCAAATCTTATCAGAAAGCAAGGACATATCAAGCGAGAAAAAAGCCAACGATAGAGGTATAAACACAACGGTTATAATTATCGCGATTATTATGTAATCCTTTCTTTTTGTTGTAAACAACCAAATCGCTAACAGTAACAAAGCCACTGCGATTACCAATGTAAACAATAGCATAAATATACTACCGATAGCACCGTTTTCAACATCAAGCTTTGGATATAACACAGGGTTTTTAAACTGTGGTGATATAACGGAAATTGCCAATATACACAACACCGCCGCAGTGAGGAATATTGAAAAAATTGTCAGTATTCTTTTTTTCATTTTACCCACTCCCATATGTTATAAATAATCTCATAGTATGGTTGAAATCGATCTTCGGTATCATTAAAATCCAATTATTTGTCTTTGTTACTGAAATCAAATTCAATGGCAATTTCGTGGGACACAGAACCGTAGGTAATTCCAAAGCGCTCTAAAAATTTAGGTGTATAATTCTTATTGTCCTTGCGTTCGAATCCGCCTTCACAGCTTGATTGAATTACCGTCAAGCAATCATACGAATAAGATATAACGTTATATCGACATCTGATATAATCATCTACACGATATCCGGTATAGGCTTGCTCTCCACGCCAATAATGCTCTGCTTTGCTGTAACAGTCTACAAATGACGAGTTATACGGATTTGTTTCGCGCACAAACCAATCGTTATTTTCGGGACACATTTGGAAACCTACTTGCTCTATATAAGATTGCGAGTAGTCAAACAAGACGTTCAAGTATTCTTCCATTTCCTCTTTGGTGTTAAATTTCAATTCAAGATATTGGTCGTAATCCTCGTTCCAGTGGTTGTAGCTGTAATATGATATAACCTCCGCATTTTCGGGGAGCGTAGGCATAAAAATCCTATTATCAAAGTAATAACCCTTCGCACTGTAATCGTTTATTGAATTTGTGAGAACCGGATAGTCGGGTGTTGTTATCAGTATAATAGTTATAGCAATACCTGCAAGCAGAATAAGCGATACTATTACTATTGCAAACGCGATTAAGCACTTTTTAAATCGGGAATTCGGGTATATTTTGAAAGTATTATACATTATTACCTCCCTCCCAAAATTGCTTTAAATCCACGCTTTATCATTCCAAATTTTGTTTCAGAAAAATTCAAATTAATTTCGTCTGTATTCGGTAAAAATGATACAGCCAAATGCCACATAGTTTCCCACCTAATATGATCAAGTGTCATCAAATCTTGCGTGGAATTTTCCGTATTTCTTGCCATATCTAAACTGCGTTGATATATAAGGTAAAAGAATATATCAAGAGTAATTGCATCAAAATCTTCTATCAAAACTCTATCAAATGTTATTTTGTGCTCGCCAAAAACCTCAATATCCGCATTGTTTGACGCAAATAATGCTTTTTCCCACTTTTTGTTAATAATTGAAAAATCCGAACGTGTACCACTGCTATTTTCATATAGCGAAGCCATAACCATTCCGGGTATGTCGCCCGCATAATCGACGTAATTCACCGGATTATTTCCGCAATAAGCGAACATATTATAGCCGAGGATTCCCTGACCGGTGGAGATATAGCCGTCGGCATTTATGAAGCGATAGGTATTCGCATCGTAATACCTGCTTTGCAGATAGTAAAGACCGAGGTCGGTGTCGTAA
>JAZSHN010000157.1:0-1681 GCA_045533315.1 Eubacteriales bacterium | reverse complement strand
CGCCCGTACAGAATAACCGTTATCAGAATTGACATTATTTTCATACAAAGGCTGACAAGGCTTGTTTCCATAACGAGCAAGAGCAGTTCGGGGATCTCCATTGAGCCAAGCTGTGATTGCATTGAGGACAGCGCGTGGAAGACGTTGATACTTGAATTTCCACCAATGGCACCCGCAGCGCCGCCTACAACGTGCTGTGCAAGCTCAAATACCGCCATTGTTATATCAAAGGTGTGGGTAACGAGATAGACCGCTACCCACGATTTGAAAAACCACTTGAAAAACATAAACGTGTCAACGTCGTGCATATTGTTCTTATCTGTTATCATCGTGATTAGCTCATAACAAAGAACGTAGGTAATGACAAGCCCCGCAATGGGAACGATCACGTTTTCCGATAGCGTCCGTATCATAGAAAATATGCTTGCGTTCCACGCTTGCGGGGTTTGTCCGACTTCGCCCGCTATGCTTCCGACCTTTTCGTTTACGTCCCCGAACATAGTTGACAGATTACCGTTTATGGCTCCTATGAGAATTTCCCTTATCCATTCGTTAATCGAGTCAAGTATGCCTTTCATAAGCGGTACCTTACGGGCTTATACGGTGAAAAGTCCCGAAAGAAGCGGTACAAGGGTCAGACCGATCAGCGCGACACCGCCGCCCGCCATAAGCTGTTTCATACCCTGCGACTTTGCGCCGGGGTTATCGTTTCCGTAGCCCTCCATAAGATTGACTACGCCCCAAATGGCAAGACCTGCGCCGAGGGCGATTACAAGGGTTTGAAGTACACCAACTGCCGAAGTAAAAAATGACATATATTTTCCTCACTTTCTGCCGCTTTGCGGCTGTAAAAATTATTGTTTTGTTTTTGTGTTTTGGGTAAAAGAAAACCGCCGTATCTCTGCGGCGGTTGCGGGTAGGTTACGTTACGCGCTGCCGAGTGGGAGCGCGTACCTCATAGCCCGTATGTACTTGTTTCAAATTGTCCTCCTTTCTGTCAGCCCTCGCTAACGTCGATTTCGTAATAGTCAAAGACTTCGTTTTGCCCGACGATTGCGGGGCGACGCTTTAACTCCTTTTCGGGGTCAAAGGTGTTTTTCTTGTCGAAGTCAGAGAGATATTTATAGTTCGGGTGCGCGGTTATATCGAATTTATCCGAGATAAAGGGGCGTACACCGCGCACTTGCAAAATACATTTACTGCCGTCCATTGTGGCAATTTCGTCTTGGGTCATAAGCTCCTTACCGAGCTTTTGGAAGTTCAGCCCGTGGGACACCTCGCGTCCTCGGTTTTCGCTTTTATTAAAGCTGTCGATTGTTTCCTTACCCAAGATTTCGGAGATTTCTTTGAGCGTCGTTTTCTCCTTACCGCCGAGGAACAGCATAGTATCACAGTTGCCGACTATGGTATTTGCGTGATCTTTGTAAATGGCTTTTAGCTGACTTTGAGATTGCACCACAAGGGAGCAAGAGATTTCACGACTTCGGAGTACCGCGATAAGCCTCTGCATATCGGGAATTTTGATATTTGCAAATTCGTCGAGCAGACAACGGACGTGAACGGGAAGCCGCCCGCCGTACACGTCATCGGCTTTGGTACACAGTACGTTGAAAAGCTGTGAGCAGATCAGCGCGTCTACAAAGTCAAAGGTACTGTTGGTATCGCTTGAAATGATGAATAA
>JAZSHN010000096.1:0-2565 GCA_045533315.1 Eubacteriales bacterium | reverse complement strand
GACGAGGGCATTTCCGCCACCATCTCCACCTTTAAGTCGGCGGCGGATTTGTGCGACGAGTTCGATTATATTTTTTGCCACGGCGAGTCGTTGCTTTACGAGGCTATTGAGAAGCACGCGCCCGAGCTTTTTGAGAGAATCCGCGCACACGTTAAGTCGGGCAAGTGGGTAATCACAGGCGGATGGTATTTACAGCCCGACTGTCTTATGCCATCGGGTGAGACCTTTGTAAGGCATATTGCGGTGGGCAAGAAATATTTTATGGAAAAATTCGGTGTAGAGCCGACGGTAACCACGAATTTCGATAGCTTTGGTCATTCGATAGGTCTTGTACAAATTCTTGCAAAGAACGGCTATTCGGGATATATGGCGTGCCGCCCCTATCCGACGCAATTTGAATATCCCTCTCGCTTCTTCGTATGGCGAGGTCCTGACGGGTCGGAGATTACCTTTACGGAGTCCTCCTCCTACAATTCACGTCTCGGTCACGTGACAGACAAGATTGATATGGAGCTTTTCGGAGGAGGAATGAGTATGCTCGGCTCTCCGAGTGCGGCGGACACAAGGCTCGATGACGTGGACTACATTCTTTGGGGTGTTGGAAATCACGGCGGAGGTCCGTCCAGAAAGGACCTTTGCGATATTGAGGAATTGAATATAGAGGGCGTTGAGATTGTTCACAGCACGCCCGAGGCACTTTTTGCAGACGGTATCAAGGTTGGCGGCGAGGTAGAGGTTTCGCTTGTAACCTGTATGCCCGGCTGCTATTCCTCCATGGCGAGGGTGAAGCAGGCATTCCGCAGGTGTGAGAGCCTGTTTTATTCAACCGAGAGAATGCTGGCAATTGCTTCACAGTCGGGAATGAAGGTGGATTATACCGCGTTTTGCGAGGCGGAAAAGCGGCTTTTGCTTTCAAGCTTTCACGATATACTCCCCGGCAGCTGTGTAGAGGATGCAGAGCGTGAGGCCCTGACAATTATCTCGGCGGCAGAAAAGACGGCGAGGGATTACAGGTCGCAGGCACTTCTTTATCTTTCAATGTGCGAGAAGGTCGCGGGCGAGGGCGAATTCCCCGTGTTTGCATTCAATTATCAGCCGTATGAGCTTCGGGCTACCTGCGAGGTTGAGTTTATGCTTGCCGACCAGAACTGGAGCGAGGTTACGCATTATCATCCCGTGGTGTTTGATGCAGAGGGAAGAAAAATTCCCGCACAGCTTATCAAGGAGAATTCCACGCTGAACCTTGATTGGAGAAAAAAGATTGTTTTCGATGCGACGCTTGCACCGCTTGGAATGACGCGCTTTACCGTAAAGGTTGAGGGTGTGCCCGCGAGTGTAAGGGCGGCGGTGAACTCCGACGTGGCTGTCGCGATAAAGGGTGCAAGGCTTCTCGAGTCGCCCGTCGAGCTTGAAATGTATGACGACACGGCAGACCCGTGGGGTATGTCAAACGAGGAGCTTTCGGGAATGGGTAAAAACCCCGTGGCTTTCCGCCTTATGAGTGGTGAGGAGGTTGACAGGTTTACCGCGGCAGAGGGGGCTTCTCCCGTCAGAATTATAGAGGACGGAGAGGTTTTCACGGCGGTGGAGGCACTTTACACCCATAACAATACCAATGCGGCGGTTGAATACAAAATGTACAAGAGCCATCCGTACACCGACCTTAAGCTTTCGGTAGAGTTTGCCGAGAAAAACAAGCTTTTGCGCGTAAAAGTCCCCGTACCCAAGAGGATGCGCGGCGGAGATATTGTCGGTGACGGTCCGTACGTTTGGGAGAAAAAGCCGACCGTCGGGGAAATCACGTTCCAGAAATGGGTCGGCGTTATGAAGGGCGACCGAGCCTTTGCTGTCATTAACGACGGCGTTTACGCGGGCAAATTTGACGGGGAGTTTATCTACCTTACGCTTCTTCGTGGGGCGGGATATTGCTTTCACCCGATAAACGACAGACAGCTTTACCCGACGGACAGATATTTGCCACGTATAGAGTGCGGAAGATATACCTTTAACCTTCGGATTTTTATGGGCGACGTTTGCGAGGTAACGCAGGCAGCGGAGGAGTTTGCCTCGCGTCCGTATGCGGTTAATATTTTCCCGATCGGTACGGGTAAAAAGGATAGCGTCACCGTCAGAGTGGCGGGCGACGTTGTTTGCCCGATTATCAAGGAGGGAGAGTGCGAGGAGCTGTTATTCCGACTTTACAACCCGAAAAACAAGCCGAGCGAATTCACCGTACAGGTTGGCAAGTACACAATCCACGACACGGTAGCCCAAAGAGCGATTGTCACCGTCGGATTTTCGGACGGTAAATTCACCGTTTACAGGGATAAAACGCCGGTGTGATAGCGAAATGGAGAGGCACAGCCTCTCCATTTTCAATTTGATTTAATATCGGACGAAAGCGAAAGTTAAAGGCATTTATATTTCTTGACAACGCGTGCAAAATATGCTATAATAAATACACAAATCCCTCTGCGGAGGAAAAATATGAAAAGAAACCGTAACCGACAGGAAAAATATACCTTCTATTAGACAAAGCGACCTCTTATGGGGTCGCTTTGCGTT
>JAZSHN010000141.1:0-31117 GCA_045533315.1 Eubacteriales bacterium | reverse complement strand
CCCACGGGCTCTTAAAGGTGGACAACCTCCGTTAATAAAGGAGCATCGCCCACGGGCTCTTAAATACCAAAATCCCGCATTAATCCGCGAGAATATCCTCCACAAACGCCTCCAGCCTTTCCTCAAGCGGCGGAACGGTTGCGTCCATCCAATGCTGGCGCGAGAGATAGTAGGAAAACTCGGGCGTCAGCTCCATATCATCAAGACGAAGCGGCTTGAATTTCAAGCTTGGCAGGCGGGAGTGCGCGTTGTCAATCTCGTTCAAAACGTGCTGTGACGCGAGAGAATTGTGCGACACGATAACGATGAAATAATCCGCCTCCCGTATTCCCTTCATAATGGCGGTAGCGTAGGGTCCGACCACGTTTCGCGGAGCATACCACACCCTTACGCCTCTGCTTTCAAGCTTGTTACAAAGGTTGTCGGCAATATTCTTGTCCTTCGACGAATAGCTGATAAAGGCAAGCGGAGCCTTTTTCTCGGTCGTTTCCTCCGGTGCGTCAAGCAAGGAATACATCTCGGAAAGCGTTGCAGCAAACGCGGAGGCGCGCTCCTCGTTAATATCAAAGAAAATAATTTTGTCGCAGCTTTGATTGCGGCGCAAAAAGCCGACGCACTCGTTTACAATGGGAATAAGTGTCAGAGAAGCGGACACTCCCTGAAGCCCCGCACCGAGAAGCGGCATAGCAAGCGTTGAGCAGTCCGCGCCCGCAATGGTCGCAAGGTCGAGAAGGTGAAAATATGCGCGTATCGCCTCTATCGGATTGTCAAGCGCGGTGTCGCGTATGTAATCCATCATTTCAACGCAGCCGATACGCCCGATTTGGTGACTTTCGCTCTCAAGCTGCTCCGAAATCCAAACGTCGCAGGTAAGGCGAAGGTCCATAAACGGTCTTTTCGCAAGCTCCTCGACGTTTATCCCCACCTTTAAAAGCGAGCCGAAAAGCGTATTCGGTATCGGCTCGTAGCCACCCGCAAAGGCGGAGGCGGTCAAAACGTCTATCCTCTCGTCAATTTCAAGCAGATTGCCCGCAAGGACGGTAACCGTCTTTTCCCCGTGGGCTGTCTTTATTTTTCTTTCGTAAAGCCTTTTCATTACTACCTCACTACCTCGCAAGCGTTTTCTTACATTTTACCACAGGCTTATGCATTTTTCAAGACTGTTTTCCCACCGCACCGCCTTTGACGAATATAAAATTATTAAACACATACCGCCTTTGTCTAACATAAAGCTATTAAAAGCAACCTGTTTTCAGAGGACACAAGGGCGTCCGAACGGCATTTTCGCGTTTCCCTATTGATTTTTTTACGCGCAGGCGGTATAATGTAGTTGAAATCAAAACATCCGTATCAAAAACGCGCTCTTGGCGTTTTTTCGGAGGAAGAGAGAAAAAATGAAAGCCTTCAGAAAAATCTTTTTTATTCTTACGGTGCTTTCGCTTGTATTCGCGCTTACATTCACTCTTGCCGGCTGTAAGCGGGACAACGGAGACACCCCGTCGGATTGCAGTGCGGGGCATACCTACGACAACGATTGCGACCCCGATTGCAACAGCTGTGACTTTACGCGCGAAACCGAGCACAGCTTTACCGATGCCTGTGATGCAAGCTGTAACTCTTGCGGCGCGGAACGCACTCCGCAACACGCATACGAAAACGGATGCGACACAGAATGCAACGACTGTGGCGCGACACGCGAAGTCGGCGGTCACGTCTACACCGACGAGTGCGATGCCGACTGTAACGAATGCAGCCGCCTCCGCGACGAGGTCCCCCACCTTGACGAGGATGAAAACGGAATGTGCGACCTTTGCGACGAGGTTTTGTTTATCGTCACCCCCGCGGACAGGTTCACCCTCCCCGAGCTTCCCGTTTACAACGGCTCGGATTCATACGTCACGCTTAACGGAGGAAAGCCTCTTTTTCTTAAATCCCAGATAACCGCCGACAGCTACGAATACTACTCACCGCTTGACTCGCTCGGAAGATGCGGAGTAGCGGTCGGATGTCTTGGACCCGAAACTCTTCCCACGGGTGACCGCGGAAGCATCTCGGGCGTTTCACCCACAGGCTGGCAGTCAAGCCCGCCAATCTACGAGCGCAGCCACCTTATCGCCTGGAGCCTTTCGGGCGAGAATGCAAACAGGCAAAACCTCATAACAGGCACATACGTTCTCAACGGAGCTATGCAAGAGCTGGAGGACGAGGTTTGCAGCTACATCAAGACAACGGGCAACCACGTAATGTACCGCGCTACCCCGATTTTCGAGGGCAGCAATCTTCTCGCGTCGGGAATTCTTCTCGAGGCGTATTCGGTGGAGGATAACGGTGCGGGCATTGAAATGTGCGTATATATTCACAACGTGCAAGCCGACTATATAATCGACTATGCAACCGGTAATGCCGAGGTGTCGCCAGAGGCGATGATAAAGCTTTACAAGTACGTGGTTAATTTGAACAGCAAGGGAGGGCCGAAAATTCACCTCTCCACCTGTCGCTCGGTTTCGGATATAAAGGAAACAAACAAGGCATACCACAACGAAACCTTACAGGAGATTTACGACTACTACGTAGCACAGGGCAAAACGCCGAGCTATTGCGGAAGCTGTAAGCCGCAAAGCTCCGCACGTCAAGTTTTGTTTACAATTCCCGAAAAGCGCTTCTATCTTGTAGCAACCCCAAAAAGCAAGGCGGCATAACCCCAAGACTGCAAGCAGCAAAGCCGTATAAGCCCAAGGCGGCATAGCTCCAAGACGGCATAACAAAATTGCCGACGGTGGGCGTTCCGAAAACAAAAATTGCGCCATTAATTTAACACGCCCCCTTGCTTTTGCCTAAAGCGGCGTTAAATCGCCCCCTTGCTTTTGCCTAAAGCGGCGTTAAAACGCCCCCTATAATTTCACAAAAAGCGGCGTTAAAACTCCACCTATACTTTCGCAAAAGCGGCAAGAAATATAAAAAACGGACGGAAAACAGGTGATGTTCTTGGCGGAGAATTTTATAGAACGCTAAGTGCGAGCATCGCATTTGAACAGTCAAATGCAAAAAGGCTAAGCCCACCCCCTATAACAAGCAGAAAGAGAGAACAAAGCAGTTCGGCTAAGTTCTCTCTTTTTCTTGTGGTGAAGTTTTTAATTTTGCTAAAGGATGGTATCATTTTTCTTTCTTCTTCAGAGTGTAGCTCGTTGAGGACGAAACGCTGCCCCAGCCACCTATACTCTCTGCACCGCGACCGCCCGCATAGGTCGAGCCGCCCTCAATCAAAAATATGCGCTTGTGAGAATAAAAGCCAATGACTTTGCCATTCAACAAAATACTCTCATGGGGGGCAATGGAGATCTCTTTCTCGCCAAAGTCCCACGCATCAATACCGCCGTCATTGTCGGCGTGGCTCTCAAAATCCCACTCGTATAGGATATAGTATTCATCGTAAAGCGCATCTTTTTTGAGGGACGCTTCCTCCTCGGCGGAAAGCTCTGCCTCGTAAAAGGCTTTATCACCAATCTTAAAGTGGGGATCACACCCATTTTCATTCACATGCTTATATGCCTTCATTCTGCACCTCTCTTTTTGATACATTTGATACAATCAATATAGCACATCTATGAAAAAAAAGCAAGAATGTTTATCGTAAATAATTTCATTTGTCCAAAGGGTAAATTAGTTTTAGCGTGTTCTCCGTTTAGGATAACACGCTAAATTCCGTCCGTTTTTCTTTGGCGTTTAATTAGTGAGATGCGATAAATTCCTCTGCCTTTGCCTTGCCCATTCTCTTTATGGACTCGGTGGTATACTTTGAATCCGCACCGCCGTTTGTGTAGAGGAAATACTTTCCGTCAGCGGTAACGTAGAGGGTCTCCTCAAAGCCCGCGGGGTCGCCGAAATAGCCCTCGGTGTACTTCTTTACAACGGTAGAGGTGGCGGTATCGTACTCTGTGCCACAGATAATCTTTTTCATTTCTTCTGTTCCTTTTTTATTTATTTTATTTATTTTTTTATTCTGCTTCAAATCGGCTGCAAAGCCGACGAGCCGATATACGGCTCTTAATTTTCGCCCTCGCTCCTTGACTCCTTTATCTTCATTATGTCATACGGTGTCGTCTGATATACGAAATAATTAAGCCAGTTTGTAAAAAGCAGGGTTGCGTGTCCGCGCCAGGTAATCATCGGGCGCTTTGTATCGTCGTCATTCGGGTAGTAGTTTTCGGGCACACGGGGGTTAATTCCCGCATTTTTGTCGCGCAAATATTCCTTTTCAAGCGTGTTGCCGTCATACTCCGAGTGACCCGTTAGAAACACCTGTCTGCCGCCCGGGGTGATAACCGCGTAAACCCCCGCCTTCTCCGAGGAGGCGAGAATACGAAGCTCGGGTGCTTTTGCCTCTATATCCTCCCGTCGTACGGTGGTATAGCGAGAGTGCGGCACGTAAAACACGTCGTCAAAGCCGCGGAATAAAATCGACCGCTTGTATTCTACGGTATGCGGATAAATGCCCGAAAGCTTTTCCTCCATCATAACCTTGTTAATGCCGTCATGATAGTAAAGCCCCGCCTGTGCGCCCCAGCAGATGTGAAGCATGTTATGCACGTGGGTTTTCGACCACTCCATTATTTCACAAAGCTCCGACCAATATTCAACCTCCTCGAAATCAAGCTTTTCAACGGGTGCGCCCGTGATAATCATACCGTCAAAGTAACGGTCGCGCACGTCGTCAAACTCCTTATAAAACGCGAGAAGATGCTCCTCCGATACGTTTTTCGACTTGTGGGTTGCGGTGTGCAAAAGCTCAATCTCCACCTGAAGGGGAGAATTACCGAGAAGGCGCGAAAGCTGTGTTTCGGTATCCACCTTTGTCGGCATAAGGTTTACAATTAAAATTTTAAGAGGACGTATGTCCTGTGTAATGGCGCGGGTTTCGGTCATTACGAATATGTTTTCCTCCTCAAGCACCCTGACCGCGGGAAGCTCGTTTGGAATTTTAATGGGCATATGCCACTCCTTTCCGTCGCAAAGCGCAACAGTGCTGTTTGATTTGATAAATACGGCAGGGCGAGCCCCTTCAAAGCGTGCGGCAAAGCCGTTTTTTAAATCAAATCCGCAAAAGTAAAATTTTACCCTTTATACGCATTCAAGCGCGGCGGCAATATCCGCGATAAGGTCGTCCTTGTTTTCTATTCCCGCAGAATAACGCACAAGGTCCGCGCTTACGCCCGCGGCAAGAAGCTCCTCGTCATTCATCTGTCTGTGGGTTGCGCTCGCGGGATGCAGACAGCAGGTGCGCGCATCGGCAACGTGCGTTTCAATCGCACCGAGCTTCAGCTCCTTCATAAACCTTTCCGCCGCGGCGCGTCCGCCCTTTACGCCAAAGCTGATAACTCCGCACGTTCCCCTTGGCATATATTTTTTCGCGAGGTCGTAATATTTGTCACCCTCAAGCCCGGGGTATCTTACCCAGCTGATTTTCTCGTGATTTTTGAGAAAGGAAGCTATTGCAAGAGCGTTTTCACAGTGACGCTCCATTCTTACGTGCAGGCTCTCAAGCCCAAGACCGAGAAGGAATGCGGACTGCGGCGACTGTGTACAGCCGAAATCGCGCATAAGCTGTGCGGTGCATTTGGTAATAAACGCGCCCTCCACGCCGAATTTTTCAACGTAGGTCACGCCGTGATAGGACTCGTCGGGGGTGCAAAGTCCGGGAAATCTTTCGGGATAGCGCGACCAGTCGAATTTTCCCGAGTCAACGATACAGCCGCCGACCGCAGAGCCGTGACCGTCCATATACTTTGTCGTGGAGTGGGTAACGATATCCGCACCCCATTCGAAGGGGCGGCAGTTTATCGGGGTGGCAAAGGTATTATCTATGATAAGCGGCACACCCATTTCGTGTGCGACTCTTGCAAACAGCTCTATGTCAAGCACGTTAAGCGCAGGATTTGCTATCGTTTCACCAAAAACCGCCTTTGTATTCGGGCGGAATGCGGCGCGAAGCTCCTCCTCCGTGGAATCGGGTGAAACGAAGGTGAATTCAATCCCCATACGCTTCATCGTCACGGCAAAAAGATTGTATGAGCCCCCGTAAATCGCGGACGAGGAAACAACGTGGTCACCCGCACCCGCAATATTGAACACGGCGAAAAAGTTTGCCGCCTGTCCCGACGAGGTGAGCATAGCCGCAGAGCCGCCCTCCAGCGCGCAAATACGCGCCGCAACCGTGTCGCAGGTCGGATTCTGCAAGCGAGAGTAAAAGTATCCCGACGCCTCAAGGTCGAAGAGCTTTCCCATATCCTCGCTCGTGCCATACTTAAAGGTGGTTGATTGGATAATCGGGATTTGACGAGGCTCGCCGCTTTTGGGGCTATATCCACCCTGAACACAGGTGGTTTCAATGCTTAATTTTTTATTTTCCATTTTTTCTCCTTACCTGCCACGTATTAAAGCGCGTACTTTTCGCGATAGAGCCTGCACTTCTCGTCATAATCTCCGCTGCCGTCGCGAACGTCGGCAAGGTACTTGTGCATCTCAAGCGAATCGTATGCCGAAATCTCAATTACACAGCCGCCGATGTTAGAGCAGTGGTCCGCAACCCTCTCGAAATTGGTAAGAAGGTCGGAAAGCACAAAGCCATGCTCGATGGTGCACTCGCTCTTTTGAAGTCGCATAATATGATTAAGACGAATCTTGTCGCGAAGCTCGTCGACAATCTGCTCAAGAGGCTCTATATCCGCTGCCTTCACAACGTCGTTGTTCGCAAACGCCTCCTCGGTAATAGCGAGAATTTCGCTGACCGCCGCCGCAAGCGTTGCAAGCTCGCGTTTTGCCTCGGGTGAGAAGGTGAGCTTCTTGTCCTTCATTTCCTCCGCGCTCTCCACGATATTAACCGCGTGGTCGGATATACGCTCGTAGTCGCCGATTATATGCAAAAGCTTTGTCACCTGCTCGGAGTCGGAGCTGTTAAGCTCGCAGGCAGAGAGCTTTACGAGATAGGAGCCGATGGTATCCTCAAGAACGTCAACCTTACCCTCCATATCGCGGACGGAGTCGGCGATTTTTATATCGAAATTTTCAAGCAGTGCTATTGCATCGACGATTGCCTTACCCGAAAGTGTTGCCATATTTCTTGCGACCTGCGTAGCTCTTTCAACCGCGATGGCGGGAGTGTCGAGAAGTCGCTCGTCAAGCAGGCTGTTGGTTTCCTTGTCGTCCTTTTTGTCGCGAACGATAAGCTTCGAAAGCCTTTCAAGCTGCTTGTAAAACGGTCCGATAAGGGCCACGCAGATAAGCTTGAATACCGTGTGAATTATCGCAATATCCCAAGCGTTGGTGAACCCTCCGATAAGTCCGTTAAAGCAGCCGAAGATTGCGTTTATCGAATAGAAAAGAACCGAAACGGCGACAACGCCGATAACGTTAAAGGAAAGGTGGATAACCGCCGCGCGCTTTCCGTTTTTATTAGCACCGAGCGCCGAAATCATTGCGGTAACGCAGGTACCGATGTTCTGTCCCATTACGATTGGAATTGCCGCACCAAAGCTTATCGCACCCGTCGCGGTCAGCGCCTGTAAAATACCGACGGAGGCGGACGAGGACTGAATAACAACTGTGAGAACAATACCCGCAAGAATACCGAGTATCGGGTTGGAAAACATCGTGAGAATGTTCGTAAAGGTTTCGTTGTCCTTCAGCGGTGCAACCGCATCCGACATCATCGACATACCGACCATAAGCACGGCAAAGCCGAGAAGAATTACGCCTACGTCCTTTTTCCTTCCGCGCTTTACAAACATTACGAGGCAGATGCCGATAACTGCTACAATCGGAACCCAGGAGTCGGGCTTCAGCCATTTGAGCGCACCGACGAGGCTTTCTCCCGCCTCTCCGCCGAGAGAATTAAGGGCAGTAAGCCAAGCGGTAATGGCGGTACCGACGTTTGCACCGATGATAACGCCAACCGACTGCAAAAGTGTCATTGTACCCGAGTTAACAAAGCCGACAACCATAACCGTGGTAGCCGACGAGGACTGAATTACAAGAGTAACGGCAAGTCCGAGCAAAAATCCCTTTATGGGGTTAGAGGTCATTTTCCCGAGAATGGTCTTAAGGCTGTTGCCCGCGCTCTTTTTAAGCGCGTCGCCCATAACGTCCATTCCGTAAAGGAAGAGAGCAAGTCCGCAGAAAAGAGATAAAACCTCCACAAGTCCGAACTGACCTGCTTCAAGCGTAAAGCTCACAAGATTGTTCATTTAGTCCTTTCTCCTTTTTGAGAATAATGTTGATAAAGCTTAAGTCAAAAATAAAAAAGCGAAACTCGGCGGATTTCTCCGTCGCATTCCCGCCCAATTATAAATATATCACATTGTCACCTTCAATTTCAAGAGAAACGCGCAACAATTAAAGATTTTCTACGAATTTTATAAATTTTTATTATTATTTAGCACGTTGTTTGTACACTTGACTTAATCATAAGTTTGTGCTAAAATAAAGTATAAACCATCAATCAAACCCAAAAAGGAGGTTTTTATGAGAGCCTTTTTTGAATATCTCGGCTCGCTCGACGTGCTTTGGACCGCTGTATTCCGCGCCGCTATCGCAACAATTATCGGCGGAATTGTCGGTATGGAAAGAGGAAAGCAGGGGCGCGCCGCGGGAATGAGAACACACATTCTCGTCTGCCTCGGTGCAACGCTCACCGCTATGACGGGTATGTACGCGGTAAGCGTGCTGGGCTTTGCCTCCGACCCGCTTCGCATCTCGGCACAGGTTATATCGGGCATCGGCTTTCTCGGGGTCGGCACAATTTTGATAAAGGGAAGATTTCAGATTACAGGTCTTACTACGGCGGCGGGACTTTGGACGGTTGCTGCGATAGGGCTTGCGCTCGGTATCGGATATTACGAGGGAGCAATCGTTACCTTCGTGCTTGCCGTGCTTGCGACGACGATAATGGCGCGCCTCGAATACAGGATTACAAGAAAAAACACCCGCTTCGGTATATACATAGAAATCACCTCCGACAAGGCAGTGCGCGATATGATTTCCCACCTTGAAAAGGAATTTCCCACCACGGATATACAGGTTACTCCCCCAAGAAGCAGCATATCGGGCAACGTGGGTATAGAGGCAAACGTGCATACCACCGAAAAGAAATACGCAAGCCTTACTCCAAAGACAATGGTCGCAGCGCTTGAGGAGCTTGAATACGTGGTATTCGCAATAGAGAGCATCTAACAGCAGGGGCGGAGCACGACCTTTGCAAACGACAACACAAGTTTACATTTATAACAGCAAAACCGCGAAAAATATGTAATTTACCCACCCGAAATTTAACACGGGTGGGTACTTTTTATAAAAAATTAAATACAGCCATCCTTACATTCCGAAACGTAGATGCCGTGAAGATTACAGTAGGCAAAGGCGGCAATGGGTCGCTCCCCCTTTGACAAAATAAACTCGGCAAAATCCTCTCCGTCGGGGGAAAGCGTTTTTCGGTGACTCCCCTGATTGGTGACAAGGCACACCCAACCGATTGAATGCTCGGACGTTTGCGGATGCCTGTTTCCTGCAGGACCGACGGTTATGCGAACGGTTCCGCGGTTGTTTTCAATTATGGGGGTGTGCTTTTCGCCCTTTTCGTCACGCAGCTCGGCGGCACTCGGCACAACCTCCGTCATATTTTTTCCGCAGCAGCCGATGTTGCGCCCCGTATCGTTTATCATTGCAACCAAATTTCCGCAAAAGCGGCAAGTATAATGCTTCATTTTTCCTCCGTATGGGCTTTTTGCCCGTATATGATAGTTAGATTTTTTCCCTTTTACAGTTGATTATTCGCTTTTTATCATTTTTCTATTGATTTTTATTTGATTTTGTTGTATACTTTCTCCGTATGAATATTAAACATTTCGAGGAAAGGAAAGAATTTCAAAATGAGTCTTTTTACGAATTTGTTCGGCTCAATCGGCGAGCTTTTCGTCGGTAAAACCAATGGCACTCCCAACTGGATGATGATGATAATGTGGGTCATCGGCGGTGTGCTTATATACCTTGCCATCAAAAAGGAAATGGAGCCTACACTCCTTCTTCCGATTGGATTTGGTGCGATTATTATGAACTTCCCGGGCATTATACAATCCACCGAGAAGCTCGTATGTAAAATTTGCGAGGCGGTTGCCGTTGACGGCGCATCCACTTGCAGCCACAACATTGACCTTTATACCAAGGTGGTGGAAAACCACTTCTCGGGTGCGGCAGAGCCACTCAATACCCTTTATAACGCAGGTATTGCAAACGAGCTTTTCCCGCTTATCCTCTTTATCGGTATCGGAGCAATGATTGACTTCGGTCCGCTTCTTAACAATCCAAAGCTTATGATTTTCGGCGCAGCGGCACAGTTCGGTATCTTCTTTACCCTCTGCCTTGCTTCGGTATTCTTCCCCGAGGCAAAGGACTATGCCTCCATCGCCATCATCGGCGCTGCCGACGGTCCTACCTCCATCGTAGTTGCAAACACCCTCGGCTCAAATTACATCGGAGCTATCACGGTTGCGGCGTACTCCTATATGGCTCTCGTGCCTGTAATCCAACCACCTGTAATCAAGCTGCTCACCACAAAGAACGAGCGCAAAATCAGAATGTCCTACAAGGCGACGAGCGTTTCAAAGACGACCCGTATCCTTTTCCCGATTATTATAACCATCATCGCCTGCCTGTTCGCCCCGGGCGCAGGCTCGCTTATCGGCTTCCTTATGTTCGGTAACCTTATCAGAGAGTGCGGAGTCCTCGATTCCCTTTCCGAAACCGCGCAAAAGGTGCTTGCAAACCTTATTACAATATTCCTCGGCATTACCATCGCGTTCAATATGACCGCATCACAGTTCCTTAATGTCAACACCCTCCTTATTATGGGTCTTGGTCTTATCGCCTTTATCTTTGACACCGCGGGCGGCGTCCTCTTTGCAAAGCTTTACAACCTCCTTGCAGGCGTGTTCAAGTTTGAAAAGGTCAACCCGATGATCGGTGCGGCGGGTATTTCCGCATTCCCGATGTCGGGCAGAATAGTACACAAGATGGCTCTTGAGGAGGATAACCAAAACTTTATCCTTATGCACTCTATCGGCGTAAACGTTTCGGGACAGATTGCCTCGGTTATTGCGGGCGCGCTCGTCCTCGGCTTCTTTGCAGGTTAAGGAGGTAGCAAATGAATAAATTTATTTTTGACCCTATGGCATTTATCACCAACCTTAAATATATGGGCATCGGAATGCTCGGTGTTCTAATGATAGTTGCGATAATTATGCTCTCCACCTATCTTATCAATTGGACCATCAACCGCCTCGCGGCAGTGAAGGCATCGGAGGAAAACGGCGAGGAGGAATAATCCCGCCACAGTCTTAAAAAACAAAACCTCAAAAAACGTAAGGAGCGCTCCCGTCGATTGACGGGAGCGCTCCTTTTTAATCGGATGTTAAGCTTAAAATTACAGTATAGGCGCTATCGCAGAAAGAAGCGCGTAGCCCGCGCCCACCGACGTCGCACCGACACCGAACAGCATTGCTATTATGATTGCAAAATATATCACAACCGCAACTATCGGGATGATAAAAGAAATTATACCCGCAATTAGCGAGATTTTGGCAAAATCGGGCTTCTCTTCCTTCCAAACGAAGTAGAGCACTATACCGAGAACAGGGACGTTGAGGCAAACCGCGATAAGCAATCCCTTTAATGCGGAGTTTGCCTTTCCGGGGTGGGTTTCGTTCCACATAAGATAAAACACAAGTCCGAGAAGCGGCACCAAAAGCGAAAGAATGAGAATGCCTGTGCTTTCGGTAAAATCCCTCGTATCGTCGGGACGTACACCCTCCGAGCCAAAGGATGCCTCCGATGCGGAGGCGGAAGTAAACCTCGCACCGCAGGCGGAGCAAAACGCAACGCCGTCCTCGTGCGGCTTTCCACAATAAGAGCAGTATTTCATACAGACCTCAATATAGATTTATTACTCAATACAGAATGTCACTCAATACAGAATTATCAAATCGGCACCCCGTAAAGGGATGCCGTGTTTTTTAGATAAGCATACCTGCAATTGCGGCATAGGATTCATAGCCCGCAAGCTCCAGCATTGCAATTGCGATACCGTAAATAAATCCGAACACAATGCCGAGAACGAAGCCGAGAATACCCCAGATAAGACCGATTTTTGCAAAATCAGGCTTTTCTTCCTTCCAAACGAAGTAAAGAATAATACCCGCAATCGGAATGTTCCAGCAAAGCACAGCAAAAATACCCTTTAGCGCGGAGGTTGCCTTTCCCGGCTTTTCATCCTTCCACATAAGCCACATAATAAGACCCGCAAGCGGAATCAGGAAGGAGAGTATCGCAACACCCTTGCTTTCGGTATAGTCGCGGCTCGGGGCGGAATATCCGCCGCCCGCGGAGGTAAACGCGCTGTCGATAGGCTCGCTCTTCACAAAGCTCTCGCTTCTTTCTACCTTTGCACCGCAATTGGGGCAAAAGGATACGCCGGCATCAAGCCGTGCGCCACAGTATGTACAAAACTCCATATTACACCTCGTTGTTTTTTTATTATAGTATCATAAAATATAAGCGTTGTCAACAAATTGCGGCAAAATCGGACGGCTTTACTTGATTTTTTCAAGCAGCGTAACCGCCGACGTGTCGATTTCGGCTCCGTCCGCGTCAAGACAGCCGAGTGGCACGGTTTTGTTTTCACCGTGGTAGTCGCTTCCCGCGCTGACGAGCATAGAAAGCTCGCTTGCCACACAGAGAATTGGGGCGCGGTCGGCGGCGGTATAGCGCGAATAATATGCCTCAAGACCCGAAACCCCCATACCGTGTAAAATTTCGGCACGGCGGTAAAGCTCCGCAGCAGAGAGCCTCTCCTCTCGCTCCCCGCCGATGGGGTGTGCGTAAACGGCAATTCCGCCCGCGGCAATTATTGCCTCCACGGCAAGGGCGGCGTCAATCCTGTCGTCGGGGGCGCGCTTTCCCATATATTTGTCGATTGCCCCGCCAATCGTGTCGGCATAGCCGTGCTTTATAAGCAAGCCCGCGATATGCAGCTTGCTTACCGAATTAAGCCCCTCAAGCTCGGAGATTTCCTCCCCGCTAAAGGATATGCCGAAATTTGATTTGATATAATCTATGCGGGCGTAAAGCTTTTCGCGTCTTTTACGCATTCCCTCCGCAATAGCGAATTTCACGGCATCCGAGTCGGTGTCTATCCCGTATCCGAGTATGTGACAGCGAAAGCCGCCGTCACCGAATACCGCGGCGGAAAGCTCCACACCGTTTATAAGCCGCATATTTTCGGGAAGCACGGCACGCGCCGCGGCAATGCCCTCCACCGTATCGTGGTCGGTTATCGAAATCATACAAATTCCGCGGTCATTCGCCTTTTTCACAAGCTCCGCGGGGGTGTCGGTGCCGTCGGAGGCGGTTGTATGCAGGTGTAAATCAACCCTCACAAAGCTCACCCCTCTTTTCAAGCACGCGCTTTAGAATATAGACAAGCAAAAGCGAGGCAAAGCCTATTCCCGCTGCGACGAGGAATATTTCGGGTGCGGGGATATATGAGGTAGTCATTGCATCCGCGCCCGCATTTTCAAGGACAAGGCCGCGCGCCTTGTTAATCGCGTTACCAATCATTGGACCGAAAATCATGGGAATAAGCACGGCGAATACCATTCTCACCCCCTGCATCTTTCCGACGTCGTCCTTTGGCGTGTGGTCGCGCATTATCGCACCCGTAAGCTGTGCCACGAAGATATATCCCGTTATCATTGCAAGGCCCGAAAGACCGAAGAAAACGAGATTTGCGATATGCAGCATCTCGCGCGCCATATACATAGCGAAAAGTCCGACCGAAAACAGAATAATCGCAACGTACAAAAGCCGTGATTTTTCGGTCCTGTCCGCCATTTTTCCGAGAACAAGGTTTATCGCCCCGCCGACGAGTATTGCAACGGCAAACACCGCGCTGTATTCAAGGGTGGAAAAGCCGAGCGACTCTCGCATATAAATAATCAGATAGGGCATAAATACCTGACAGGCTATGCCATAGACTCCGACGATGAGAAAGGTTATGTAAAGCGGAGCGTTTTTACGGATAACCGACGGGCGAAAGCCATAGACAATATCCGAAATTCCGCCGCGCTTTGGCAAAAGCTCCGCACTGTCGCGCACGTAGAACAGACCGAAAATCCCGCAGCAGGTAATAATCGCACCGAGCAAAATAAACACCGCGGTATAGCCGATAAGTCCGACAAGTATACCGAAGCCGCCAACCACAACGAGCATCGACAAAAGCGGAAGCACCGCAACGATGCTCTCCACCCTTCCGCGAAAGGCGGGGGCGGTGTTATCGGTTACCCAAGCGTTAAAGGCGGCATCGTTTGCCGTCGAGCCGAAAAGCGTCATAACACAGTCGGCAACTATAACAAGGACGAGAGCAACCGAAACGGCGCGCACCTCGTCAAGCGAAAAAAGCCGCGCCACAAGCTCCGGGGTAATACAGCCGAAAAGAGCAACCGAAATGCCCCAGATAAGATAGCCGAGCGAGATGAGCCTTCGCCTGTTTCCGAGCCTGTCGGAGAGCGCACCCGCAAGCAGCGTTACGAGCGTTGCGACAACACCGCTTAACTGCACCATAAGGGTAACGGCATCGAGATTTTTATCTATCACGTCGTAGACAAAAAGATTAAAGTACATATTCTCAACGCTCCAGGCAATTTGCCCCGCGATGCCGAATATTAAAAGAGTTATTAAATTCCGTTTACCGAATTTTTCCATACTGTTCCCTTTCCAATCTACACAAATCGCACCCGTTTTCAAAAGCGCGGGTATGTCATAAGCAAAAAAGCAAGAAGGATGGGTTATTCCCCATCCTCCTCCAAAAGACTGTCATATTCGTCAAACACCGCGTCGATTACCTCGTCCTCGATTACGAGAGAAAGCACAGCCTCGCCATCCTCGTCCTCCTCGATTACGAAAACAACGCCTTCGTCCTCTCCTACGCCCTCCATCGGGGTCACGGGCACAAGAATTACGTAAACCGAATCATCCATAGGGATAACCGCCGCCTGCTCGAACTCAAGCTCGTTGTCATCCTCGTCATAGAGGAAGATGTTATCCTCGTTATTCTCGTCAAGAATTTTTTCTATTTGGTTTATTTCCTTTTCTTCCATTTTACACCTCTTGAATATTTTTTCTTAATTATACCCTCTTTTTTAGAAAAAGTCAACCGATATATTTGTTATTTTATTCCCGCGGTGCGTTTTATGCCGCTTTCGCCTTGAGGATAATTGACAAATCGCACCGATTATGCTACAATAGCCTCGCACTCCGTAAAAGGACAGTCGCAAAGCTTACTTAAAAGGATAGTCACAAAGCTTACTTAAAAGGATAAAATATGAAAAGGATTGCTACTCTTATTCTCGCGGTGACGCTTGTTATTGCGGTTACCGCCTGCACACACAAAACCACCCCTGCGACAAACGGCGGAGAGATTACCGTTTCGGTCAGAGAGCCGTCGGGAAGGCCGATTGAGGGGGCAACGGTTGAAATCCGAGAAGGCTCCCGAGCGCTCGCCACGGTAACAACGGAAGTTGACGGTGTCGCGACGGCACGGCTGCTTTTCGGCGAATACACGCTCAAAATCACCTCGCTCCCCGAAAAATACAGGGCAATAAACGACAACCTCAGGATTAATTTCGGGGAGGGCGCGAAAAGCTTTGCCCTCGTTGCAGAGGACCTCACGGAGATGGGGACCGAAAAAAATCCGTATATAATCGACGGCGATACGACGGTTTCGCTTGCGGCGGGTGCGGGTGCATACTATCTCATAAAGCCAAACGGCGGCAAAAACACGCTTTATATTCCAAGCGCCGAAGCCCTCTCCGTCAAAATAAACGGACAGTCTGTGCATACAAGCAACGGCGGAAGCATTACCTATACCGCAAGCGGCGAAACGCTTGTCCTCATAACGAACGGCGGCTCTAAAATCAACGCTCCCGCCTTTCTCGTTTACCCGTTCGGCTCGGAGGAAAATCCATATGAGGCAAGGCTTGGCGCAACCTACACCGCGACGGTGACGGGACGCACGCTTTACTATTCCTTCACCGCAGAGAATGCGGGCACATACCTCCTTTCGGGCATTTCGGGAGAGGGTGTATACACGCTTACCGTGGGCGGCTCGGAGATAAAGACCGCCACGGGTCGTGAGAGCATAAGCGCAGAGCTTTCGGCGGGGGATACCCTGATTTTCACCGTTTCGGGTAACGGGGAGGTGTCCTACACCCTTTTGGAGGAAAGCTCCGAGCTTCCCTTTCAGCCGTTTGAGATAAACGAAAGCTAAACCAAAATGTAAACAAATATATGCAAAACACGCCCCGAAGCATCGGGGCGTGTTAATTTTTCGCGATGTATTATCCGTTAAGCGCACTGCATTAATTGATAATTTGCTTCGCTGTTTTCGGGCGTTGTGTTACGGAGTGTAGCGCGGAGCTTTGCCCGCTTTTCCGTCACTTACCCTTTGATTATCTGTTTTTTTCGTAGATTTCCTTGAACTGCTTTACGCAGGAGGCAAAATCCTCCACCGCGCAATCCACAACCTCGGGGCTTGTCATATCGATGCCCGCGACGAGAAGCGAATCAAGCGGGGATTTGGAATCGCCGCACTTAAGGAAGTCGATGTATTTCTCTACGTATGCCGCACCCTCCGACTCTATGCGCTTTACTATCGCGCTTGCCGCGGAGATACAGGTAGCGTACTTGTAAACGTAGAAGGAGGAGTAGAAATGCGGTATTCTCATCCACTCGCAGGCAATCTGCCTGTCACAGGCAACGTCCTTTCCAAAGAACTTCTTGACGATTTTGTAATACTTCTTCGATATAAGCTCGGAGGTAAGCGGCTCACCCTTTTCGCAAAGGGCGTGCATATCCCTCTCAAACTCGGCAAACATCGTCTGACGGTAAAGCGTACCCTTGTAGGTTTCCATAAGCTGATTAAGGATATAGAGCTTTTCCATATCGCTCCCCGCCTCGGCAAGCTTTCTGTGCGCGAGAAGAAGCTCGTTTACGGTAGACGCAACCTCGGCAACGAAAATGCGATAACCGGAATTGTGCGGCTCGTTATAGCTTGTGGAGAAGTAGGTGTGCATCGAGTGTCCCGCCTCGTGCGCGAGGGTGAACACGTCGTCAAAGGTGTCGGTGAAGTTGAGAAGAATATACGGCTCCGTACCGGGTACGCCCGAGGAGAATGCGCCGCCGCGCTTTCCGCGCGTGGGATAAACGTCAACCCAGCCCTTTTCCTTCAGTCCCGCGGTAAGGGTGGACTTGTACTCCTCGCCAAAGATGCCGACGGTATCGAGAACCTCGTCAACCGCCTCCTCGTAGGTATACTTTTTCTCAAACTCTCCGATAAGCGGAGCGTATACGTCGTAAAGATGAAGCCTGTCAACACCGAGGACGGTGCGCTTTAATTCGTAGTATTCGTAAAGCGGCTGAAGCCCCTTGTGTACCGATTTGATAAGATTGTTATAGATAAGCGGCGTAACCTCGTCGTAGGAGGTCGAGGCGGCAAGGCTGCTCTTATACCCCCTTACCTTGGTGAGGGTGGTGGTTTCCTTTACGTGCGAGTTGTAAAGAGAGGCAAAGGTGTTGCCAAACTGTGCATAGGTTTTGTAAAGCGTGCGGAAGGCTGCCTGTCTTACCCTTCTGTCCGAGGACATAAGGAAGGGCACGTAGTTCGTGTCGGTAAGCTCCACGGTCCTTCCGCTTTCGTCCTTGATTTTACCGAATTTCAGGTCGGCATTTGCAAAAAGGCTTCGCGTATCGTCCGCCCCGCCAAAGGCGTTTTCAAGTCGGGACATAAGCATCTCGCACTCGTCGGAGAGGGTGTGTGCCTTTCTTTGCATAATCTTGTCAACCGTACGGCGGAAGGTCGCAAGGCGCGGCTCCTCGGCAAACCATTTTTCAATAGTCTTTTTGTCGGTTTTAAGAATATACGGCTGCACGAACCAAGATGCGCTTCCCGCCTCGACGGCAAGATTTCTCACCCTTGCGTTAAGTGCCTGATAGCCGTTGTTCGCAGTATCTACGGCAAAATTGAGAGATGCATACTGCCAAAGCTTTCCGATAATATTCTCGATTTCACAGCTTCCGGTAAGTGCTTCGTAAAGTCCGACGGCGCTCGCGGTTATGGTCCTTTCGTGCTTTGGAAAGTCCTTTACAAGAGCCTCCGCCCTTTTATAGTCTGCAAAAAACGCCGCCTCGTCGGCATAAATAACCGAAAGGTCCCATTTATACCTCTGCTCGACGTCCTTTCTTTCCTTAATCATTTTAAATCTCCTTTTCAATTTGCTTTTTTGCTTTACCCCCATATTTTAGCACAAGCGAAAAAACAATTCAACCCGTTTTGAAAAAATCGGCAAGGGGTATGGCTTTTTCGAATATTTATCCGCGTCATAAAGCGGCAAAGACTTTTGCTTTCGGTAAACACAGCCCAAGGGTGAGGCGCTTCACCGTGCATCGACAGGCAAAAGCCACCAAGCCCAAGCCGCGCATCGCAAGGTCATTTTCCACGCGGGGTGCGCGGGATTTTCACGGTTTCAAAGGCGAAATATATATCCGAAAGGCTCTCCGAAAGATAGCAAAGCAGCTTTTCCTCAAGCTCGTCGGGCACACCGTAATACGCCTCCGCCACAGAGCCTGCCATCGCGGCAATCGTGTCGGCATCGCCGCCGATTGAAATGGCGTTTCGGATTGTATCCTCAAAGGACTCTGCCTCGAAAAACGCGCGCAACGCCTGCGGTATAGACCCGCGGCAGGTAACCCAAAGCCCGCCGTCGTCAATCTCGTAGGTCGGGCGTATGGAATCAAGCGTAAAGCTATCTATTTCGGGATAATAGTCGGTAATCATTCGTCGGTAAATCTCCTCCTTTGGAGTACCGATGCGTGCGAGGTAAACCGCCATAGCCACCGCCTCCGCACCGAGAAGCCCCTCGGGGTGACCGTGTGAAATTTCGGTAACAATTTTGGAAAGGCGCTTTACCTCCTCCTCGCTTTTCGCAACCCAGCCGACGGGGCTTATCCTCATTCCCGCCCCGTTTCCGAGGCTGTACGGGCGGGTTGGGTTATACCCCATAACCCATTGATAAAACAGATAGCCCCAACCGACACCGGGATAAAGCCTTGCAATCTCCTTCATATACCTTTCGGTAAGGGTGGCAAGACGGCTCTCGTCCCCGCGGCAAAGCACAATCGCCTTTGCTATTGCAAGTGTCATAAGACTGTCGTCCGTAACGTGACAGTCGGGGGTGAAAAGCACGAATTCCTTTGACTTAAAGTCCTTGAATTCAAAGCGGCTTCCCACAACGTCGCCAATCAAAGCACCGAGCATAATAATTTCACTCCACGTTTATATATAATTCAACAACTCTATATTTGATATCGCTATTTCCGCTTGGATCCATCATTGCATAATACAAATATGCCCCTTTTTCGTTTAGATCATATAACTCCACGCTTATTCTTCCGTTGCGGTCCATTATACCCAATTTATCAATGGCTGAATTTCCTACCGAAGTGTTTGGTTTAAACCAACTTTCGCGAAAGGTTTTGTTCGGGTGGTCGTAATATTGATAAGCGGAAAGATATACCTTTCTGCTTTCACCGTCGTAAGGTATGGTTACAGTCATTTCCTTCACGTCGGGGGGGAAGATATATTCGCCTATACCCTCTATAACAACCTTCATTGTCACGTTGTATGCGTCCTTCTCGGGGTATTCCTCGCCTTTCTTGCACGACGTGCATACGAGCAATACGCACGCGCATACCAAAGCAATTGCAATTATTCTTTTCATACCTTTCTCCTTTGCATTTTTACGTTTATTTTAATCTGTTTTTTGGATTTGGTGAACCGATTACCGTGTATTTACAAATAACACGCATAATCCGACAAATTACGGTCCTTTTGCCGTTTTTCCTCCGCGGCAATCCCTGTCGCGGGGTGGTTTTTCTTTAATTATACCACGTTTCGCGCCGCATTTAAAGATACGAAATATTTTTTTTAATTATTTGTACAAAACCACTATAATTGTTCATAAATATGTGCTATAATGCTACTTGTAAAAATTCGCTCAAATGCGCAGAAAAACAGGCAGGAAAGAAAAAATGCTTCAGCTTAAAAACATAAGAAAGGATTACGTAACCGCCTCCGAAACGGTCAACGCTCTTCGCGGTGTGTCGATTTCGTTCAGAAAGCGGGAATTCGTGTCCATCCTCGGCCCCTCGGGCTGCGGAAAGACAACCATGCTTAACATCATCGGCGGACTTGACCATTATACCTCGGGCGACCTTGTTATAAACGGAGTCAGCACCGACCTTTACACCGACCGCGATTGGGACGTTTACCGTAACCACCGCGTTGGATTTATTTTCCAAAGCTATAACCTCATTCCGCACCAGACGGTGCTTGGAAACGTGGAGCTTGCGCTCACAATCGCGGGCATCGGCAGAGAGGAAAGAGTCGAAAGGGCAAAGCGCGCGCTTGACCGCGTGGGCCTTTCGGGACAGTATTACAAGCGTCCCAACCAGCTTTCGGGCGGACAGTGCCAGCGTGTCGCAATTGCGCGTGCGCTTGTAAACGACCCCGAAATCCTCCTCGCCGACGAGCCGACGGGCGCGCTCAACACGGTAACGAGCGTGCAGATTATGGACCTTATAAAGGAAATTTCGGGCGAGCGTCTTGTAATTATGGTAACGCATAACCCCGAGCTTGCCGAGCAGTATTCGACGAGAATAGTACGCCTTCTCGACGGAAATATCACCGAGGACACCAACCCCGTGACCGACGCGGAGGAAGCGGCGGAGCTTGCCGAGCTTGCAGAGCAAAAGGCGGCGGAGGCCGCCCTGCTTGACGAGGCAACACCCGAGGAAAAAGCAAAAATCCTCAAGGAAAAGAAGCGCAAGAGAGAAAAGGCAAAAATGTCCTTTTTCACCGCATTCCGTCTTTCGGCGAAAAACCTTCTTTCAAAGAAGGGGCGCACCACGATGGTCGGAATCGCAGGCTCCATCGGCATTATCGGTATCGCAATGGTGCTTGCCTTTTCCGCGGGTATAAAGGGATACGTTGCGGCTATGCAGGACGATATGCTTTCGGGAAGCCCGATTACGATTACCGAAACCACCTACGACCTTAACGTCATTTCGCAAATGATGAACGACGCGGCGGGCGAGGAAGGCGACAAAAAGCCGTATATGGCGTACATCGACTCTATGATAGAGTACATCGCAACGATGACAGAGCATTCCAAAAACTTCTTCATCAAAAACGATATAAACAAGAGCTACGTCGATTATATAAAGGCAATGCCGGGCAGCTATTACGGTGCAATGGTGCTGGACTACGGATTTGATCTTAACCACTCGATATATACCGATTTTCGCCACCTTGACGAAAATGGAAACGAGGTTACGAGCCGTATTTCAATAGCCGCGCTTACCGCGATTTACACCTCCGTGCTGAAGGAAACCGACTATGCCGCATACGCAAGCTACATTCCGCAGCTTGCGCCGAATTTTGAATTGGCACCCAACAACCCCGACTACATAGCCTCGCAGTACGACGTTTACGGCGAGGTTGCCGACCAATACGACGAGGTTATGCTCGTCCTCTCAAAGGACCAGGAGGTGTCCGACCTCCTTCTTGCCCGTCTCGGAATTTTAACCGAGGCACAGTTCTACAACCTTATCTACAAAAACGTGGCTCCGCCAACCGAGGAGGAGCTTGAAAACGGTGCCGTCGACCTTACAAAATATTACGACGAAACGCTTGACAAGAGCAGCTTTACCTACGACGAGCTTCTCGGCAAGGAGTTCACCTGGTATCCCAACAATGCCATTTACTCCGCGCCAAAGACAATGACCCTCCCGACGGGACAGTCGGTTATGCTCTCCACCTACTGTCACGATGCGGCAAATATAACCGCGGACGGCGTCACCCTTAAAATTACAGGCGTGCTTATCGCCAACGAGGAAACCAACTTTGGCTGTCTTTCCTCGGGAATTTATTACACGGAGGCTCTTTCCGAGCATATCCTCTCCGCCAATACGGACAGCGAAATCGTAAAGGCGTTCGGGGAGGCGGATGCCTATACCTCCGCGGTGAGCTACGAATACAATTTCCGCAGCATTATCCCCATCAAAAACGGAGAGGGTCAGCCGCTTTCCTACGAAATTAAAAAGGATACCGCTACGGTTGGCGAGCCTCTTTCCACCGCCGACCTTATGGGTATGATGGGCACAGGACAGGGCGGCTCGCAGGGTGGCTCGCAGGGCGGCTCGCAGGGCGGCGCAGGCATTTCACAGATTATGTCTGTAAAGCTTCTTTCAAAGCGTGCGCTCGGTGCTGTCAATCTTCCGAGCAGCATCTCAATATACCCCGTCGACTTTGCTTCAAAGGACAAAGTTACAAGCTACCTCGACGACTGGAACAACCTTGATAACGACGTTTATATAGACGGTGTGAAATTCGAAGGCGAAAGAACAAGCGTTACCTACAACGACACGCTTGAAATCATTATCAGCGTTATCAATACAATGATTGACGTAATCTCCTACGCGCTTATCGCGTTTACCTCAATCTCGCTTGTTGTTTCAACCGTAATGATTGGTATTATAACCTACGTTTCCGTGGTTGAGAGAATAAAGGAAATCGGTGTCATTCGCTCACTTGGCGGACGAAAGCGCGACGTTTCCAACCTCTTTATTGCCGAAACCTTTATAATCGGTCTGCTCGCGGGTCTTATCGGTATACTGTTCACCTATTTCGCCTCTGTGATAGTCAACATTATACTTCACCCGCTTATTAACTACGCATCGATTGCCGCACTCCCCGTGGGTCAGGCAATTCTCCTCGTTATCCTTTCGGTTGGTCTTACCCTCATTTCGGGTCTTATCCCCGCATCAAGCGCGGCAAAGAAGGACCCCGTTGTGGCTCTTCGTACCGAATAATTAACGAGCAAAAGCAGCCTCAAGCCTATTTTGCAAAAGCATTCAACAATTGTTTACACCTCCGCAAAATCCGCGGAGGTGTTTTAATTCACGGCACTTGACACCCGTGTGAAAATATGGTATACTTTACGGGTAATAAATCTTTCAGAGGTCAATATGAAAAACAAATCTGTTATTTTAAGCCGCACGGCGGTAGCCTTCCTTCTCGGAAGCCTTGTATTCATCGGCTTTGCGGTATATTTCTTTGCAACTCCGTCGCTTATGCAAACGCAAAAGAGCTGGGGCTGGGTATCTGTCGCATGCGCCGCCTTTTTCCTTATTTCCACGCTTATGGTTCCGCTTTTCTACGTCGTTGACAAAAAGGGTATTCGCATTCGCTACATCACGGGTGACAAGGAAAATTACGAGTGGAAAAACGTTGAAAACGTGGTTGCCGAGTACGACAGCCTTGTTCCCTTTATCTTCGACACCTTCCGCATTGACGGTGACGATTACACCGTGTATATGTTCTACAAGGAAGGAAGAATGGAGCGCTCCCGCGCACTTGCAAACGCGATAAAGCTTCATTCGGGAAAGGAGGTTGTCGGCATTATCCCCGACGGTCTTTCCGCGGGCGCGGCAAAGCGCTTTAAGCTCTCTTACGGCAAGGCTCCGAATGCAGAGGAGGCACAAGCCGCAGAAAGAGCAGCAAGAAAATCCGTGCGCGAGGCAATTTCCTCCGCCAAGGGGGCAGACGGTCTTTCCCTCTCCTATGTCTACGTTACAAAGGACGGAGCCTCCGAAAAACGCCCTGCGGTTGATTACGCCTATATCCTTACCGCCAAAAACGGCGAAAGGAGCGCAACCGTAACCCTTCTTTTGGTTAAGAGAAAGGGCAATTCGCTCAAGGTAGCCTCCGCCGCCGATGTCGGAGAGATTAAGGCGGAAATAGAAAAAGCAATCTAAATCAAGAAAACAGCCTTCCCTCTCGGAAGGCTGAACTTTTAACAGTCAAAGCACCGCAAAATCGCCCCCACGGCGGTGCGGGAAGGATAGGCAATAGCGCAGATGTCCTTTTACCCCACAGGGCTGTGAATGCGAGATATGTCAAACCGACAAGGTGGGCATTTACCCCCACGGCGGTGCGGGTAAATCGGCGCAAGGGGGCGGGCGGACACAAAACGCGACAAAAGCAACACGAAGGGAGAAAACACGGTGAAAAGCACGGTTATCGGAATAATCGCCCACGTCGACGCGGGAAAGACCACGCTTTCGGAGGCTATGCTCTATACCTCGGGTGCGGTGGACAAGCTCGGCAGAGTTGACAAGGCAAATACTCATCTTGACACCCACGCGCTTGAGCGAGAGCGCGGAATTACCGTTTTCTCCTCGCAGGCAACCTTTACCACGGGCGACACTAACGTAACTCTCATCGACACGCCGGGGCATATCGACTTTTCCTGCGAAACCGAGCGCACGCTCGCGGTAGAGGATTACGCCGTCCTTGTCATAAGTGCGACCGACGGTGTTACCGCGCACACAAAAACGCTTTGGCAGCTTTTATCCGCGAGAAAAATCCCAACCTTTATTTTTGTAAACAAAACCGACCTTTCAACACGGCTTCGCCGCGAGCTTCGCGACGAGCTTCGCACCACCCTTTCCCCGAGGTGCGTTGATTTTATCGCAGAGGGGACGGAGGAGTTTTACGAGGATATTGCCGCCTCCGACGAGAGGCTTATGGAGAAATATTTTAACACGGGGTCGGTGGAAACGGCAGATATTGCCGAGGCTATCCGCGCGCGAAGGGTTTTCCCCTGCTTTTTCGGCTCGGCACTTAAGCTTAACGGAGTGAGGGAGCTTTTGTCGGGGCTTGACCGCTTTACCCTCCCGCAAAGCTATCCCGCGGATATGCTCGGAGCGCGGGTTTTCAAGATTATGCGCGACAAAAACGGGCGGCGTATCACCTTTTTAAAGCTGACGGGCGGAAAAATCGCGACGAAGGACACGCTTGAAATCCCGACCGCAAGCGGCACAGTCACCGAAAAGGTGGAGGAAATCCGAATTTTTTCCGCCGAGCGAAGCCGCCCCGTTTCGGTGGCAGAGGCGGGTGACGTTGTGGGAATTTACGGTCCGACCGCCACGGCGGCGGGAATGGGTCTTGGCTTTGAGCCGAACGACACTGCGATGCTCGCGCCACCGCTTAACTACCGAATAATTCTGCCCGAAGGGGCAAGCCCATACGAAATCTATCTCCGTCTTGGCGAGCTTGCCGAGGAGGAGCCCTCGCTTTCGCTTTCCTACGCGGCGGAAAGCTCCGAAATCCGCGTAAGCCTTATGGGCGAGATACAGCTGGAGGTTTTGCGCCGACTTATCCGCGACAGGCTCGGAATAGAGGTTTCCTTTGACGAGGGAAAAATCCTCTACCGCGAAACGGTGGCAGGTGTCGTGCGCGGTGCGGGACACTTTGAGCCCATCGGACATTACGCAGAGGTGCATATAGAGATAGAGCCTCTCCCCGAGGGTAGCGGCGTGATTGCCGCCACCGATTGCGACAGGGATATTCTTGCGCTTAATTGGCAGCGCCTGATTATGACGCATATAGAGGAAAGAAGGCACAGGGGCGTCCTTACGGGTGCGCCGCTTACCGACGTGCGGATTACCGTAAAGGGCGGACGCGCGCATAACAAGCATACCGAGGGCGGCGACTTCAGACAGGCGACCTACCGTGCAATAAGACAGGCGCTTATGAAGGCTGAATGCGTCCTTCTCGAGCCGACCTTTGACTTTACAATAGAGGTACCCGTGTCAAATTTGGGACGGGTTATCACGGATATTTCAAATATGTCGGGAAGCATTTATTCCACCGACACGGCGGGCGAGCTTGCCACCGTTGTTGGCAACGCTCCCGTTTTGACAATGCGCTCCTACCCCGAAGCGGTGCGAGCCTTTACGCGCGGCTACGGCAGTATAACGCTTACGCCGTCGGGCTATGCACCCGCGCACAACGCAGAGGAGGTTATTGCCGAGGTCGGCTATAACGCGGAGCTTGACGAAAGGCATCCCGCAGGCTCGGTATTCTGTAAGGCGGGGTCGGGCTACTCCGTCCCGTGGTACGAGGCGGATGAAAAAATGCACGCTCCGCCCGAGGACAGAGCCGACACCGACGGCGGCGAAGGCGGTATTCCCGTAAGGGCAAGAGCCGTGAAATACGGCGGCACGCTTGACGAGGACAAGGAGCTTATGCGGATATTCGAGGCAACCTACGGCAAGCCGAAAAAGCGCACGGTCGCAGAAAGAAAGGTAAACTCCGCAACCGAGGAAAAGCCGAAATCCCCCAAAAAGCAAAAAAAGCGCGGTGACGATTACGTTATAATCGACGGCTACAACGTAATACACGCGTGGGGTGAATTAAAGGCGGCAAGCGAGATTGACTTCTCTCTCGCAAGAGAGGCGCTTATCCGCATTATGTGCAGCTATTCCGCATTTAAAAGATGCAAGGTTATCATCGTTTTCGATGCGTATATGGTAAAGGACGGAAGGGGCAGCACCGAAAAATACGGCGGCGTCACCGTCGTTTATACAAAGGAAAGGCAGACCGCCGACGCGTACATAGAGCGTGCCACCTACGAAATGGCGGAGGACAATTACGTGCGAGTGGTTACCTCGGATATGGAGGAGCAGTTTATAATCCTCGGCAACGGGGCATACCGCGTAAGTCCAAAGGAATTCCGCGCGGAGCTTGACGGCACCGCCCTCGAAATAGAGGAGGCAATTGAAAAGTATAAAAGGGGTAACAAAAAATAAACGAGCACGGAACTATTATAATCAAGCTTGACGAGCTTATTAAAAAGAGTGGAATGAGCAAAAACAAAATCAGCCACAAGGCAGAAATGCAACGCACACAGCTTAATAACTATTGCAAAAACAACGTAACGCGCCTTGATACAGACGTGCTTGCCGGACTTTTCTCGGTTTTGGGCTGTGAGATTGGCGACCTGCTTGAATACCGCCCCGCGGAAAAGAAATAATTGCGATTTGATAAATATAAAAAACGCCGAGGAAACTCGGCGTTTTTTTAACACGGGTGGGCTTGCTTTGGAAAAAACGACAGAAATCGCCCAAAGCAAAAGGAGCTAATAAGCAAAATAATTACTCAAGCTCAAAGCCTGTTATAGGGGCGAAAAAGTAAACCACGCCGTCCTCTCGCCGAATTTCGGCAAGCCTCTTTTTCGTCATTTTTATCGCGGGGATATTCTCCTCCCTGACGCGGGCGCGCAGAGTGGAAAGTCCGATTTTCGCGGCATAGTCTATCACCGCGTCAAGCGCATCAAGTCCAACGCCCTCCCCCTGATACTCCGACAAAACGCGAATACCGACCTCCGCACCGCCGCGGAAATCAAGGTCGTAAATCACCGCCTCGCCAAGATATTTTCCCTCTCGCCTTATCGCAAGAGAGAGCGCAATCCCCTGCTTTTTCTCCCTCTCGGCTATCTGCATAAAAATTTCGGGGTCACAGGTGGGATTGTCGCCGAGCGCATCATAGCCCCAATATTTGTTAAGCTCGCTGTCCGAGCAAAGCCGCGCATAATCCGCCACGTCCCCGTCGGAAAGCGGCGAAAGCGTGATATTCCCCGAGCTTGCCGTCGGATATTCCTCTATCAAATCGATTTCGTTAAGCACCACCACGGCAAAGGTATCCTCGTCGTCCTCGTATGCCCTTGCGTTTACGTGCGGAAAAATTTCGGTAATCAGCTCGACGCACTCGCGCGGCACGTCGGTGAGAAAAAACGGAAGCATCTCGCGGCGCACGTACTCCGAAACCGAAACGAGCGCACCCGCGGTGTCGCCCTCCTGCGAGAGCATAATCGGGAATATGAACATATACTCCCCACCGTCAAGCACCCTTACGAGAAGGCAGCCATCCGAAACACAAACCGCAACCTCGTCAATCTCCTGTGCAATTTCTCCGAAATCCAAAAGAAGCAGCTCGGCATAGTCGCGAGGCTCTCCCGAAAGACCCGACACGGCGCTTGCGGTTTTTTCGCTATCCTTTACGTTAATAAAGCTTATCATTTTTTCTCCTTTACCGACATTGTGAGGGTGACGGTGTATTTACCGTCCGCCTCCGCAGTCATAAGCTCCGCACCCATATCGCTCGCAAGCTTGCGACAGGTTTTAAGACCGATTCCGTTGCTCTCCGCATCGTCTGCGTCGGTTCTCACGGCATTTGTAACCGAAAGGCGAAGCACACCGCCCTCTACCCTGCCTGAAAGCAGCACGGGCTTTTCAATATCCGCGTATTTAAGAATATTTGAAATCACGTTTTCGATAATTCGCTTCAGCATATTGGCATCCGTCCTTACCAAAAGGCTTACGCCACGCATTTGTCCGACGTCGGACTCTACGGTATAGCCCTGCTCGCGAAGGAGCAGCACGTGCTCCGAGAGCATCTGGTCAAAGAGCGTGTAGGCGTCGTAATCCTGCATATTCACCTCTGCAGCTCCGCCGCCGAAAAGCAAAAAGTAATTAAACATATCGTCCGAAAGCTTTTTAAGGCGCAAAGCCGTCTTTTCGGATGCGTTAATATAGCTCGTCATCTCCTCGTCACGCGAATGCAGCTTCATAACGTTAAGATAGCCGAGAAGAACGGTAAGCGGAGTTCGTATATCGTGCGACATAGAGGTAACAAGCTCCGCGTTTGCGTCCATTGCCTCCCTCTCCTTTTTCACGTTTTCAAGCATAGAGCTTCTCATACTCTCAACGTCGCGGGAAAGCCTGCCAAGCTCGTCCTTTCCGTCGGGGCGGATGGAGTGGTCCATATCTCCCGCCGCAACGATAGATACCTCTCCCGCAATTCTCGTGATACGGCGGGTAACTCCGTGGGAATAAAGAAGCACGGTTATGACAAGAACTATTACCGCGGCAATAATTGCCGAAATGTTGGTTATATCGTAGTAAAGATACTCCGAAAAATCAGCCATCGATACAAGCACCGATGCGTCAGACATCGTTATAAGATGCGCGTCCTTTTCCCTCGCATATTTCACAAGCTCGTCGCGCGAGGGCATATCGACCGTAATACCCGAGCCGATGGAGTCGCTCTCATCCTTGCCGCTTGAATTATCATCATTTTGCTCTGTGTCGGTGTCGCCATTCGTGCCGTCGGGAGCCTCGTCCGAGCCGTCGGTGTCCCCCTCCGTACCATCAGCGCCGCCTTCTGCTCCGCCCTGCGAGCCGTCGCCCTGCTCATCCTTGCCAACGCTTGACGAGCTGCCGTCCTCTTTCGCGTTTTCATCGCCGTATTTTCCCGTTTCGAAAAGGAGCTTATCGTCCTTATGAATCATAACGTAAAGATATCGGTTGCTCTGTGCCCAATCGGCAAGCATTGCAACGTCCTCGCTCGACAGGTTGTTTTCTGTTACGTATTGCTGAAGCTCCTCGGCGTATTCCTTTTCACGGCGGAGCTTATTTTCCTCCGAAATATATCTGTTTCTTATATAGCCGGTCGCTCCAAGCTGTACGAGAAGGTACGCACCTATCGCAAGACCGACGGCAAGCACCGTTGCCGCAAGCATCGCAAGTCGCATGGAGCGAAAGCGTTTTCTGAATATTGTACGCGGCATCAATCCACCTGATAACCCTTTCCCCACACCGTCCTGATAACCTTTGGCGATGCGGAATTATCCTCCAGCTTTCTGCGAAGATTAAGGATATGCACGGTAATGTTATTAGACGAGGACGGAAGCGACATTTCACCCCACACAGCCTCGTAAAGCTCGTCCGCGCCCACTACCCTGCCGCGGTTTTTGACAAGGTAGAGAAGCACCTCGTATTCCTTGTCGCGAAGCTCTATTATTTCTCCGTTTTTCATAACCTCGCGCTTTTCGGCAAGAATAACCACCCCGCCCGAAAGTCGGATTGCCTCGGTATTCTCGCTTTCCTTTGCGCCGTAGGTGTTGTACCTGCGTGTAAGGGCATCAACCTTTAGCAAAAGCTCGGGCGCGGAAAACGGCTTTACAATATAGTCGTCACCCCCCGCATTGTATGCCGAGATTTTGTCGGAGTCAAAGCTCCTTGCCGTAAGGAAAAGCACGGGCACGGTTGAAAACGCACGAATTTTTTCGGTAGCCTCCACGCCCGACATACGCGGCATCATTATATCCATTATTACAAGGTCAACGCCGCGGTCCTCTCCAAGCAGGCTGACCGCCGCGACACCGTCCTGTGCCTCTAAAACCTCGTAGCCCGCATTCTCGAGCAAAAGCCTTATAATCTGTCTTATATCCTTTTCATCATCAACAACAAGAACTCTCATATTCCCTCCAAAACGGCACCCACCGATAGTTTTACATCTTATTTTAACACAAAATAAAATATAAATCAATAATTGAAAGGTTAAATATTATTATGGGGCTTTTTATAGACCGTTTTCCGGCGTCAAAAGGAGGTTGTAAATGGGTTTTCCCAGTCGAACAGCATAACGAAACGCTTGATACGCACCGCCGCGATGCTGTGATATGGCGCATATAACAAAATCCGCGCTCTCAACCATCCATCTGTTGCGGTAGGTTATAGCAAATCGCTTTGGTTTGTCCTCGATTTCGGGGTAAATAATGTAGTCAAAGACCTTGTTCAGTCCGTGAAGCTTTTGATAGCTATGGGTGATATACGGTGTTACGAATACCAATGACGCGTTCTTGTGTGATGACCTATACGTTTTACAGCATTCAAGTGCAAAAGCATCAAATTCGCCATATCCTCCGAGATAAAATTCCACCTCCCTCTCGCCCGTCACGCACTCCAAAAGAGAAACCAACTGTTTTGCAAGAGCCTCGCTCGCTTGAAAGCAGGAATGTCCGAAAAATGCAATTTTCATAATCTCGCCCCTTTTATGTAGGTGTACCTACATATTATAACAAGTTCTGCCGAAAAAATCAACAGTATGTAGGTGTACCTTCTTATATTTTTGCATTTTACTTGCTAAAATAAATATGTAGGTAAATCTACACATTATTTTTAGAGAGGTATACCGTCTTGACTGTTAACGACGCGGTGGCGAGGCGCATTACAGCGCTTTTAAAGGAAAAAGGAATATCACAATACCGCCTTG
>JAZSHN010000063.1:0-16605 GCA_045533315.1 Eubacteriales bacterium | reverse complement strand
CGCCGCCCCATGAGTGCCACGGGAATTGACCGTGGTTGGAGTTGTCGATAACTCCGTCCACCGCGTTTCGCTCGAAGAAGCAGGGGTCCTTTCTCGTAACGAAGTTAGCATGAGCGTGGGGAAAGAATTTAGGCATAAGATGCCAGTCGTGAGAGTTGAGCGCGATATTCCTTTCGGCGTAAATCTCCGCCTCGGAGGGCTCGCTTACCTTGATACGGTGGTCGTCCCCGCCGAATGCATCGGGGTGGTAGCAGCTCTTTCTCTCGTAATCAAACGGAACGGCAAATTCAAGATAGCCGTCGGGCAGATACATAAAGCTTTCGGCGAGGGTGGGGTCAAGCTGCACCTTTATAAACTCGGTATCGACAAGGTCGATGCGGAATTTGTCGCCAACCTCGTATTCGCCGTGATAGTGCTCGTCAATCTCCATACCGTACGCTTTAAACTTAACATCGCCGTTTGCGCGAATAAGCTTTAAACTTAAGATATCCATCACTCCTTTTCAAACATATTTATACGAATAAATTGTAGCATATTTCGGTAGCAAAATCAACACAATTTCAATTTTTCGGTAAACATTATAACAATTATATAAAAATATGGGCAATTTTGCCAACTTGACAAGGGTAAAAGTGTAGTGTACAATTGAGATAGAGAAAAACGGGGAGGTTAAAATGAAATTCAGACACAGGTATTTCGGCACACCCGCAATATATTTGATGTTGTTTTTATTCGCTGCAATAGCCTTTACGCTCGCGGGCTACGTCGTGCGCGGCTCGTTTGATTTTCTTTGCACAGAGCTGCCAAGGGCATTTGAATCAAAAAATTTTATCACCGACCCCGACGGATACGAAAGGCAGCAGCGGTGGATAACTCTTTTAACCGCGGCACTTGCGCTTTTGGGGGTGAATTACCTTTCGCTTTTGCTTGACAACAAGCGAATGGAGCATATAGCAAGGACGACCGAGGGCAGATACACGCTTTTAGGTGGATTGAAATATTACTTCAAGTCATTTGCCCTGTCCGACGTGATTACCGCAATACTTCCGCCCGCAATTTTGGCAATTCCCGTTTATTTTGTGCCCGAAGCCTGGTACGAGTACGGGCTGCGCTTTTTTATGATGACGAGCATTGAGATGTGCTCTGCCTTCGACTTTTGGCGGGGTGCTGCCTTTCTTGTTTTGGTAAGCCTGCTTGCGCGGTTTTCGGTGGTGCCGATTGCACTATTGAGGTGGCGCGCCGCGTGGCTTTCGGGAACGGCGGAGGTGCTGTGATGGATGAGATAATAAAGCTTTTGCTTATTGCCTTTGCGATATACGCGTTATACCGTATGGTCGCCTTTGTTTTCAAGCGCAGCGTTATGCTTGCAAAAATTTACTCACTGAAGAAGCTTTGTAATGCAAATATAACTTTACATAAGTTTCCGTTTTCACCGTTTCAGTCAAGAAGTGAAAAACCGGACATAACCGTTGAAATTTTTGACACGGTATACGCCATTCGGCTTTATTCGGGGATTTCCTCCAACCGCTTCGTTCATTTTGTGGACGAAAAATATTCGGTGGTTTACAAAAAGGTGCGCGCGATGGTCAAGCCGAGCCACGCCGCCTTAAAATACGGAAAGGACGTGCGTCTTTCCTACTCCGCGGGCGGTCACGTAAACGTTATGGGAGATATGAACGTCACGGGGGATAAAAGAATTGAGAAAATCCTTCTTTTCTCGCCCGCGCCATACGAGGTTTCCTACGTCACGGAGGAACGGTCTACCATTCGTCTTGCCTTCACAGGTGACGAGCTTTACGGATATCGCATTTTCACGCCCTCCACGTTCGTTACCTTTATAGACAGGGAAAAGAGGCGAATGGAGGATGAGAAAAATAAATTTGCACAGCTTTAGCCTGTGTCTAACACAAAAAATGAGGACATAACAATGCATATAGGTCGGATATTTGAAGAACTGCGCCCGAGGTTTTTTCGTTCAAATTCAAATATAGAAATTACTCCCAACGTCTACGATGGCGGCTACAAAATAGAGTGGTCGGATGTTTTTGACGGTCAGATTGACGTTAAATACAGCTTTAATCATTACGCATACGTAGGAGCTGTGGCAGTGAATATAAAGGGGCACAGCGAGATTTGCCTCTTTGTTGACGGTGTAAAAATCGCAAACTGCGGCACCGAGGTTATTCCCGTGAATATGGGTGGTGAGGAGCTTGTCATACAATTACGCGGTGACCTTTGCGACGTATATATCGATACGCCCGAGATTTTCGGCTTTTTCCCAGACGATGATGCTCCGCTTTTTATTCCGAGCGCAAAATCCATCTCGCTCGGTAGCGGCAAGGTAAAAATCGGCGAGCAGTTTGGCGCGGGAGAGGATGGCGCATTTGTCGCGGATTTCCTTTTAGACAGTCTTTCCGAAAGATATAATTTCACCCCCGCGGACGAGGGAGTTCCCGTAACCATTTTGGTAAATTCGGAGTACGAAGCCGAGAAGTATTCGGTTAAGATAAGCAAAGAGGAAATAAGCATCGTTGGCGGCTCCCGTCTTTCGCTTTTGTGGGGGGCGTGTCGCGTTATCGAGCTTTTTGACGGCGAAGAAATCCCCGAAATACACATAGAGGATATGCCCGACGTGCCCATGCGCGGTTTCCATATGGGACTTCCCAGAAGGGACAGAATCGGCTTTGCAAAGAGGCTTTTCAGATACGTTTTGCTCCCCCTCGGATACAATCACGTTATTCTCGAATTTAACGGCGCAATGAAATTCGACCGTCATCCCGAGATTGGCGAAAAGTGGCTCGAGGCACACAAGCTTTGGCAGGAGGGGAAGCAGGCGAGAATCCAGCACGGCGATATGGGAGCGGACGGCACGCTTCTTGAAAAGGAGGATGTGCGTGATTTGATTTCCGTGCTTGAGGATTATGGCATCGAGGTTATTCCCGAGGTACAATCCTTTGGCCACGTGCAATATCTTACCTACGCGCATCCCGAAATCGCGGAGGAGCCGCCAAAGACCGAAAAAGAGGTTGACGAAAGAGCGCAGGACGCAATGCCCGTTGACTTTTGCGCACACACCTACTGCCCCTCGCGCGAGGATAGTATGCGATACATTCACGATATTATCGACGAGATTGTAGAGGTAGCAAGGCCGAAGCGCTACGTTCATATTGGACACGACGAGATATATCAGGTGGGCACCTGCCCCGTTTGCGCGGCAAAGGGCAAGGCGACGGTTTACGTTGAGCACATTATGAATCTCTATAATTATATGAAGGATATGGGGCTTCGCATCATGATTTGGTCGGATATGCTGCACGAAACCACCACCCCGTATTCGAAGGAAACGTCAAAGGCGCGCGATATGCTTCCAAAGGATATTGTGATGCTTGACTTTACATGGTATTTCGATTTCGCGAGCGATATAGAGGACGATATTCTTCCCTATGGCTTTGAGGTTATGATGGGTAATTTCTATTCCTCCCATTATCCGCGATATTCAACGAGAATCGCGAAAAAGAATATGACGGGCGGAGAGGTTTCTACATGGACCGCTGTGAGCGAGGAGGCGTTTGCCAATAACGGAAAGTTTTTTGACCTCGTTTATTCCGCAGAGATGCTTTGGAACGCATATTCCTACGACGAGAGGAACAGGACGGCGCTCAACGCCCTTATCGGCAGTTGCATTTTGCCGGAGCTTCGCGACCTCGTTCACGGAAGGCTTGATATGCTTGAAAAGCACGATATAGAAAGCGCGGAGGTTGTTGGCGTTTTCAATGGCGACACCTCGAGAATACCCGACGAAATTTCGCATCTTTATCTCACGGAGCCTGTCGGCGTGATGGAGGTTGGCGAGTGCTTTGACCGCCTCGTTTTCGAGCACACCACTCTTAACCCCGCCCCCCGTATAGCTTGGAAATCCCTTTACAGAGTCGGTATCTATACGGTTAGGTATGAGGACGGAGCCACAGTAGATGTTCCCGTCGATTATGCCGGTGGAATACTTTATTGGAAAACGATATACGGCACTCCAATGAAGCAGCAGTATTACCGTCATTTGGGGTACGTTGGCACGTGGTATGCCGACCCAATTTACGAGGACAGGACAACGGCGGGCGAGCCGATACTCCTTCTCGGTCAGGTGTGGGATAATCCCCACCCCGAAAAGACAATTGCCGAGATTTCCTACACCGCCGCCGAGGGCGATTACGCAGTGCTTTTAAGCGCGGGAGTGCTCGGAATCAAGAAATAAATCCGATTTACAGGCAAAAGGGTAAAAATGCGTCACTGCCTTTTTCAAAATCCAATAACAATATAAAATAACGGGTCCCGATTTTCGGGACCCGTTTTTAGCTTAAACAAGCCGTTATTGTAAATAATTGTATGCAAAATGACAGCTTTATTCCCCAACGAGGAGCTTTAGGTCGGCAACGGTTTTGAGGTAATAGTCGCAGTTTTCGCGCATAAAGTTCTCTATTTCGGGGATATCGTTTGCCCAGCCTGCTGCGGCAAAGTCCGCGCCCGCGGCACGAGCCATATCATACCCGGGCTTCAGGTCGTCAACGACGAGAATTTCGCTCGGTAAAATGCCGAATTTTTCCGCAAGGTCAAGAATGCACCACGGAGAGGGCTTTCTTTTTTCTTTTGGAATATCCCAGCCGTAGATTACGTCGGGCATCGGGAGGGCGTTGTGCTTATAATCCCTCTCGATATACCTTTGAAACGAATGTGAAACAACGGCTATAATACCGCCCTGTCTGCGGAAATCGGCAATAATTTCCCTCATTCCCTCGTAGGCGTGAGGAATACGCTTTTCCACAAAGTCAATCCAATATTTTTCCTCGCGCTCCATTTCCTCCTCGCTCATTCCAAGCTCGTCGCGAAAAAGAGCAATAACACCGGGGTCAAAGTTTTTCTTGAAGAAAATATCAAGGTCATAGTCGGCAAGACGCTCCGGCATATTTTCCTCAAGATATGCAACAAAGGAGGGGTAATGTATCGTTGCTGTGCTGTCAACCACGGTATCGTCGTGGTCAAGTACAAGACATTTATATTTCATCCTTCAAATCCATAAAAAGTATTTTTGGTGTACCTACCGAAAGGTCGGTGCGGTTTACGGTGACGGTGGCTCCGCGAGTGAGCATACGCCAAGCCTCCTCGCTTCCGCCAAAGGAGATAAGCTCAAGAGAATCGCAGCCTCCGAAAACGTCAAGGTCCTCAAGCTCTCGCATCCCCTTCGGCAGGGCGATTCGCGAAAGCGAGGTGCAGCCCGAAAAGGCATCAAAGCCAATAATCTCCACCCCGACGGGCAGGATAAGAGAGGAAAGCGAGGTGCAACCGCGGAATGCACCCCTACCGATTTTTTTAAGGCGGACGGGGAGGTCGACAATTTTAAGAGAGCGACACCCTTCAAAGGTATTGTCGTCAATCAGACCCATATTTGCCGAGAGCTTTATTGCTTCGAGCGCAAAGCAGGAGGAAAATGCGCCAAACTCAACAAGCACGCAGCTGTCGGGAATTGTAACGTCGGTGAGGTTAAAGCAAAAGGCAAAGGCATTTGAGCCAATCATATAGACGCTTTCGGAGAGCTTTAGGTGCGTCAGCGAAACGCAAGCCTCAAACGCTCCCTCCCCCACCCTTTTCACCGTATCGGGGATATTTACTCCGGTTAAAGAGGAGCAGGAGGAAAACGCCTCGTCCCCTATTTCCAAAAGCCCGTTTTTCATAACCACGCGACGAAGATTTTTGCAGCCCGCAAAGGCGCAAGCGGAAATTCTTTCAAGGCTTGACGGGAGAATAACCTCCTCAAGATTTTCGAAGTCGCGAAAGGCGTTCTCCGCGATTTCAAGTATTCCCTCCTCCACCGTGACGGTTTTGTTTTCGGGAGTGTCGTCATAGCTTCCGCGAAAGACGACCTTCATCTCTTCATTTTGAGTATTTTTAGCTTCAAACATATTTTATCCAAGCTTTGCGAGTGCCGCAAGAATAGACTCACGTGTTTCGCGATATTTTGCGAGCTTTACCTTTTCGCCCTCTACGACAGCAGCGGGAGCCTTTGCAACAAAGCCCTCGTTAGAAAGCTTTTTCTCAATTCTCTCAATTTCACCGTCGGTTTTGGAAAGCTCTGCATTGAGTCTTGCTCTCTCCTTTTCAAGGTCAACGACCTCGGCAAGAGGGATATAAAGCGAGCCTGCGTCGGTAGCAATCATAATAGCGTCGTCGGAGTTATACCCGTCGGTAAGAACAACCTCGGAGGCGCTTGCAAGCTTTACGAGGATTTTTTCCGCGGTTTTAAAGCTTTCCGCATACTTCGTAACTACGTAAAGCTTTGCCTTTTTTGACGGAGGAATATTCATCTCCGCGCGGCGCGCGCGAATTGCGGTTATACAGGTTATAATGCGGTCAACGTCCTCCTCCGCGCCCGAATAATCCATACCCGTGTCAAATTTCGGATAGTCGGAAACCATAATCGACTCGTCCGCGTGGGGAAGCGCCTGATAGATTTCCTCGGTGATAAACGGCATATACGGATGAAGAAGCTTAAGGATAGCGGTAAGCACTCTTACGAGCACGCGCTTTGCTGTAAGGGCGGGAGCACCCCCCTCGAAAATACGGCTCTTTGCCATTTCGATGTACCAGTCACAGAAGCTGTCCCAAGTGAAGGAATAAATTTCGGAGAGCGCAATTCCAAGCTCGTAGTTTTCAAAATTTTGGTTGACCGAGGCGGTTACACGGTTAAGGCGGGAGAGAATCCACCTGTCCTCGGGCGCGAGGTCCGCCTCGTCGTAAGGGGCGAGAAGCTCCTCGTCCGATTCGGTAAGATTCATAAGAACAAAGCGCGATGCATTCCAAAGCTTGTTGGCAAAGTTCCTTGCCGCCTCTATCTTCTCGTCGGAGAAGCGCATATCGTTTCCGGGAGCGTTACCCGTGGTAAGTGCAAAGCGGAGCGCGTCAGCACCAAACCTTTCGATAATTTCAAGCGGGTCGATACCGTTGCCGAGAGATTTGGACATTTTTCTGCCCTTCGCATCTCTTACAAGACCGTGGATAAACACCTTTGAGAACGGCTCGCGTCCCGTATGCTCGATGCCCGAGAAAATCATACGCGATACCCAGAAGGTTATAATATCGTAGCCCGTAACGAGCGTGGAGGTGGGATAATATCTTGCAAGGTCGCTTGTGCTGTCGGGCCAGCCGAGAGTTGAGAAGGGCCAAAGTGCAGAGGAGAACCAGGTGTCAAGGACGTCCTCCTCCTGTCTAACCGCGCCGCCGCACCTTGGGCAGGTGGTAATATCGGTTTTGGAAACCTCCATATGTCCGCAACCGTCACAGTAGAATGCGGGGATGCGGTGACCCCACCAGAGCTGTCGCGAGATGCACCAGTCGAGGATATTGTTCATCCAGTTAAAGTAATTTTTGGAAAATCTTTCGGGTACGAAGGAAACCGTGCCGTTTTCAACCGCCTCGATTGCGGGGGCTGCAAGCGGCTTCATCTTAACGAACCACTGGTCGGAGGTGAGGGGCTCGACGGTAGTGCCGCAGCGGTAACAGGTGCCGACGTTGTGGTCGTGAGGCTCTGTTTTTACAAGGAAACCCGCCTCCTCAAGGTCCTTTACAAGTGCCTTTCTGCACTCGTATCTGTCCATCCCCTCGTACTTACCCGCATAGGCGTTCATCGTTGCATCGTCGTTCATAACCTTGATTTGCTCAAGATTGTGTCTTTGACCGACGAGGAAGTCGTTGGGGTCGTGCGCGGGAGTAATTTTTACGCATCCCGTACCAAATCCGATTTCAACGTAGTCATCGGCAACAACGGGGATTTCGCGGTTTACAATCGGAAGGATAAGAGTTTTGCCGATAAGATGCTTTGTATTCTCGTCGTCGGGGTTTACCGCAACGGCGGTATCGCCGAACATTGTTTCGGGACGGGTGGTAGCAATTTCAACGTAGCCGTCCTCTCCCTTTATCGGGTATTTGATATGCCAGAAGAATCCCGGCTGGTCCTTGTACTCGACCTCCGCATCGGAAAGCGCGGTAAGGCAACGGGGACACCAATTTATAATTCTGTGTCCGCGGTAAATAAGCCCCTTGTTATAGAGGTTGACAAAAACCTCGCGAACTGCGCGTGAGCAGCCCTCGTCCATTGTAAAGCGCTCGCGCGACCAATCGCAGGACGAGCCGAGCTTTTTAAGCTGGTTAATAATTCTGTTACCGTACTGATGCTTCCAATCCCAAACGCGCTCGAGAAATTTTTCTCGTCCGAGGTCGTAGCGGGAAAGCCCCTCGTTAACACGGAGATTTTCCTCTACCTTTATCTGCGTTGCAATACCCGCGTGGTCGGTGCCGGGCACCCAAAGGGTGGAATAGCCCTGCATACGCCTTGTACGGACGATAATATCCTGAAGCGTTTGGTCAAGGGCGTGTCCCATATGAAGCTGTCCCGTTACGTTTGGCGGCGGGATAACTATCGAAAAAGGCGGCTTTTTGGGGTCAGGGTCGGGCGCAAAGTAATTTTTCTCGCACCAGCTCTCGTAAATTCTCCCCTCAAACTCGCTCGGGTTGTAGTTTTTGGCAAGCTCTTTTCTCATTTATTTATCCTCCTGCCACATTTGTGGCTTATTAAATAACAATGTAATGTTTTATTTGCATTTCGCCATACATTTGCAAGCAAGCAAGCGGGCAAAAAATGCAAAAAAATTTAACACGGGGTGGTTGTAAACAAAAATCCCCGAGGCAAAAAGCCTCGGGGCGTTAAAAACGCGATACCACCCAAGTTCAAGAGCGAAGCACGCTCTCCTTGTTCTCTCTTTTCGCGAGGGACGCCGAGGTCTAATAGGTGATTTGCGGCTGTTGCAAGCACCGTTCTTCTCGGATACGTTGGGCTACCTTCGTCCGTCCTTGCTGCGTGCTTTCACCAACCGCGCGCTCTCTTTAAAGCAGGTGCGGATTACTCCTCCCAAAGGCTGCGGCTATTCCCGCAACATAGACATTTTAGCACACAATACCGTAAATGTCAAGATATATTATATATTTTGCGCTTTAGTTTGAGCTTTAGTTCAAGCTTTTGAACAGCTTTGCCATTTATTATGGGCTGCGAATTTTACCTATACCCCTCGTAAACAAGCTTTGTCACGGTATACATAGAGGCATACGCCTCCTCTATAAGCGCATCGAAATCAACCTTTTCAAGCTCCGCCATAACGTCGGCGAGCTTTGGCTGGGTTTTCGGATGACGAGGGGTGAATACGGTACAGCAATCCTCGTAGGGCAAAATTGCGGTTTCAAAGGTGCCGTAAAGACGTGCCTTTTTTACGATTTCCTCCTTATCAAGACCGATGCAAGGGCGGAAAACGGGAATATTCACCTGACTGTCGGTTACGGAAATAGCGGAGAGGGTTTGAGATGCCACCTGCCCGAGGCTTTCGCCCGTGATAAGCGCGCCGCATTTATAGCTTGCAGCAACACGCTCCGAAAGGCGCATCATAAAGACGCGGAGAAGCAGAGTGAAATAATCCTCCGTACAATTATCGCGAAGCACCTCCTGAATGTGAGTGAGCGAAATTACATGGACGTGAAGCCTTGCACAGTATTCGGTCATCTCCTGTGCGAGGGTGAGGACCTTTTCGCGTGCCCTTTCGGAGGTGTAGGGAAAGGATTCGAAGTGCAGAGCCTCGATTTCCATGCCGCGCTTTGCCATCATAAGACCCGCAACGGGAGAATCTATCCCGCCCGAAAGAAGGAGAAGCCCCTTTCCCGAGGAGCGAAGCGGCAAACCGCCCGCGCCTGCCTCCTGTCCTGCTCTGATGTATGCAAAGTCATCTCTTACCTCAACGCCGACAACGACGTCGGGATTTTTTACGTCAACTCTGATACCGCGGACGGTGGAAAGAATTACGCCGCCCACCTGTGCCGAGATTTCGGGGGATTTAAGGGGAAATTTTTTGTCCGAGCGCTTGCCCTCGACCTTAAACGTGCGCTTTCCCTGCAGCTTGTCGGGGAGATACCTTCTCGCCATATCGAGAATCGCATCCATATTTTTCTCGCAAACGGCTGCGCGGTTAACGGCAACTATGCCGAAAACCTTTTTTGCGACCTCGTACATTCCGTCCATATCACAGCCGTTATCCTGCGGCTCAACGTAGATGGTGGATTGCTTGAAATAAATTCTAAACGTGCCAAACGGGCTTGCCCTGCGGCGCAGCTCCTTTACAAGGGCGGACTCGAAATTCTGTCTGTTTGCGCCCTTTAAAACGACCTCTCCGAATTTACAGAGAATTACCTCGGGTATACTATTGTTTACATTTTCTTCGGTAAAGCCAAAGTCCATATCAAAGTCCTTTTTCAAAATTAATTTAACACGGGTGGCGTATAATCCGCCGCCCGTGTGCTTTTATGTGTTTTATTGAACTGTTATTTATCAAACAGCAAGTCGCGGAAGTCGCTGTTAAGAGAGCGAAGAATCTCGTTGTACCTTTGCCTGTATGCACGGTATATTCTCGCCTGTGCCGCTACCTCCTCGTTGTTCTCGTTGTAATTAAGAAGATAGTCGCGCGTATCCCAAAGAAGCCTTCCAACCTCTGTAATATCTCCGGCAGAGAATGCACCTTCAAGCTTTGCATTAATGCTCTTAAAGGTTCCGAGCTTTGTTTCGGGATGCACGGGAGTGCCCGCGTAATTGATGTCCTTGTTAGCCTCCTTGACCCATGCGTCGGTTTCGGTCTGCCAATTTGCCATATCGGTACGCTCGTACGGCACTATCTCGTCGACGTGCTCCTCTATCTGGAACACAACCGCAACGTTAAAGCTCGTTACTCCGTTTGCCTCTATACAAATTCTCGGAACAGGGTTCTTCGCACGTGTATCTCCCGTACCGCTTTGCGTATAGGTGGTAGAATAAACGGTTTCGTATGCATCCATTTTTCTGAATCGCAGCTCCTCGTTATCGGATATAAGGGTCATTCGGAGCGTAATAATTTCACCGTCTTTATTCCTTGCAGGAATTTTGATTGTTTTTCCGTCCTCGCTGATAAATTGAGAATTTTGGATATTGATATTGAGAACCCATGTAAGGTCGGTTGCTGCAGAGAAGCTTATCTCGTCCTGAAGCACTACGGTGCTGCGCGAGTTGGTGAGAAGGATGCCGCGCTTTCCGCTTATGCAGCTGCCGCCGTAGGTGCTTGTCATATCGGTTATTGCAAAGCCGCCGTTTTCATCCGAATAAAAGGTATCGATGGTTGCATAATCGGTCGAAGCGGTAGTAAGCTTTTGACCGCGAGGCACGGAGGAATTGTTTCTAATCATTACCGTGCTGTGACCCTCTACCGACTTACAGTAAAGCTTATATCTTCGTCCGTTTTCGCCCGTCTCCCAGAAGCCTCCGACGTTGTAGTTCTCGCTTCCCGGGTCGGCAATCCACTTTACACCGCCCATAGAAAGGTTAAAGTTTCCGCAGTCCATATCGCCGTGTGTGACCTGATTGGGTCCCGCGTGAAGACCGACAAAGGTTGCCTTATCGTCAAAGCCCGAGCGAAGGGTTGCGGTATCAATCGCCTTGAAGTTATAGTCGAGGGGAAGCTCCTCCGCCCTTGCTCCCTCCGAAAGCTCGGGAGTGTAATAGAGCGCATCCATAAGGGTGAGGTCAAAGCTCTCTTCACCGAAAATCATTTGGTCGCGAAGATATGCAAGTGTCGGATCGCCGTAAATAGCGGAGGCAAGGTAGAAGGAGGAATAATCGACTCTGCCCGAGCCGAGACCTGGGTCGGTGCCGTTGTATCCACCGCTGTCGTGGTAGTTCCACATATAGTATCTTCCGTCGGCAATACCGATGGTGTAATAAAAGGAGTCGTAAAGTCCGACAATGTCGGAAAGTCCGTAATCCGTACCGAGCGAGCTTTCAAGCGCGGCAATAGTCCTCATAAGAGTATTGGTGCCATAGCCCCAATATCCAGGACTTTCGATATAAGCTCCGTCGGGAGCATACTGCAAAAGGCAGCGCTCGTTCGAATAGAGATATTGCTCTATAACAAAGCTTGCATTCTCGCGATACTCCTCGTACTCCGAAAGATAGAGCGCCGCGACTATCATACCTCCGCCGCAAACGGTTTGCCAGTTGTTGGTGCGGTTTATGGTGCGCCAGCCACTGGTTCCTGCTCTTTTAGAGATATGAAGATAATTCGCCCCCTGTCCGCGGTATGCGGTGTGCGTGCCGTACTGATATTTGGTCGACATATCGTAGGAGGCGGTGCTTGCCTGCATATAAAGGTCGTCGCATACAATGGAGTAATAGCCCTTCATCATTCCCTTTTCATAGAGAATTGCCGCCATCTCGTCACGCTTTTCGGGCTCGTCGTCAAAGGCGTGGTAAATCCAGTCAAGACCAATCGCATATTCCACCGCGCCGTCGGCACAGTCAAGGAAGTGCCCCTCGCCCCAATGCTCCCATTTACCAAGCTCGATAGCCATAAGATAAAAGGCGTCGGCGTACTTTTGGTCGCCCTCAACCTGCCAAAGAAGAGCAAGAGATTTAAGCTTTGACGTGTAGCTGTCGACGCTTGAGCGTCCACCGTAGTCATAGCCGTCGCCAAGGTTGGAGCTTTTCTCGCTGTCAAGCTTGAGTGTTACAACCTCGCCGTTTTCGTCAACGTAGGAATAGGAGCTCTGTCCCACAAGACGGTTACCGTATTCGTCGTAGAGGTAATGCGGCTGGCGCACGCTTTGCTGCATATTTTTCTTCCACTCCACCTCTCCCGAAGCTTCATTCACGGTGAAAAAGTCGGTAAACGCCCTCACCTGCTTGGATATGAGGCTTAAGAGCTTAACGTAATAGCTGTTTTTATCGGTGCTTGTGGTCTTGAGAATTTCACGGAAGCTCTCAAAGGTTTCGTCGGTTGCAAGAAGCCGCGGGTGAACGTCTGCCGAGCCGTTATAGGTAACAAGGTCGGAGTATATTTCACTCGCACTCGGTCTTTCAAAAAGGAGAGAGCCGAGGGTGTTAATCTGTGTTTCAAGACCTGTCGATTTCGAGGATGTGCCATCGTAGTAAATAGCGACGCCGATATCCTTGTTATAAATGCTTTTTGTTCCGAAAATCGCATTAACGGATAGGTTTGAGATATAAACCGTTTCGCCGATTTTCAAAACGGGAAGGAGAAATTCTCCGCCCGACCAGACGGTTGAATCAACCGTTAGAACAGCGGTTGTGCCGTCGGATTTAGCCACGGTTACTGTATTGCCGTCAATGCTTACGGTTGCGTTTTTATATTTCGCGGGCGCGTCTATCGGAACGTATGCGGTGCCGCTTTCGTGAGCAAAGGGAGCAGCATCCGAATTTTCGTCTATATCAAATCTTGTGCCTCGCAGCAATCCGTACTCGTAGCCGCAAAGCAGCCAAAGCTCGGATTTATAGGTTGACGATGAAAGTGCAAACGACACCGTGACACCCGCGGGTATCAGCACCGAAAGCACAAGCACAAGGCTCATTGACAGAGCAAGGGTAAGCGATAAAAATTTCTTCATTCTTTTCATATGAGTCCTCCTTTTCTGGGGGGCATAAATATTTTCATTTACATTATAAATCTTTTTAATAAAAAAGTCAATATTTTATGGTGCGCACGTGCGAGCCGTCAGAGCATATATGCAATTTAAGTAAACAATTGTTAGCAAACCAAACGCCCCGCCAAGCTTTAGTGGCGGGGCGTGTTAAATTTCAGCTTTTTTGTACAATGTGTAAATTTTTTCATTCAGAGGGTCTTAAGGGCGGGAAAGCTCTCCGCAAATATCGCATTCCATAAGCTCCTTTATCCTGTCGTGAGGGATGCCGAGGCTGAAAAGGTGGTAAAGCTTTGCAACCGTCGCCTCCGTAGTCATATCATAGCCCGAAACAGCCCCCGCCCCTTTAAGCCCGCGGGAGGTTTCATAAGCACCGAGGCTCACCGTGCCTCCGGGGCATTGAGAGCATACGGCGATAACCGCGCCCGAGGAAAAGGCTCGCTTTATAATCGGCAAAAGCTGTCTGTCTGCCATCGGGATATTCCCCGCACCAAAGGTTTCAAGAACGATGCCCGAAAGCCTTTCTGTCATTATTTCCTCAAAAAGACCGAACTGCATACCCGGGAAAATTTTAAGAACTCCAATCGGCACGTTTATGAAGGGGCGAAGGGTCAGTGTGCCGTATTTTTCTCGACGCGAAAGCGCGCCCTCGTTGTACTTTACCGTGATGCCCACCTCGGCAAGGTGCGGATAATTCGGAGAATCAAACGCCATAAGACCGTCGGCACTCATTTTCATTGCGCGGTTTCCGCGAAGAAGTCTTCCCGAAAAGCAAAGCGAGACCTCCCTCGCAACACCGTCGGAGGCAATGAGAATAGAGGAAATCAAATTTTCCCTTCCGTCGCTGCGAAGCTCCGATAGCGGGATTTGTGAGCCTGTAAGCACCACGGGCTTATCAAGACCGTCAAGAATAAAAGAAAGAGCCGACGCGGTATACGCCATTGTATCGGTTCCGTGAAGAATAACAAAGCCGTCGTACTCCGTGTAATTATCATATACAACACGTGCGATGCCGTTCCACTCCGAATAGGCAATATTCGACGAGTCAAGCAGGGGATTCATTTCAACAAGCTCCCACGAAGGAAGCTCGGGGCGGCGCATATCGTCAATAGAAAGCAGCGCCTCTCTTAAAAATCCCGCGGCGGGGGCATAGCCGTTTTCGGTTTTTTTCATACCGATTGTGCCGCCGGTATAAATTATCAACACACGCTTTTTGCCATTCATAAGGTTAATCCTTTCTCCCGCTTGTCATACGCTCGCGGTCAATGTACCCCTGAAGAATTATTTGCGCGGACAGGGTATCGACCGCATCCCTTCTTTTTTTGCCGTAGGTGCCCGTCTCACCAAGAAAGCGGTAGGCAACCATCGTGGTCATTCGCTCGTCGCAAAAGTCATACGGAATATCGGTATATTCGGGAAGCATCGCCGCAAAGGCGCGAATGACCTCTGCCCTCTCCCCCTCGCTGCCGTCCATATTCTTTGGAAGCCCTATAACGATAAGCTTACAGCCTCGGGTCTGTGCCTCCTTTGCAACTCGGATGGCGGTTTTTCGCATTCCGCCCTCGCTTACGGTGCATATTCCCGTAGCAATAAGACCGGAGGGGTCGCATTCGGCAATACCCGTTCGCTTGTCACCGTAATCAACACCAAGATACTTTCCGTGAGATAAATCCATTTTTACTCTCCAATGTAAACAATTATTAGCGTTTTGGCGGTGTGTCTAATCCGCCTGTTTTTCGTAAATATCAATCAAAAACTCAACACGGGTGGCAAGCTTTTGAAGCTTTTCAAGTCTTTCGCGCTCCTTTTTGCCCGTTCGGTAGGCGTAGGGGGTCATCATAAATAAATCGCGCACAGCGTCGGGGCTGTCAAGCGTCAGGGTGTAGGCTACGCGCTCCCTTTTGAGCAAGGAAAAGCCGCTTGGCGAGTCGGTAGCGGGTTCGTTTTTGTAAGGTGTGTCGTATATCGCCGCCTTCAGCTCGTAGAGGTGGTAAGCGTCGGGGTATGCAACCGCATATCTGCCGCCGACCTTTAATACACGGCGAATTTCCTCGGGTGCAAGCGGAGAAAAAATATTAAAAGCAAGGTCCACCGCCCCGTCCGCAATCGGCAGATTATAGCAGGATGCAACGGCAAAAGAGGCACTCGGGCAGGTCCTTGCCGCGAGCCTTACGGCATCGCGCGATATGTCAAAGGCAAGCAGGTCAAACGCCTTTAAGGAGGCGGAAAGCGCCGCGTAAATTTTCGCGGTGTAGTATCCCTCTCCGCAGCCGCAGTCAAGTATTGCCCCGCCCTCCGCGGAATATTCGGCGGCAAGCTCCCCAAGTCGGCGTGCAAGCGGTAGATAATTGTCGGCGGAAAGAAAACGGCGGCGAGCCTCTACCATCTCGCGATTATCTCCATGCACACCGCCCGCCGAGCCGAGCAGCAGGTTGTAGTAGCCCGCCCTTGCGCGGTCATAGCTATGTCCGTTTTCGCATTTTTTCGCATTGCCGTCAAGGGTAAGCGCCGCACGGCACTTTGGACATACAAAATCCATACACTGCTCCTTTCAAAAAGATTATAAGGATTATGGGAACACGCCGATAGCGTAGCGCGGCATAAATTTAAGTACAATACCGATATTCTGCAATATTTTTCTCCGCACAATGCTTCCGTTCATTCAACATTTTTCTTCGCACAAGGCTCCCGTTCATTCAACATTTTTTCTTCGCACAAGGCTCCCGTTCGTTCAAGAAATCGTCAAGTGCGAGGCGTAAGTGAGCGAGCGAAATGAAGTCGTAGCTACCTACGCCGATTTGAGCGAGTCGAGCGACAACGAAGCAATTAACGATTCATTGGATGAACATAGCGTCGCCGAATGAGAAAAATCTGTACTTTTCATTCACCGCTTCCTCGTAAGCGTTCATAACAAACTCTTTGCCTGCGAGGGCGCTGACGAGCATTATGAGGGTGCTTTCGGGAAGGTGGAAGTTGGTTATCAGAGCATCAACCGCCTTAAATTTATATCCGGGGTAAATGAAAATGGAGGTCTCTCCGTCAACGGCGTGTACCTTGCCG
>JAZSHN010000014.1:0-5893 GCA_045533315.1 Eubacteriales bacterium | reverse complement strand
ACGACATGGCTACGATCCGACTTGGTCCTTATAGGAGTGGCCGTTTACGACGGCGAGGTCGTCGTCGTAGTTTTCCTGGCTTACAAAGCCGCCCGGGTTTTGGCAAAAGGTGCGAACCTTATTTTTAAAGGGTGCGGGGTGACCGACAAGCTTTGATTCGTAGAGGACGTTGTTAACGCGCTCCATAACCTCGTTTCTTACCTCCACGCGCACGCCGATGTCGACGGTGCCCGGCTGGTGTGCTATATTATGCTCCGCACAGAGCTTTTCAAGCCAATCCGCGCCGCGTCTTCCCGTCGCGACGACAACGTTATTTGCGGTGAGGGTGGTTTCATTGCCTTTTATTTTCGCGATAACTCCGCGGCAGACCTCGTCCTCTCCGATAATGAGGTTAAGGCACTCGGTATTAAAGAGAATTTCAACTCCGCCCTTTATTAGATATTGCTCTATCGCGTAGTAAATTTCCTGTGCCTTTTCGGTGCCAAGGTGTCTAATCGGGCAATCAACGAGCTTCAGCCCAGCCTTTATGGCATTACGCCTGATTTCCTTCTTTTCCTCGTCAAAGCCAAGACCCTCCACGTGGGTATCCGCGCCGAATTCAAGATAAATTCCGTCGGTGTACGCGATAGTTTCGCGCGCGAGGTCAACACCGATAAGCGAGGGGAGGTCGCCTCCAACCTCCTCGGAGAGCGAGAGCTTTCCGTCCGAGAATGCGCCCGCGCCCGAAAAGCCCGTGGTTATTGCACAGGGCTTACAGCTTACGCATTTGCCCGTCTAGTGCTTTGGGCAGGCGCGCTTTTCTATTGCCCTTCCCTTTTCGATTATAAGTATTTTCTGCTTTGAATCGCGGCGAAGCATTTCAAGCGCGGTAAAAATACCCGCAGGGCCCGCACCGACGATAATAAGGTCGTAGTTGGTGTTCATTCTGTTCCCTTTCAAATTTCAAGAATTATTTGGGGGCGGCGTTGCCCACGCCGCGGGGGTAAGATTTTGCGGCACTTCGGGCAGGATTTGCCCAAGCCGCGGGATAAGCTTTTTTAGTATTTTGGGGCGGCGTTGCCCACGCCTCGGGGGTATATCCCGACCTGTTACGAGGGGGTTACCGCCAAAAACAGATTAAAGCGGGAGGTAATAAACCGCGTTAACGTTAATTCCCTGTGAGGTGAGCAGCTGTGCCGCAGCTTCCGCCATATCGGTGCGGTCACCGCGCGAAAGGCTCACAACCGTGGCATCGGCAAGAGTGCCAAGGGAAGAGAGGTCGGTCATAAGCTCCACGGACGGCAGGGAGAGGATAACGTTGTCGTATTCCCTTCCGATTTTTTCAAGAAGCTTTACGATATTTTGCATAGAGAGATAGCCGTCCCCCTCGCCTCCGACGGTAACGGTGTCAAGGCAATCGTCAATGCTTACGACGGTGGGGATTTCGCCGCTTGTAATGAATTTATCAAGTCCGACAAGCTCCCCGCTGTTCTCCCCGAGCATATCGGCAATAAGCGGGATTCGGGAATCGCACTCAACAACGAGGGTGCGCCTTCCGCGTGCGGCAAGGACCTGTGCAACCGAGAGCGCGGCATCGGGGTCTGCAAAGGCGGCGGCTGTAACTGCAATAACCCGCGCTCCGTCGGGGGTGAGGTTAATCACGCGCTCTGCGGCAGATATATAGGCACAAACCGCCTCCTGCGGTGTGATTTTAGAGAAATTTCCCTTGTAAAAGCGCGACGGAAGCGCGACAACGGGAAAAGAAAGCTCCTCGCTTACCTCGTCGGCATTGCGCGCCCGCTTATCAAATGCGAAAATTGCAAAGCATACCGCGTACGAGATAACAAAGGCGGCTGCTGCCCCGATAAGCACCTTTTTAAGAGTGGACGGACGGCTCGCGTAAACGTCGTCCATAGAGTAAACCTCCGCAACGCGAACAACCTCGCTGTCTCCGTTTACCTCCTCTATTACGGTTATCATAGACTGCTGTACCGCAGAGATAGCGTCGTAGGTCATATTCGCGTTGCCCGATTTGATATAGACGGTAAACATAAGCGAGTCGACCTCGGTTTTGCCCGCCGAAATCATTGAGCCGAGGGCTTTGATTGCACCCGTTTCGGTGGTGTTCCATTTTCTAACGAGGTCACCGTCCTTTACCGCACGGGATAAAAGCGCGGTGCTGTCGGCAAGCTCCACGTAGTTGGTGGCAAGCTGTGCCGCGCCCATTGTAGAGGACTGTGAAACTCCGCCCGTGGACCTTGCATTCACCCAGAAGGACGCGTAAGCGGTGTAGGTGGTTTTATCGCGAAGGAGCGAGTATACCCCGCCCGCCGCGGCACCCGCAGCGGTTGCAATTGCAATCACAAGCCAAAAGGCAACGAAAACGCGCCAGAGAGTTTTAAGTTCAAATTCCTTTGTTTTATTCATTTTATCTCCATTCTGTCACAAAAGCGAAAGTGCATTTTAATTGAGCTTTGGGTTTTCGCCCCGCATTGCCGCAAGAGAGACGTGCGCGGCGGAGGGGTCCATATTGCATTTAAGTCCGACAAGACGGACGGTTTTCGTTATCCTGTCGGCAAGGCGCATCGAAATAACCGTACCCATACGGCTGCCGCGCGGCATATACATCTGGGTTACGAGGCGTGTCACCACGCTTTCCGCCGGGATTTCGGAGGCGGAATTTTCGGCTCCGCGCTCAAGAAAGGCAATCGCACGAAGCGGTACAATTTCGTTCACGCCGTAGCCCTCCTTCCCTCTCCACGGAGTACCGCAGGCATAGGGGACTCCGTCAATGAAGCGGATAATCGGCTTGTCACCGTTGAGGTAATGCACCGCATCTCCGAATTCCTTTAGCCAGAGGCGGGTGTGGGTGGTTTTTCCGACTCCGCTTTTCGCGGTAAAGGCATACGCCTCGCCACCGTAATTGAGTATTGCGCCGTGAAATACGAAGGCATCGTAGCTTGGCAAAAGCTCCGCGATATTGCGGTATACCACGATGGATTCAAGATAGCCGTCGGGAAATCTTACGTCAAGGACTCCCGCCTCCTTACGAATTTGCTCCTCGGTTGCCTCCACGGTGAAATCGGGAGCCTCGTCGGTGAGGTAATCGGCGGCAAGCCTTTCGATATAGTCGTATTTGTTGTTAATTCCGATTACAAGCCTTGCAATTTTGATTTTAATCATATCACTCCACCCCCTTCATATAGGCGGAAATGAAGCTGTCGTTTCCGTTTTTGATTTGAATATTGTAAAACATTTGGTCGTTGCCGTCGTAAATAAGCGTTTCAAGAGAATTGCAGTCAAGGAATGCGTTTTCGCCGATTTTGTTGGTGGTTATCGGCATTACGATACGGCGGAGCGAATAGCAGCCCTCGAAGGCGGAGGTGCCGATTGCGGTCGTGCCGTAGGAAAGCTCGAAATTAACGAGAGCCTCGCAGGCGTAGAAGGTATACTCGGGAATTTCGTAAATTGCCGCGGGAATGGGTGCGTCGTAAAGCGAGTAGCAATTCATAAACACGGCTGTGCCGAGCTTTGTAAGTCCCGTTCCGAGATTTACCGTTCCGAGGTAGTGGCACTCCTGAAACACACCGTTGCCGACGGTGGTCACGCTATTCGGCAGGGTGATGCTCGTAAGAGAGTCGCACCAATAAAACGCCTTGTCATCTATTTCCTTCAGCCTGTCGTTCCAATTGATTACCGAAAGGCTTTCACAGCCCGAAAACGCGCTCTCTCCGATAAACTCAAGATTATTCGGGAGGTCAATCTCCTTGAGCGAGGAGCAGGCGAGGAATGCCACATTGCCGATTTCGGTAACGGTGGGGGCGAATTTCACCTTTTTAAGCGAGGTGCAACGGGAAAAAATTCCCTGCGGCACGTTATAGTAAAGCGAGGAGATGTCAACCTCGGTAAGCGAGGTGCAATATTCAAACGCGTGTATGCCCGCGTAGGTAACACGGCTCAAGTCCTTTATTTCAAGCTCGTAGCAGGCGTAGAAGGAATACGCGCCGACGCTCCGTATGCTTCGGGTAAATTTGAAGCTTTTGAGGGTTATGGCTCCGAAAAAGGCGTAGTCGGAGATTTCGGTGATTTTTCTGCCGTTGTTGACGGTGGTAAGCGCCTTGCATTGCTGGAATGCGGCATAGCCGATTTTGGTTACCCCCTTTGGCAGGGTGATTTCGGTCAAGGACAGGCAGTTAAAGAACGCCTCGCGGGAAATTTCGGTGTATCCGTCGGCGATATTTACCTCGCGGAGGGCGGTACAGCCCATACAGATACCCTCGGGAAGTATTCCCTCCCCGTTTATTGTGATTTTTTCAAGCGACTCGCAGGCGAGGAACAGGTATCCGCCCGCGCGACACCAGTCGGGGAGGGTAAACTCAAGTATACCGCTTTCCGAAAAGGCATAGTCGCCGATATAGGTAAGATTTTTACCGACGGTAAAGGCTTTAAGAGAGGTTGTTTTCGCAAACGCGTAGCTGCCGAGCGAGCCCACGCTTTCGGGGATATTAACCTCGGAGAGCGAGGTACAGCCGCCGAACATATATTCGCTTATATGTGTGAGCCCCTGCGGAAGGCGAATGGCGGTCAATGCCACGCAATCGGTAAATACGTTGGGGGACACGGTTTTAAGCCCCTGCGGCAGAAGGACGGTCTTTAACGCCTGGCAGGAGGCAAAGGCGCTCTCCCCGATATGAGCTGCGGCGGTATTTGACATATCGCATTTTTCAAGCGCAACGGCATTCATAAACGCATAGTCGCCGATAAGCTCCACGCTTTCGGGAAGAATTACGGTTGATATATCGCGGTTGCCGTAAAAGGCGGAGACCACCGCCCTTACCCCATCGGGAACGGTTACGGTGTACTTTTTCATAGCCACGTTAACGCCGTTCTGGTTAACCGTTTCGGTATACACGGTGGTATATTTACTGTTGGTTATATCGATTTTTCCCGTGGAGTCGCGAAGGGGTGTATACTTTATCAGAATGCCGTCGCCGACAATAAGCAATTCGTCCTTTATTGCGCGAAAGGCGGGTGTTTCCTCGAAGGCGCAGCCACCGACCGAGATTACCGTATCGGGAACGGCAAAGCCGACGTCACTCGGTGTTTCGGCAAGCGCGATACGCTTCAACGACATTGCGTTATGAAAGGCATAGGCTCCGATTTCCGAAAGGCCGCCCGGTAGAATGATTTCGGTAAGCTTTTGACAGTCGGCAAACGCCCTTTCCCCGATTTTGGTTATCCCGTCGGGCAGGGTGATGCTTGTTGCCTCCGCAGACTGCGGATAGAGAAGCAGAGTGCCGCTTTTCCTTTCGACGAGTGCGCCGAGGGGGGAGGAATATGCAGTGTTTCCGTCCCCGACCCTGAAAGCGGTAAGGGCGTCACAATCGCCAAAGGCATCGGCTCCGATGCTTACGAGCGTATCGGGAATTTCGATTTCGGCAAGCTTTACACAGGACAAAAAGGCAAGCGTGCCGACGGATTTTACAGCGTCGAGCTTCAATTCCTCAAGAGCCTCGCAATGGTAAAACGCGCCCTCGCCGATTTCGGAAATCATTCCGCGAGTATCAAAGGAGGTGAGCTTTGTACAATAAGAAAAGGCGTAGGGGGGGAGCGAGGTTATTCCGTCGGGTAGCGTAACCGTCTCGATTGAAAGGTTGTAAAACGCGCTCGCTCCGATGTGTGTCAGCGTGTCGGGCAGGTTAAGCTCCGTCATTGCGAGGCAGTTGTAAAACGCGCTCTCGGCTATAACCTCTACTGCGTCGCCGAAGTTAACGCCCTTAAGCGAGGTGCAGTTATAAAACGCGCCGCGTCCGATGCGGGTGACAAAGTCGCTTACCGTAACCTCGGTAATCGAGGTGCCTTAAAAGGCTCCGTCCCCGACGCTGGCAACGAATTCGCCGTTGATTGCGGTGGG
>JAZSHN010000189.1:0-5468 GCA_045533315.1 Eubacteriales bacterium | reverse complement strand
AATGAAAAAGAGCGTTGCCGCTTACTCCGACAACCTCTCCACAATTCGCGCGGGCAGAGCAAATCCCGACGTGCTTAAAAAGATTAACGTTGACTACTACGGCTCTCCCACACCCATTTCCTCTATCGCGGAAATAAAGGTTACCGATGCACGCACCATTGTTATCACCGCGTGGGATAAGTCGGCAATGAAGGGTATTGAAAAGGCTATCCTTACCTCCGACCTCGGCATCAATCCCCAGAACGACGGCTCTGCAATCCGTCTTTCCTTCCCCCCGACGACCGAGGAGCGCCGCCGCGAGCTTTCAAAGCAGATTGCAAAGATGGGCGAGGATGCAAAGGTTGCAATCCGCAACATCCGCCGCGTTGCAAACGATAAGGTAAAGGCAATGAAGGCGAATTCCGAGATGACCGAGGACGAGGCAAAGGCTTCGGATAAGGCGGTGCAGGACCTCACCGATAAATATATCAAGGAAATCGACACCATCACCGCACAAAAGACCAAGGAAATTATGGAGATTTAATCTCTATGGCAAAGAAAAATCAAGAATTGCCAAGAGTGGACGAAAGGCTTCAATCCATCGGCATCATAATGGACGGAAACGGCAGATGGGCGAAAAAGCGTATGCTTCCGCGAAGTGCGGGACACGTTGCGGGTGCAAAGATTATTCAAAAGAATCTCGAGGACCTGCGCGCAATGGGCGTCCACCACGTAACCCTCTACGCCTTTTCCACAGAAAACTGGAAAAGACCGAAGGAGGAGGTCGACGGACTTATGGAGCTAATCTATAAGTATCTCGACGAGGTTGTTATCGCAAAAATCAAGGAGGACAGGGATTTTTCGATGTGCTTCCTCGGTGACAAGTCCGTCCTCTCCGAAAAGCTGCGTAACAAGTGCATAGAAATAGAAAATATGGCGAAAAACCGCCCCTTTGTCTGCAATCTTGCGCTTAACTACGGAGGACGCGATGAAATCGTCCACGCCGTAAACGCCGCTATTGCCGAGGGCTGCAGCCCTGTAACCGAGGCGGATATTTCCCGCCATCTTTATACCTGCAATTCCCCCGACCCCGACCTCATTATCCGCACGGGCGGAGATTTGCGCGTGTCAAACTTCCTGATTTGGCAGGGCGCGTATTCCGAGCTTTACGTAACCGATACCCTCTGGCCCGACTTTGGCAGGGAGGATATTATAAAGGCGGTTAACGAGTTCTATAAAAGAAAACGCCGCTTCGGCGGTCTTGACCCCGAGGACGGTAACGAATAATCTCTAAAAGCGGTTGCTCTGCTCCCTGCGGTGCGACCCAAAACGGGAAGAAATATTTCCCACTCTCCCATGGAAAGGTAAATTATGAAGGTAAGAATACTAACGTCTGTTGGCATTGCCGTATTTGGAATTCCGCTTTTGATTTTCTCGGATTATATGATTTATCCGATTGCAATCGGAATTCTGTGCGCGCTCTCTGCGTTTGAGCTTTTGCGCGTATTTGAAATGCATAAAAATCTTGTCGTGGCAATACCAACCTATATTTTTACAGCTGTGCTGCCTCTTTTTACGTACAGACCCTACTTCGGTATTAATACCGGACGGTTTATGCTCTATTTGATGCTCTCTCTGTTTTTCTACCTTTTGTGCCTTGTGACCGTTGCGGTCCTCTCGCGCGGAAGACTCTCCTTTTCAAATATTTCAAGAGTGCTGACGGCTGTGATGTATATTACCACCTGCTTTACCGCGATGTCGCTTCTGCGCTATATGTCCTACGGAAAATATATATATCTTTTGATTTTTGTCGGAGCGTGGACCTGTGACACCTTTGCATATTTTACGGGCAGACTCCTTGGAAGGCATAAGCTCGCACCCGAGCTTTCTCCCAAAAAAACAATCGAGGGGGCGCTCGGCGGTATCCTCTTTACCGTTGGCGGATTTGCCCTTTACGGCTTTATTATCGAATGTGTAACGCATCACGGAATAAAGGCAAACTATCTTACGCTTTGTATCCTCGGACTCCTTATCTCCACCGTGGCACAGGTCGGCGACCTTTTTGCTTCGCTTATAAAAAGGGAATACGGGGTAAAGGATTACAGCCAAATTCTTCCGGGTCACGGCGGCATTCTCGATAGGTTTGATTCTGTTCTTATCGTAGCTCCTGTGCTTATGGTGGTATGCAGCCTGCTTCCGCCCTTTTGCACCGCGCTTTGATCCGTATTTACGCCACACCAATCGGCAGGGGAAATCGCCGCGAAAGCTCGCGGCGATTTTTGCCCGAAAAACCAACCTTGACTATTCGGAGGTTTTATGTCTAAAACCGTTACTATACTCGGAGCAACGGGCTCCGTCGGAATGCAGGCGCTTGACGTCGCGCGCGCACGCAGATATAAGGTAGATGCCCTCACGGCTAACCGCGATGCTTCGGCTATGGAGTCGCTTGCCCGTGAATTTTCCCCGCGCACCGTCGCAATGGCGGACCCTTCCGCCGCCCGCGACCTTTGTACCCGTCTTTCCGACACTGATATAAAGGTCTATTCGGGAGAGGAGGGGATTACAGCCGCCATTCACGAAACCCGTGCTGACACCGTTGTCAACTCCATACTTGGGGAGGCGGGGCTTATCCCCTCGCTTGCCGTAATCGACGCGGGAAAGCGGCTTGCCCTCGCAAACAAGGAAAGTCTCGTTATCGCGGGTGACATCGTTATGTCGCGCGCAAGGGAAAGGGGCGTTGAAATTATCCCCGTGGACAGCGAGCATTCCGCAATCTTTCAGTCGCTGAAGGCGGGAGGGCAGAGCGAAATCAAATCCATAATCCTCACCGCCTCGGGCGGACCGTTTTTCGGATATACCCGTGAAATGCTCAAAAATGTCACTCTTTCGGATACTTTGGCACATCCGACGTGGAAAATGGGCAAAAAAATCACTGTTGACTCCGCCACCCTTATGAATAAGGGCTTTGAGCTTATAGAGGCGGTGCATCTCTTTTCGGTAGCACCCGAGCGCGTGCGCGTCGTCGTCCACCGTGAAAGCATACTGCACTCCGCCGTCGAATATATTGATAACAGCGTTATCGGCGAATTTTCCGTACCCGATATGCGTATGTGCGTGCAGTATGCCGTGGATTATCCCGAAAGACAGCCGTCGGCATCTCCCGCGCTTGACCTTGTACGGCTTGGCTCGCTTACCTTTCACGCACCCGATACCGATGCGTTTCCCTTTCTTGACCTTGCGAAAAGGGCGATTACGCTCGGCGGTGCAATGCCCGCGGTAATGAACGCCGCGGACGAGGCTGCAGTTGCGGCATTCCTTAACGAAAAAATCGGCTTTACCGATATATACGATGCGGTCACGAATGCCTTTGAACGGCTGACCGCGCATAAATCAACCACCGACCTTGACGGCATTATTGCCGCCGACCGCGAGGCACGAAGGGTCGCAAACGAAGAAATTTCCAAATTCGGGGGTATATAACTTGGGCACCGCATTTACCGTAATAATTGCTCTTTTGGTGTTTGGATTTTTGATTTTCATTCACGAGTTCGGACACTATATAACCGCCAGACTTTTTAAGGTTACCATTAACGAATTTTCCATCGGTATGGGTCCAAAGCTTGTGACCTATACCTCTAAAAAAACGAATATTCAATACTCTCTCGGTATGTTCCCTATCGGAGGCTACGTCGCTATGGTTGGGGAGGACGAGGAAAGCGACGACCCCAACGCCTTTAACAAAAAGCCCGCATGGCAGCGCTTTATAATCACCGCCGCGGGTGCAACCGTAAATATCGTGGCGGGCTTTCTTGCTATGATTATCATTGTTGCCTGCGTTAATCTGGAGTCGCGTGTCTATGCAAACACCGTCTACGGCGGTGCCGCATCCGAGGAGGCTATACAGCAAAATTACGCCGACGAAATCGATTTTTCCACACGCTCTGATGACGAGGGAGGGCTTCTTGTCGGTGACGAGATTATAGGCATTAACGGAAAGCGTATAAAGCTTTACGACGAGCTCGACTACGAAATTATGCGTAACGGCGTAAGCCCCGTCGACGTAACCGTTATCCGCGATGGAAAGGAAACGGTTATAAAGAACGTAAGCTTTCCGACGATAACCACCGACGGTCAGAAATTCGGTATTCTCGACTTTGCCATAACGGGATACAGAGATAAAAACCCCCTCTCGGTTTTCTCTATTGCCGTCCGCAAATCCGCACTTACAATGCGTATGTGCTGGGAATCCATATTCGACCTCATTACGGGAAGGTATTCGCTCGGTGCTGTTTCGGGCCCCGTCGGAATATCCTCCGCAATCGGAGAGGCGGCAAGATACGGCTTTATCTCGCTTTTGAATATCACCGTGATTATAAGTATGAATCTCGGATTTATGAACCTTTTACCTATTCCCGCGCTTGACGGCGGGCGTATAGTCGTTATCCTTATCGAAATGATTACCCGTAAAAAGCTCCCCGCACGGGTGGAGGCTATCATAAACGGTGTCGGACTTGCCGCGCTTTTGCTGCTGTCCTTCGTCATAATGATAAAGGACGTAATCGGACTGTTTTAAAACGCTATAATAAAATCTTAAAAATTACAGGAGGCTCAATATGGAAAGAAGAAGGACACGCACCGTCCGCGTCGGAAGCCTAACCGTCGGCGGGGGCGCACCCATATCTATTCAGTCTATGACCAATACCGATACGCACAATATTGATGCCACCTACGACCAGACAATGCGGCTTTGTGAGGCGGGATGCAATATCGTCCGTATCACCGCACCCGACCTTGAAAGCGTAAAGACCTTTGAGGTCTTAAAGGCGCGCGGTGTCCCCGTCCCCCTCGTTGCCGACATTCATTTTAACCACGAAATTGCAATTGCCGCATCAAATGCGGGGGTTGATAAAATCCGCATAAACCCGGGAAATATCGGAAGTGACGAGCGCGTGGAGGCTGTTGTTGCCGCTTGCAGGAAAAATTCCACCCCCATTCGCATCGGTGTAAATTCGGGCTCGCTTGAAAAGCATATCCTTGAAAGACACGGCGCACCCACCGCCGCCGCCCTCGCCGAAAGCGCGCTGTATCACGCCTCGCTTCTTGAAAAATTCGGCTTTTCCGACGTTATCCTCTCGGTAAAGGCTTCAACCACCCGCACTATGATAGAGGCTAACCGTATCCTCGCCGAAAAAACCGACTATCCGCTTCACCTTGGTGTTACCGAGGCGGGCGGAGGCGAGAGCGCGCTCATAAAAAGCAGCATCGGCATCGGCACCCTGCTTGCAGAGGGGATTGGTGATACTCTCCGCGTATCTCTAACCGACGACCCCGTGGCGGAGGTATATGCCGCGCGCGAAATTTTAAAGGCGCTGGAGCTTACCGAAAACGGCGGTATGGACATCGTTTCCTGCCCCACCTGCGGAAGGACGAAAATCAATCTTATCCCCCTCCTTGCCGAGTTCAAGGACCGCGTGAGAAAAGAGAAGTCG
>JAZSHN010000056.1:0-2316 GCA_045533315.1 Eubacteriales bacterium | reverse complement strand
AGTGACGAGGCAGTTGAGCTTGACACCTGTATTACAACCGAAAAGCAAATCACCGCATATTCAACCTCGGGCGAAGCCATCGCTTGGGAAATCGAGAGTGGAAGCGAGGTTATCGCAATTGAAAGCTCCACGGGCGGCGTTACGGTAAAGGCTCTCGGCACGGGAAAGGCAACGCTTGCCGTCAGCTGCGGCAACGAAAGAAAGCTGATTGACGTAACCGTTTACTTCGGCTCGCCCGAAACCGATATGCCCTTTACCGCCGACGGAATTATATCGGGAAGCTGGATTGCAAAGGGTACGGAGATTATAGCCACCCCCCCCGCGGGCGACGGTTATATTCTCTCGAGCGAAAGCGCTGCCGACTTTGATTGCTCCGTGGCATTCTCGCTTGACGCGATTGCCGCCGCCTTCATCTTCAGAGCAAGCGCGGATATGAGCGAATACATAATCTTCAACTACGACAACAACGAGAAAATCGTTAAAATGTGGTCGCCCTACGGCGAAATCGGAAGAGCCGCCGCCCCCAACGTAAATACCGATAACGTGGTGTTAAGGGTCGAGGCGGAGGGTCGCTCGGTTAAGGCATACATCAACGGCACCCTCGCTATCGATACCGTCCTTGACGAGAGGGAGGCAACCGAGGGCTACTTCGGACTTAACGTGTATTCGGGTACTGCCGCCTTCAAGTCGGTGGTAAACTTCAACGACAGCTACACCTATAACGGTACGGGAGCGCTTACCGTTGTGGGCGACTCAAAGCAGGTGATTACCTCGCTTTATAACAAAACGCTCAAAAACACAAGGGTTGACAGAGCCTTCTATACAACAAACGGCAGAGAGCTTGTAATCGATGCCGCATACCTTGAGCTTTTGCCCGTCGGCGAATACGTATTCAAGGCGGTCGGAGGAGCAAGCGCATACGAATTCACCCTAACCGTTACCGCGGTCACCGAAACCGTTCTTCAGGACCTGAATATTCAAAAGGGCTGTAACGCGGTTATCTACCTCGGAAACGTAGAGGCGGATTCGGTCACCCTTAACGGAAGGCAGCTTGCCGAGGAGGAGTACGAGGTTAAAAACCTTATGCTGACCATCGGGGCGGAGCTTCTCACGGAGGGCGAGAATACCGTCGTTATCGGAGATAAAACGGTTACCGTAACGGTTATCGAATAAGCAATAGGTTGTTTTGCATCCTTTCGGGGGCTTTAACAGCCGCATTTTGGAGGATAAAGGATTGGCAACAACAATAAAGGACGTAGCAAGGCTTGCGGGAGTTGGGGTAGGCACCGTCTCAAGAGTTATAAATAACGAAAAGGCGGTTGGCGAGAAAACACGAAAAAAGGTGCTTGATGCGATGGCGGAGCTTAACTTTTTGCCAAATAATATGGCATCGCAGTTGAGAAGAAACGAAACGCGCATCATTGCTCTGCTCGTGCCCGTCGTAAACCACCCATTCTTCGCAAAGCTTGCGTATTACGTGGAGGACGAGGCGGATAAATTCGGCTACTCGGTGATTTTGGTCTCCTCACAGCAAAGGGTAGAGAAGGAAGCCGAAATCATAAAGCGAATAAAACGCAAAAAGGTTGACGGTGCGGTCTTTGTTACTCACTATATCCACGACGAGGAGGAGCTGAAGGATTGCCCCATCATTTCAATAGACAGAGTGCTTGGAAGGGATATTCCATACGTCACCAGCGATAACTACGATGCCACCAAAAAGGCGATAAAATATATGATAGAGCGCGGAGCCGAGCGTGTCGGCTACGTAGGCTCAAAGCCGCTTGTAGGCTCGGAGGTTATGGAAAGAGAAAGAGCATACCGCGAGGTTATGGCTGAATACGGTATGCCCATTCGTATGGTGAACGAGGTTATGCAGCACGGAGAGGAAACTGCAATTGTTGCCGACTTTATGGAAAAGTTCCCCGACGTTGACGGAGTTTTCGTATCGGGCTATACGCTCTCGCAGGTGTATTACGAGGCTGCAACCGAGCTTGGTAAAAGAATGCCCGAGGATTTACAGATTGTTTCCTACGACGGAATGTTCAAGCAATGGAGCACGAGCAATATGACCTGCGTGGAGCAGCCGATAGAGGAAATGGCAAGACAGGTAGTCAGATTGCTTATCAAGAAAATACATAACGAGGAAACCTGTACCAGGACCGTGCTTAAAACAAAATTTGTGCTTGGCGCAACAACAAAATAAAAACAAAAAAACAGCCAATGGCTGTGTATGAGGGTGAAATTATGAAAAAGCTTTTAGCCTTAATTACTTCAATCGCACTTTTACTTATGATGCTTCTCGGTATGACCTCCTGA
>JAZSHN010000022.1:0-1783 GCA_045533315.1 Eubacteriales bacterium | reverse complement strand
ATGGCATTCGGTCTTAAGCTTCGTAAGGTTCCCAAGGAGGAAATCAAGCGCCGCGTTGATGATTCAGCACGCATCCTTGACATTTCTCACCTGCTCGAAAGACGTCCGAAGGCTCTTTCGGGTGGTCAGAAGCAGAGAGTTGCACTCGGTCGTGCAATCGTCCGTAACCCCAAGGTATTCCTTCTTGACGAGCCGCTTTCCAACCTTGATGCAAAGCTTCGTGCTTCGATGAGAACCGAGCTTACCAAGCTTCACAAGAAGGTTGAAACCACCTTTATTTACGTTACCCACGACCAGGTAGAGGCTATGACCATGGCGTCCCGTATCGTTGTTATGCGTGACGGTATCATCCAGCAGGTTGATACTCCCCAGAATCTTTACGATTCTCCCTGCAACCTCTTCGTTGCGGGCTTCATCGGCACTCCCCAGATGAACTTCCTTACGGGTAAGCTTGTAAAGAAGGGTAACGACCTCTATGCTACCCTCGGCACTACCGAAATCATTCTTCCCGCGGAAAAGGCTAATAACCCCGACCTCAAGGAATACATCGGTCAGGAGGTTATCTTCGGCATCCGTCCCGAGGCTATCCACGACGAGCCTATGTATCTTTCCTCTATGCCCGACTCGGTTATGGAGGTTGACGTTGACGTTACCGAGCTTATGGGTGCGGAGATTTATCTCTACCTTGGATTTGAGGGTATGGAGGATGCTACCAACGGCAAAAATATCATTGCCCGCGTTTCCTCTCGCTCCACCGCAAAGAGTGGCGACAAAATCAAGGTCGCTATCGATACCTCTCGTATCCATATATTTGACAAAGATAACGAAAAGTGCATCTGCCACTAATTTTTTGGCAAGACCGAAAGTGCGGGTTTTCCCGCACTTTCTTTTTTCGTTTTCCCCCCTTGCCGTAGTTACTACGGCTGGCGGAGAGAAGAACAAAAAATCTTGCTCAAAAAATCTGTGCAACAACAGGCTAAAGCTGGTGCAATAACCTATCTCGACGTAGGTGGAGATGCTTGCATCTCTTACGCCTTCGGGTCAAAGAACGAAAATTTCCCCTCAAAAAAATTGGCAAGACCGAAAGTGCGGGTTTTTCCCGCACTTTCTTTTTTCGTTTTCCCACCCAATCTTTTATTCCTCCGTTTGTTTCGTCCTTTCTCTTTTTGTATTTTTCGTTTTCTTGCGTTTTCTTATCGTCCTTCACGTTTATACGCGCACATTGCGGTTATACTCCGCCTCACTTGCTTATAATCCTTTCTTTTTTCTTTGTTTTGTTATATTTTGAATGGCATTATTTGTGTATCGACGAAATAAAATGTCGTATACCCTATTGACGGGGCGGGTATTTTTAATTATAATAAATATAGAATAATTTATAATTTTCTGCCGCGGGCATTCTCTGTGGCGGATGGAGGTATTTATGACAGGTTTAACGAAAAAGGAGCTTTCTCGCTCGTTAAAGGAGCTGCGCGCGGATATATCCGCGCTTGTAAAGGGACTTGACACGCTTCTCAAGCCGCACAAGACCTCGTGCGAGCTTTTGCGCGCATCTGTAAAGGAATACAATGCGGCAAAGGCAGCCCTTGAGAAAAAGGACACTGCAAAGACCTCCGCGCGCGTTGAAAAGGCAACCACCGAGCTTAAAACCGCATACGGTACATATCTTAACAGCTTAAAGGCACTTAACGACCTGAATGCGGGTGTTATCCTTAAATATACCCGTCTTATCGAGCTTGCCGAGGCTGTAAGCGACCGCGAGCTTGCAAAGGCTGTGTCAGAG
>JAZSHN010000071.1:0-9557 GCA_045533315.1 Eubacteriales bacterium | reverse complement strand
TACGCTTATGATAACCGTAATTGTCGTTGCCGTTCCCGAGGGGCTTCCGATGATGATTTCGGTGGTGCTTTCGGCAAATATCCGCCGAATGCTTCGCGACAACCTGCTTGTTAAAAAGCCCGTCGGAATTGAAACCGCGGGGTCACTCAATATACTTTTTACCGATAAAACGGGAACTCTCACAACGGGAAGGCTCTCTGTTGACCGTATAATCACCTACAACGATACCGTCAGAAGAATAAGCGTGCTTCGCCGTATGCCGTATATGTACGATGCGCTTTTGCTCTCGGCGGCGTTTAACACCGACACCTATCGCGAGGGCGGAAAAATTCTCGGCGGAAATGCCACCGACCGTGCAGTGGCAGAGTTTTTTCTGGAGGAAAGCCTCCCAACCGCCACCGTAATCTCCCGCACACCGTTTTCAAGCGAGCGTAAATTTTCCTCCGTAACCCTCTCCGACGGTGTAACGTATATAAAGGGTGCTGCCGAAATTATCCTTTCCCGCACTTCCTTCGCGCTCAACGAGCGAGGCGAGTCGGTAGCCTTTGACAAGCACTATATAGCCGACTCTCTTGCTGCCGCCCTTGGTGCGGGGGAGCGAGTTATCGCGGTTGCACGAAGCGAAAGGGGAAGGGATGCCCTGACCCTCGTTGCCCTCATAGTCCTGAAGGACAAAATACGCCCGCGTGTCCGTGATGCCGTTGCAAGCATCGAGGGCGCAGGCATACAAATCGTAATGCTTACGGGCGATAACCCCGACACGGCGGTAAGCATCGCGCGCGAATGCGGTTTCTTCGCGGAAAGCCGCGGCAACGTTGCACTTACGGGCGCGGAGCTTGATGGGCTTACGGACGACGAATTAAAAGCGATACTCCCGAATTTGCGAGTTATCGCGCGCGCCCGCCCGAGCGACAAAATCCGCCTTGTAAGACTGTCACAGGAGCTTGACCTCGTTGTCGGAATGACGGGTGACGGTATAAACGATGCTCCTGCCCTAAAGCTTGCCGACGTTGGCTTTGCGATGGGAAGCGGCACGGATATCGCAAAATCCGCGGGCGACGTCGTAATCCTCGACGACAGTATTTTCTCAATCTCCAAAACCGTCCTTTACGGGCGAACAATCTTTAAATCCATACGAAAATTCATAACCTTTCAGCTTATAATGAATCTTGCCGCCTGCGGAATTACGCTTATCGGTCAAATTCTCGGTATGGATAACCCTATAACCATTATCCAAATGCTTTGGGTCAATATAATAATGGATACTCTCGGCGGTCTTGCCTTCGCGGGCGAGCCTCCGCTTGATTATTATATGAAGGAAAAGCCGAAAAAGCGCACCGAGCCAATCCTAACGCGCGAAATGATTGCCCACGTTTTATTAAACGGAGGCTTTACCCTCGCGCTTCTTGTAGCCTTTCTTACGCTGAATTACTTCAAGGATGGGTATCTCACACCCGCGCACCACCTTACCGCCTTTTACGCAGTCTTTATCTTTTCGGGCATCTTTAACTCGGTTTCTGCGCGGTGTGACCGCTTTTTCCTGCTCTCTCATATCGGGAAAAACAAGCCCTTCGTCTTTATTATGCTTTTTATTTCGGCTATACAGATTCTTATCGTCTATTACGGAGGCTCGCTCTTTCGCTCTATCCCCCTCGCCCCGTCGGAGCTTGGCTTTGCGATAGCATCTGCGGCAACCGTCCTCCTCTTTGACACCCTGCGCCGAGTTTTCAAAAAGCTCTCTAAATAGCAAAGCCCTCGCAATAGCCATTTTTGGAAAAAATGTGCCTTGACAGTCGTTTAGACTGTCATTCACTACCTCGTTGCCGCTTCGCTACGCTCTGCGGCGAAAATGCGAACCCGCTTTTGCTCCGTTGTCGCAAAACGGGTTCTTCCGACCAACTCCAAACAAAAAACGCCCCAACGTGGGCGTTTTTTGTTTGGAGCAGGCAACGGGAATCGTACCCGCACAGTCAGCTTGGGAAGCTGAAATTCTACCACTAAACTATGCCTGCGCTTTACCTTTACATTTTAACAAAAAGTTATGCGAAAGTCAAGGGGAAAAAGCTCAATAATCGAGAAATTCAACCAATTTTTACGACCTAATTCGCATTTTTTCTTGCAAACACAAGGACATTATGTTATAATAAAATAAAAAGCAATGTAGGAGGAATATATGAGAGCTAAATTCGTTACTATTATCGGCAATGCTATGGTTGCCGATTACACAATGTTTAATAAGCATTTTAAGTATCTTGACTTCACACTCGAAGAAGAGCAGGCACTTATCGCCGAGGCAGAGAAGTGGGCGGTCCTGCGCGAGATTGAAACCAATGTATCATACGACGAATTCGGCGATTACAGCCTTGATACAAAGAAGGATATTACGCGCCTCACCGACTATTACGGCGACGTTATCGTAAGGGATGGCAAAATTTGGGGCGTGATAGTCAACAACCACGGCATTGTCAAAAAGGGTGGAAAGCTTGTCGATAAGTGGGATAGATGGGAGTCCCGCGCGGTTTACTACTACACCCACACCTACTCGCTTATTCGTGTGGATAAAGAATAACCGTAAATTTATAAAGGAACAAAGGAATGAAAGCAAGATTTGTCAAAATTGTAGAAAACGAGGCGGAGGCATCTTATTCAAGGCATAATATGCACTTTAAATATCTCAACCCCACCCCGAAGGAGAAGGCGGCACTTGTCGAGCAGGCAAAGGGCTGGAGCATAATCCGTTACAGCAGCACCGAATACGACCACGAGGAATACGGAAGCTATACCGATACAAATCCGCCGAAACTTATCCCCCTTACCGAGCTTAACGATTTTGTCTTAATTAACGGAGAATATTATTACGTAGAGGCGGGAACCGTAATCGTCGAGGACGGAAAAATTATCGGCGTTGCAATGACCGATGGTGTAATTTATGCCGATGACAACGGTTCGGATTCCTGCAAATCAAGAAGCGTTCACGAGTCGGGTCGTCAAACCGAGCGCGAGAGCAGCAGCTATAAGCTTGTAAGAAACGAAAGCATAGAGTAAAACAGACCTAACAAAAAACGGCGGAATTTCCGCCGTTTTTTTACTTATTCTCGGTAAGATAATCCGCGAGCTTTACGTAATCCTCGGTTGAAAGTCTTTCGCCCCTGACGTTTTCGTCCTGACCGATGGATTTTAGTGCGTCACACAAAAGCTCCTTTGTGTAGGGAAGCTTTGCCGAAACCGCATTAACAAAGGTCTTTCTCCGCATCTCAAACGCCGCACGGATAAGCGCGCGGAACAAAGCCTCGTCCTTTGGAACGTACGGCTTTTCGGAATAAAGGTCAATCCTTACCACCGCACTGTCAACCTTCGGCGCGGGAACGAAGCAGCCCGCCGAAACCTTGAAAAGCTTTTTCGCCCGACCGTAGTAGCCAAGCACCGCGGTAATCGCACCGTAATCCGAGCTGCCCGCCCTTGCCACAAGCCTTGCCGCGACCTCGTTTTGAATCATAACCGTTATGGTGTCGAATTTCACTCCGCTTTCGAGAAGATGCATCAAAATCGGGGTCGTTATATAATAGGGAAGATTGGCACAAACCGAAACGGGCATACCCTCCGCATATTTTTCAATAAGGGCAGTGAGGTCCACCTTCATAATATCGTCGTTTATAACCGTAACGTTGTCGTATTCAGCCATCGTCTTTTCAAGTATAGGGATAAGTCCGCGGTCAATCTCCACCGCAACCACCTTTTTGTACCGAAGCGCAAGCTCTTGGGTAAGACAGCCGATGCCGGGACCGATTTCAAGCACAAGTCGCTCTGTCGTGTCGGCACAGTTATCTGCAATATCCTCGGGAATTATCCGATTTGTAAGAAAGTTTTGACCAAATTCCTTGCGAAAGGTTATCCCCGCCTCTGCCATAAGACGCTTGATAACCGATAAATTACATAAATCCATATTTACTCCAAAAAAAATTGTAAAGCTATTGACAAAAGCACTCTTTCGTGCTAAAATATACAGGTACGAAATGCTGGAGTGGCGCAGTGGTAGCGCAATTGATTCGTAATCAATAGGCCGTGGGTTCAAATCCCATCTCCAGCTCCAAAAGGCGACGGGAAACCCCCGTCGTTTTTTGTTTTGAAATTGCACAGGCTTATTTTACCACAACAGCAAGTAAAAATCAATAGAAAAGACGAATACAACAAAAAATCCTCGGAAATTCCGAGGATTTTTTATATTACTGAATTTCAACAGTAACGTGTTTGCCGCAAGTGTTTGCCGCCGCCTTCATAACCTGGCGGATAGCCTTTGCGATTCTGCCGTGGCGACCGATAACCATACCCGTATCGCCCTCTGCAACCGTGAGAACAAGCTCCACGTTGTCGCCGTTAACCGTTTCGGTAACCTTGACCTCGTCGGGGTTGTCTACGATGGCACGCGCAATGTTTGTGAGTACCTGTGAAAGCTCCATTATCAAATATCCCTTCGTGTGGATTACTTGATGATGTCGGCCTTCTTAAGAAGAGCTCTTACAGTGTCGGTGGGCTGTGCGCCCTTTGCAATCCAAGCGGTAGCCTTCTCTGCGTCGATCTTAATCTCTGCGGGATCGGTGAGGGGGTTGTAGTAGCCGAGCTGGTCGATGAACTTACCGTCACGGGGAGATCTCTCGTCTGCTACGATAACGCGGTAGAAGGGAGCCTTCTTTGCACCAAGTCTTTTAAGTCTGATTTTAACTGCCATTTTTGTTTCCTCCAAATGATTGAATGTTTTTTATTTTTATTTTTTTGAATAACCTTAATTAAAAGGGAAAACGCATTTTCCCGCGCCTCTTACCCCCGCCCGAGGTAAGCTGCTTCATCATCTTTTTCATCTGCTCGAATTGCTTAAGGAGCTTGTTTACGTCCTCCACGCTTGTGCCCGACCCCTTTGCAATACGCTTACGGCGAGAGCCGTTGATTATATCGGGGTAGGTACGCTCCTTTTTCGTCATCGAAAGGATGATAGCCTCAATTCTCACCATCTGCTTTTCGTCGACCTGCACGTCCTTAAGCGAGCCAGCACCGGGTATCATACCGATAAGCTGATCAAGGTTGCCCATCTTTTTAAGCTGGTGAAGCTGCTCGAGAAAGTCCTCAAGCGTAAAGGTCTGCTCGCGCATCTTTTTCTCAAGCGCCTCGGCATTCTTTTTGTCGTATGCCTCCTCCGCCTTTTCAATAAGCGAAAGCACGTCGCCCATTCCGAGAATACGCGATGCCATTCTGTCGGGGTGGAAAAGCTCAAGAGCATCAAGCTTTTCGCCCGTGCCGACGAACTTAATCGGCTTTCCCGTGATATATTTAATGGAAAGTGCCGCACCGCCGCGCGTGTCACCGTCCATTTTGGTAAGCACAACGCCCGTAATGTCAAGAAGGTCGTTGAACGTCTTTGCAACGTTGACTGCATCCTGACCGAGCATTGCATCTACCGTAAGCAAAATTTCCATCGGGCTTGTGGCTTCCTTTATGTTAACAAGCTCCGCCATAAGCTCCTCGTCGATGTGAAGACGACCCGCCGTGTCGATAAATACCATGTCAAAGCCATTCTTTTTCGCATGCTCCACACCCGCCCTTGCAATCTCGACGGGGGAAATCTTTGTTCCCATTGAAAATACGGGAACGCCGACCGCCTCTCCGACGATTTTAAGCTGGTCGACCGCCGCGGGACGGTAAACGTCACACGCAACGAGAAGGGGATTTTTGCCCTTTTTCTTGTAGTAAGCCGAAAGCTTTGCAGAATGTGTGGTTTTACCCGCACCCTGAAGACCGACCATCATAACGACCGTCGGCGGGTTTGGACTTATATTAATCTTCGGGGTCTCACCGCCCATAAGCTTGATGAGCTCCTCGTTGACAATCTTAACAATCTGTTGAGCAGGTAAAAGGCTCTCGAGAACCTCGGCGCCGACCGCCCTTTCGGTAACCGCCTTAACAAAGTCCTTGACGACCTTGAAATTTACGTCAGCTTCAAGCAAGGCAAGCTTTACCTCGCGCATCCCCTCTCGGACGTCCGCCTCGGTAAGCTTTCCCTTGTTTCTGAATTTCTTGAAGGCATTCGTAAGCTTTTCGGTAAGTCCTCCGAACATAAAACCTCCAATCTCGGTGAAGGGGACTACCTTGCCTCGCGCAAGGTGTTCCTTGCCATCTCAATCTCGCACAGAATTTCCTCGTCGGTTGCCGCCTCCGAATGTAAAAGCTCGATAACACCGTCAAGACGGTCGGCAATATCGGAAAGAGTTCTGTGATATGCGGCGAGCCCGAGCTTTTCCTCTAAAAAGGTCAACTGCTCCTCGCCCTTTTTGATAATATGCCGTACACCCTGCCTTGAAATACCGACGAGCGAAGCCACCTCCGAAAGAGAAAGGTCATCGTCGTAGTAGGCGGTCATAACCTCCTGCGTATGCTCGTCAAGCACGTCGCCGTAGAAATCAAGCAGATAGGAAATGCCCATATTTTTCTCAAACATAGCCCCTCCAACACGCTGTAAAGCAAATTACTTTACAAGTATAGCAGATGCTTTGTTAAAAGTCAATAGTATTTTTAAAATTTTTTTGTTACGATGGCATATTTATCAAAAAAACTTCAAAAAAATTGTGAAAAATTTTTGAAAAACACTTGATTTTTTATATCAAAGGTGATATAATCTTATCCGTATGAAAAAAGGTAGCGTTAAAGCACCGCATCGGTCGCAGACCCTCTCAGCTGCATTTCCGAATGACGGACTTTGGCTATGTAAAATTAAAAGGAGAAAAAAATGGCTAACATTAAGTCCGCAAAGAAGCGTATTCTCGTAAACCGTAACAAGGCTTTCAGAAACCAGATGCAGAAGAGCCAGCTTAAGACCACCATCAAAAAGTTCAACGCTGCTGTTGACGCCGGTGACAAGGCTCTCGCAACCGAGCTCTACAGACTTGCTGTTAAGAAGGTTGACCAGGCAGTTGCTCACGGCATCCTTCACAAGAACAACGCTGCTCACAAAAAGTCCGAGTTTGCTCTCAAGCTCAACAAAATGGCATAATTATTTAAGATGTAAAGACCCGATTAACCCACGGGTCTTTTTTTCTTTTTATCTTGACAAGAATATATATATATGCTATAATTTTTATAGAATAATTCTAAAATAGTTCATAAAAGGAGAAATTATGGCAAAAAATTATGAAAAGCTGTCTCCCGAGCTATCCGAGCGTATTCGGGAGGATATAAAAAACAACACCCGTCCGACCTTCGCCGCAAAGGGAAGTGACGCCGTCCGCCGCGACCCCACCGCCGACAAGGAAACCGTCTGGCGCGGAGCCTACGCACGTGACGTCGATAAAATTATGTACAGCCCCTTTTATAACCGCTATACCGATAAAACACAGGTGTTTTCCTTCTATAAAAACGACGATATTACAAGACGCGCCCTCCACGTACAGCTCGTGTCGCGTATCGCGCGCTCTATCGGCTCTGCGCTTAACCTCAATCTCGATTTGATAGAGGCTATCGCCCTTGGCCACGATATCGGACACACCCCCTTCGGTCACGCGGGTGAAAAGTTTATTTCGGAGGTTTATCACGCCGAAACGGGAAGATACTTTAACCACAACGTCCATTCGGTGCGAGTTCTTGACGGAATGTTTGACCACAACCTCGCGCTCGATACTCTTAACGGCATTATCACCCATAACGGCGAGTTTGAAATGCACCACTACGAGCCAAAGCCGATGAAAACATTTGCCGAATACGACGCAATGGTGGAAAGCTGCTACGTGCACGAGGCAAATATCCTTACCACTCTGCCAAGCACCTTGGAGGGCTGCGTAGTCCGCATTTGCGACATCATTGCCTACCTCGGAAAGGATAGACAGGATGCCGAGTTTGCAAAGCTTATTGAAAACGACTCCGACCTCGGCGACGAGGGAATAGGTACGATAAACTCCGAGATTATCAATAATCTTGAGGTTAATATCATTGAAAACTCCTACGGAAAGCCGTATATCACAATGGACGAGGAGCATTTCCTCGGTATGCAGGCGGCAAAGCGCACCAACTACGATATGATTTATAAGGTTGATAAGGTGCAGCGCGTCCTTGACGTACAGGTAAAGCCGCTTATGCAGAAAATGTACTATAAGCTGCTCTCCGACCTCAAAAACGGCGTGACCTCCTCGCCTATATTCAAGCATCATATCGACTTTATCGCAAATCACCACTATAAGGCGAAAAAGCCGTATTTCGAGTCCACCGAGCCCAATCAAATCGTCGTCGACTATATGGCTTCGATGACCGACGACTATTGCATCGAGCTTTATCATTTCCTTTTCCCAAATGATAACGTCGACTTTAAATACCACGGCTACTTCGAGGATTTGTATCAATAAACGAAAAAGGGTGGATTTCCACCCTTTTTTTCGCGCGCATACGCGAGTAATTTATAATGAAGAAAAAGCCCGTCGTTCGCGACGGGCTTTGTTTATATTCGGTTGTAAACCTCTCCGCATTCAAGGTATTCAATCTGAAGCTCGGGATGCTTTTCCGAAAGAAGCTTAGCAAGGTATCGCATACCCGCGCGCTCCGAGCCCTCGTGACCAAGCACGACGATTGCCTTATCAATGCCAAGCTCCGCCGCATCTCGCGCGTACTCGCATTGACGCCATTCGCACGCCTCACCAACGAGGACGATGTCGGTCTGCTCGTTACAAAGAATGTCGAACACTCCGCCCGGCATTCCAAGACAGGCACCGACCGTTTTCCCTTTAAAATCACCGTTGCCGGCTATACGTATATGCTCGACTCCAAGCTTTTCTTTAAATAATAGGGCAATCTCGTTTGCGCTCATTGGCTCCTTCAGTGTAAGAATGGACGAGCCGAAATACTCCGTCGGCTTAAGCTCGCCCTCTATGCCGAGATAGTAAAGCGCGCCCTTGGGAATAAGATCGGGAACAAACCTGTGCATTGCGGTGTGGTATCTGTAAATAACGACACCCGTTTTCTCAATCAGCGAAAGCTTTGCACGGTCGACGGGGTTGTCGCGCGGCTTTTCTCCGTCGTCGTAAAAGGTTGGCTCGTGCGTTATGATAAGATTTGCGCCAAGCTCCGATGCGCGTCGAATAACGTTAGGCGTTGCCCACATTGTAACCGCAACTCCTGTTAACTCCACGTCGGGATTTCCAAACTTGACCGTGTCACAGGGATTGGGATTTATGTTAAGCTCCGAAATCAATTCTTGAATAAGCATTGTAAGCTCCTTTGTGTTTGATACGTAGCCATTATATCACAGACCGAGGTGACATTCAAGGCGTTTCAAACAAAAATCCCGTCGCAGATGCGACGGGATTTTATATCCTTTATTAGTTGGATACGTAGGGAAGGAGTGCCATCTCGCGTGCTCTCTTGATAGCAACGGTAAGCTCTCTCTGGTGAAGTGCACAGTTGCCCGTAACACGTCTGGGGAGAATCTTTGCTCTCTCGGGAGAGATAAACTTTCTGAGCTTAGCAACGTCCTTGTAATCGATTCCGTTTACCTTGTCCTGGCAGAAGATGCAAACCTTCTTTCT
>JAZSHN010000034.1:0-4103 GCA_045533315.1 Eubacteriales bacterium | reverse complement strand
TACGATAACGGACTTGCAGTTGTAAACGGTCACTCCTATAAGGAGCTCAAGAGCGACAACACAAACCTCGCAATTCTCGTTTCTCACAACTTCAGAGAGCCGTTCGACCATCCTATCGAATACGCGAGAAAGGTCGGCGAGCTTACCAATATGCTCGGAACAGGACACATTCTCGTTCAGAGATACGGCGACATTCTTGACGGTAAGCGCACGTGGCAAAAGGAGCTTGCGTTCTCGAACGTCAAGCCGACTATCCCCGATGCGGTTGCAGGTGACATTACCGCCGCAATGCCTTACCGCGCTATGATGAATATTATCAACTTTATAAAGGCGGTTGACGAGGTCGTGCCGGGCTTTGCCTCCTACGAAACCCTCCTTTATTCACCCGAGCTTAAATTCTATTCCAACAGAGTAAAAATGGACGAAACCCTTACCACAAGCGTAAAGGGACTCTTCTGTCTCGGCGACTCGTCGGGCTGGACTCGCGGTCTTATGATGGCATCGGTAATGGGCGTGCTTATGGGACGCCGCCTTGCCGAGCTTGGGTAATTTCCTCATACCCTTTGCAAAAAGGGAAAACGCAAAAATTTGCGGCTAACGGGGTGAAAGGTCAATTTACACCCACCCCGTGTTAAAAAAACAACAAAAAAGCAACCTTATGCCCGACCCTTAAATGGGGTCGGGTAGAGCTTTGGGAGTCAAAAATGTCACGCGAAATTGCAAAACGCCATCTTGATAAATACGGCTTTGGCGATAAAATTCTTGATTTCGAGGTATCGAGCGCAACCGTCGCTCTTGCCGCGCTTGCCCTCGGCTGCGAGGAGGCGAGAATAGCCAAAACCCTCTCCTTTGCCATCGGTGACGGGGCGGTGCTTGTCGTCACTGCGGGCGATGCCAAAATCGATAACAGAAAATTTAAGGATTTCTTTGGGACAAAGGCGCGTATGCTGCCCGCCGAGGAGGTTGAAAGGCTTATCGGTCATGCCGTCGGCGGAGTCTGCCCCTTTGGCGTAAATACCGACACGCCCGTCTATCTTGACGAGTCCTTGAAACGCTTTGAAACCGTCTTTCCCGCCGCGGGGGCATCGAATAACGCGGTAAAAATGACCATTTCCGAGCTGGAGCGCACCTCCGAGTATACCGCTTGGATTGACGTTACCAAAATTCCCGAGCCGTGATAGATAATTTTGCCTTCAACAAAGCAAGGGCGCGCGCCCTCGCCGAAAATGGGGAGGGGTATCTCGGCATCGGACGCCTTTCCGAAAAGACGATGCACCGCATGCTGAAGCTCTATTACGAGCCGAATGAAAGCAACCACGAAATCGAGCTTTTCGGCTCGGTTGCCGATATAAAAAACGAAAGCGGAATCGTTGAAATACAACGTGCCGCCTTTAATAACCTCCCGCAAAAGCTAAACCGCTTTTTGCCCCATTATCCCGTCACCGTCGTGCATCCGATTACAGCAAAAAAGCGTGTAAAGCGGCTTGACCCCGAAACGGGCGAAATATCCTTTTCTGGACGGACGGTAAAGGGAAAAACCGTCTTTGACTCCGCCTATGAAATCTATAAAATCCGTGATTTTATCGGCAGGGAGGGCTTCACCCTCGTAATCCTTCTTCTTGACTGTGACGAGTATAAAATCCCCGACAAATCCGCACGCCGCGGAAGGGGCGGGGAGCGCCGACTTGAGGCAATTCCCACCGAAATTATCGCCGAATACGTGTTGAAATCACCCTCCGACTACCTCTCGCTTTTGCCCGATACCCTCGGCGAAGCCTTTTCGGAGCAGGATTTCAGAAAAACGGTGAAAAGCCGTTCTCGCTACGCCTACTACTATCTTCGCCTGCTCGTTGATTTGGGACTTTTGACCCGCGAGCGCGACGGAAGAAAATATATATATTCAAGGATAAAAAATGAGCACTCTTGTTAAAAGGGGAGGGCGCGACGTCGATATGACCGAGGGCAATATTGCCCACCATCTTATCAGCTTTGCCATACCCCTGCTTATCGGAAATCTGTTTCAAATAATGTATAATATGGTGGACACGTGGGTTGTTGGCAATTTCGTCAGCACAGAGGCGTTTTCCGCCGTCGGCTCTCTCGGTCCCGTATTCAATCTTATGATTGGCTTCTTTATCGGTCTTTCAACGGGCGCGGGCGTCGTAATCTCGCAATTTTTCGGGTCGGGAAGGCTTGACCGTGTGCGTGATACCGTCGGAACGTCGGTTTTACTTACCGCCGCCCTTGCCGTGGCGTTCACCCTGCTTGGTCTGTGCCTTGTTCCTGTGTTTATTCTCATTCTCGACATGCCCGCGGAGGTCGTGCCCGAGGCGCGCACCTATCTTCTCATTTGGTTTTCGGGCATAATCGGACCTATGATTTACAATATGGGCGCGGCAATCCTTCGCGCGGTCGGTGACTCTCGCCGTCCGTTCTGGTTTCTCGTTGTCGCGGCGGTAGCAAATACCCTGCTTGACCTCCTTTTTGTCCTTGTTTTCGGTTGGGGAGTCGCGGGCGTTGCCTTCGCCACTATAATTGCACAGCTGCTTTCAGCCCTCCTCGTTGTCATAACCCTCCTTCGCACCGACTCCGCCGTAAGAGTTACAAGGGGTATGGTAAGGCTCAACCGCGAAATCCTCGGTAAAATTCTTCGCGTCGGCTTTCCGGCCGCAATCCAAATGGCAATTACCTCCTTTTCCAATATCTTCGTGCAAAGCTATATCAACTACTTTGGAAAGGGTGCAATGGGCGGCTGGACCGCATATACAAAAATCGACCAGATTATACTCCTCCCGATGCAGTCGCTCGGGCTTGCCTCTACAACCTTTGTCGGACAAAACCTCGGCAAGGGGCAAATCAAAAGGGCGGAGAAGGGGACAAACACAGCCTTTCTTATGTCGCTTTTGTCAACGGGTATACTTATAATTCCTGTTATGCTTTTCTCTCCAACCCTCGTTACCTTTTTCAACTCCGACCCCTCGGTAAACGAGTTTGGCGTGCTTTTCCTTCGTTGGCTTACCCCGTTTTATCTTGTGTGGTGCGTAAACCAAATCTATGCGGGCGCGCTTCGCGGTGCGGGAAATTCCACCGCCCCGATGATTATAATGCTTTCCGCCTTCGTCGGATTTAGACAGCTGTATCTGTTCGTGATGGCAAATTATATCTCAAATACCATTCTTCCCATATCTATGGCATTCCCCGCGGGTTGGGTGCTTGCCGCACTCGCAACCTATATCTACTACCGCATCGTCGGTCTTAAAAAGGGGTCGCTCGTAAAGCAAAATGCCGAGCCGATAGCCGAAGCTGCGACAAAAAAGCCCGACGCCCCATCCGACGAGCTATCCCATTTCTTTGATTTTGATGTTAAGGACGCGGATACCGAATAATCGACGGTTGATGCGTCGCATCAATTAAAAAACAGTCTGAAATTTAACACGCCCCACGCAAAAAACCTGATATTCACAAAAATCCAACGGGTAAAAAGATAAAAAAGAGAGTCAAAACGACTCTCTTTTTTTGTGTATTCGGGATGCTTAGCGAGCCACTTTTCAAAGTATGCTTTGCCCAAGTCGCTGTCGTAAAACGCGCGTATCTCGGGCATTAAGGCTTTGGCAAAGGAATTGAGCAATTCTTCGGGGAGCGCAACGTCGATCTTTTGGCGTTTGGTCATAGGCAGTCCTCCTTATAAGCTTCGCTCTTTTTTGCGCTGAAGGACTTTGTAGTAGTGCTCGCAGGCTTTGAGCACGAAGTCCTCGGTCTGTTTGGCATTGCCTTTGGTGATATACTTTCGGATGCGCTCCATCGGCACTTTGAACAGCTCCTTCTGATTTGCCTTTTCCTCACTCATAATCTTGGCAATGATTTCGGGTGTCAAGCCTTGCTCATAGCTTATCTTCTTGAAGCGGCAAGCCTGCGAGAGCGACGGAGTACAATCATTAATCTCTATAAAAGAAAAGAAACGCCTTGAATTATTCACAGCTTTGTGATATAATAAAATAAATATGTAAGCAGTGCAATGAGAGGAGGACCTGTATATGAATATTCTACATATGAAATACGCGGTCGAGGTTGCAAGACTTGGATCGCTGAATAAAGCAGCGGAA
>JAZSHN010000012.1:0-2598 GCA_045533315.1 Eubacteriales bacterium | reverse complement strand
TACGATCCGACTTGCCTTGGTTTCCGTCATCAAGGCCGTTCATACCAATGATGTTGGTATTTGTCCAAAGGTTACCCGCAACGTCATACTTTGTGTTAAGAGGAAGATTTGCGTTTGTATTATTCTCGACGTAGGACATTGTTTCGATATAGGGAGCGTCGACGATAACCTTGTCGCCATCGGGGGTAACGGTGCCACCCTCTACGGTAAGGATCTCTGCGCTGAAGCCGTTAAGGTTAACGGTAGCGTCGCACGAAACGGTAAGTCTGCCTGCAAAGTTGTTAAGAATGTTGACGGTCTTGTTGAAGTTGCCGCGAAGCGCCGCGTTTGCTTCGATAAGGTTGTTGTACTCAACACCGTCGATTTCAACCACGCTCGGAAGAGAGCCGCCTCTGCCCTCGACGTTGCCCGACCACTGTGTGATATCGGGGGTCTCTGCCGCAAAGATACCGTCGAGTGCCGCAATACCCTCTGCATCAACGATGTCGCGGCGGGAAACGTTATCAAACGCTACCGACTCGTTTGCGAAAATCATCTTGGTGTTGGTGGGGGTGTCCTCGTAAGCAACCTCGATCTTGATACCGTTTGCACGAAGGGTTGTACCCTCGGTAACCTGTGCATCGTTATATGCCTTGTTGCCCGTTACGCCAACGTATACGCCGTCGACAAAGATATGCTGTGTGTTGGTCTTCATAGAGCAAACGACGGTAAAGTGCGTCCACTCTGCACCAAGGTCGGGAAGGTACTTCTTAATCTCAACGTTCGTACCGAAGGGGTAGCCGCCGGAGGATTCCCACTCACCCGTAACGTTTCTGTTGGGAAGCGAAATATCAAGTGAGGTGATAAGCTCGGTTGCCGTAGCAATATCAAGATCCACTACGTAGTAGGAATCAAGAGTAAGCTCGGGACCGTTGTAGGAATAGGTGTTCTGGAAGTTCCAGGAGGAGGCGCCATTCTGAAATTCACCTGCCCAGAAGGTGACGTAGGGATCCCCGTTGTTGGGTGTAACGACCCAAGCGTCCACCTGATTCGTGTCAAGGGCGGTGCCGTCTTTACCCTTATCTGCGTTGTCCCTATATCCGTCGCCGTTAGGGTCGGATCTCTGCTGGTATTGGATGAAGTTGCCTCCGGAGGTAAGTGCATTACCCTCAAGAGTACTGATCGCCGCACTGTTGATGACATTGTGGTCAACAGTCTTTTCAACAGTGTCGGGAGTGCTATCCGCGCTTACGAGAAATGCAAGTGACGTGCAAATCAACGCAAGCATCAAAACAGCACAAAGAATTTTGCTGAATTTTTTCATAGGTTTTTTCTCCTTTAAGAATTTAGTTTTTCAACCTACCATTATTCTAACACCCGCGCGTATTGTTGTCAATTCTCATAAATGCCGATTTTTCCGCGCGAGGATTATACATTATTAACAAAAAGTAAACTATCGTGACACCCGCGCGTATTGTCGTCAATTCTCGTAAATGCCGATTTTTCCGCGCGAGGATTACATGTTATTAACAAATTAAGAACCCGTATCTGCGCTATTAACAAATCAAGACCCGCGTGTCACCCGCACAAAGCCAAAACCGCGCCCCACCCAAAAAGCCTTCTCCTAGGAGAAGGGGGACCGCTTGCGGTGGATGAGGTTCTTTGCCTTCTCTTGTGAGAGAAGGTGTCACCGCAGGTGACGGATGAGTAGTCCCCGCCTTGGCACATAAGAGCCTTGTAGTGCAACCCATTGCTCTGCGTAACACCCCACCAACGCCTCATCCGTCGAGTTGCTCGCAACTCTTGCACCATTCCCCCACCGGGGAAGGCTTATTATACGCACAAAGCCAAAGCCGCACTCCAAACGGAGCGCGGCTCTCAAAATTCAATTATTTCAAATACCCGTACAATTCGCGGATTTTTGCTTCACTCGCCTCGGGCGTATCCTCAAGAGGGAAATCAATCCCCAGCTCCCGATACTTTTCAAGACAAAGCTTTCTGAACGGCAAAAGCTCAACCTTTTCTATATTCGGGTACCGCGTGATAAGCTCGCGAAGCCGCAGCATATCCTCCACCGTATCGTTAAGCTCCGGCACTATAACCCGCCTTATCCACGTGGGAATACCCCTGCGCTCAAGCTCGTCAAGAAACGCCACCGTCTGCGAAAGGCTGCCACCCGTGTAACGAAAATACGCATTTTCGTCGTCGAACTTTACGTCGAGAAGCACCAAATCCACCACGTCAAGAAGCCGCATCACCCCGTCGTTCAAAGCACAGCCCGAGGTGTCAAGCGCAATATGAAGCCCTCGCGTCCTCAAAATTTCCGAAAGCTCGGCAAAAAACTCCGCCTGCAAAAGCGGCTCACCGCCCGAAAAGGTCACGCCCCCGTCCTTTATATACGGGAAAAGTCGGAAAATACGCGCCGCAAGCTCGCTCGCCTCGGTCGGCTTGCCCTCGCTCATTCTCCACGTGTCGGGGTTATGACAGTATATGCACCGAAGCGGACAGCCCGCCGCAAACACAACCGCCCGCACTCCGGGACCGTCCACCGTTCCGAGCGACTGCAAGCTGTGGATATATCCAATCGCCATTTTACACGCTCTCGTGGAAGGTACGGCT
>JAZSHN010000184.1:0-10532 GCA_045533315.1 Eubacteriales bacterium | reverse complement strand
GGTGACGTATTCTACCTTCACTCCCGTCTTCTTGAAAGAGCTGCAAGGCTTGCTCCCGAATACGGCGGAGGCTCGCTTACGGCGCTTCCCATCATTGAAACACAGGCGGGTGACGTTTCGGCATACATTCCCACCAACGTTATCTCTATTACCGACGGTCAGATATTCCTTGAGAGTGAGCTTTTCCACTCGGGAGTTATGCCCGCGGTTAACCCCGGTATTTCGGTATCACGTGTCGGCGGTAACGCGCAAATAAAGGCAATGAAAAAGGTTTCGGGCACTCTTAAGCTTCTTTACTCGCAGTACAGAGAGCTTCAGGGCTTTGCACAGTTTGGCTCCGACCTTGACGCGGATACAAAGGCGCGTCTTGAGCAGGGTCAGCGCATCGTCGAGGTTCTCAAGCAGGGCAGAAATTCGCCCATCGCGGTAGAGCTTCAAGTAGCGATAATTTATGCCGTAGTTAACAATATGCTTAAGGATATTGCCGTTGAGGATATTTCAAGCTTCGAGACGGAGCTTTTCGAATATCTCGTAGCAACGAAGGACGGTCTGCTTGCCTCCATAAGAGAGACCGGCACTCTTACCGACGACACGACTGCAGAGCTCAAAGAGGCAATCCTCGCCGTTCTCGCAAAGTTTATGGGCAAATAACGGAGGGGCTATGGCAGGCGCATCAATGAATGATATCAAGGCTCGTATCAAGAGCGTTGAGAGCACCATGCAGATTACAAAGGCGATGGAGCTCGTCGCCACGTCAAAGCTTCGCCGCGCAAAGGAAAAGGCAGAGAGCACCCGTCCGTTTTACGAGGTGCTTGGGCGTGCGATTGACGACGTGCTTGCCTCCGAGGAGGTATGCTCCACCCCGTGGTGCGAAAAACGTGACACGGGTCGCACTCTTTACGTCGTTATTGCGGGCGACAGAGGTCATCACTCCTGCTCTTACGCAAACATATTCCGTCTTATGGACGCGCTTGACGAAGGCAAGAATGACGCGGTTATTCCCGTCGGCAAAAAGTTTCTTTAATACTACCGTCAGAGACAAAGAACAATTATCTCGGACGAATACGAATACCTATCAAGCCTCGGCGTAAGCGCGGCGATGGGTATTGGTAAGGAGGTATGCCGCGGCTTTATCGCGGGCGAGTACGACAGGGTTTTTGTCGTCTATACCAAATTCGTATCAATGCTTACGCAAGCACCTGTTTACGAGCAGCTGCTCCCGCTTGAAAGAGAGGCGGCAAAGGCAACGCCTGAAGCGGATATAGACCCCGTGGAAATGCTTGAGCGAATAGTTCCCTATTACGTCGGCGGCATAATTTATTCCGCGGTTACCGAGTCGCTCGCCTCCGAGCAGGGTGCGAGAAGAACGGCAATGAATGCCGCAAACAAGAATGCCGCGGAGATGATAGACACGCTTATGCTTCGCTACAACCGCGCACGTCAGGCAATCATTACACAGGAAATTACCGAGATAGTATCGGGTGCAGAGGCACTCTAATTGAAAGGAAACAAAAAGAATGGAAAAAAGCATCGGAAGGATTATACAGATAATCGGACCCGTTCTTGACATAAGATTTGAGGATGGACAGCTCCCCGACCTTCTCGGCGCAATCGAGATAGAGCACGAGGGCGGAAAGCTCGTGTGCGAGGTTGCAAGCCAAATAGGCGACGACGTTGTGCGCTGTATCGCTATGTCCTCCACCGACGGCCTTTCGCGCGGTATGGAGGCGGTATACACGGGCACGGGCATCACAGTCCCCGTCGGAAAGCAAACTCTCGGAAGAATATTTAACCTGCTTGGCGAGCCGATTGATAACGGCGAGCCGATAGAGGATGCGGAAAGATGGTGCATTCACCGCGACCCGCCCTCCTACTCCGAGCAGGAGGGTACCACCGAAATTCTTGAAACGGGTATTAAGGTCGTCGACCTTATCGCCCCGTATGCAAAGGGTGGTAAAATCGGTCTTTTCGGCGGTGCGGGAGTTGGTAAAACCGTCCTTATTATGGAGCTTATCAACAACGTTGCAAAGGAGCACGGCGGCATTTCGGTATTTACGGGTGTCGGCGAGAGAACGAGAGAGGGCAACGACCTTTACAACGAGATGAAGGAGTCGGGAGTTCTTGCAAAGACCGCACTCGTTTACGGACAGATGAACGAGCCTCCGGGGGCGAGAATGAGAGTCGGACTTTCGGGTCTTACGATGGCGGAATATTTCCGGGACAAGGCGGGACAGGACGTTCTTCTCTTCATCGACAATATTTACAGATTTACACAGGCGGGCTCGGAGGTTTCGGCACTTCTCGGCCGTATGCCCTCCGCAGTTGGCTATCAGCCCACGCTTGCAACCGAGATGGGTGCGCTTCAGGAGAGAATTACCTCTACAAAGAACGGCTCTATAACCTCGGTACAGGCTGTTTACGTTCCCGCGGACGACCTTACCGACCCTGCACCCGCTACTACGTTTGCACACCTTGATGCAACGACGGTTCTTTCGCGAAGCATCGCATCCCTTGGTATTTATCCCGCGGTTGACCCGCTTGAGTCTACGTCGCGTATACTTGCACCCGACGTTGTCGGCATAGAGCATTACGAGGTTGCAAGAGAGGTTCAGAAGATTCTTCAAAGATACAAGGAGCTTCAGGATATTATCGCAATTATGGGTATGGATGAGCTTTCCGAGGAGGATAAGCTTGTCGTAAGCCGTGCAAGAAAGATACAGCGCTTCCTTTCACAGCCGTTTACCGTTGCAGAGCAGTTTACGGGTATGGAGGGACGTTACGTGCCTGTCAAGGAAACCATTCGCGGCTTCCGCGAGATTCTTGACGGAAAGCACGATTCGCTTCCCGAGTCCGCATTCCTCTTTGTCGGCACGATAGACGAGGCGGTCGAAAAGGCAAAGAAGCTCGGAGGCGAGGCGTAGGGTGAAAAGCTTTAACCTTGAAATCGTTACCCCCGACGGTCTTGCATATTCGGGCGAGGCAGAAAGCCTTCTTCTTCATACCGATGGCGGTGACGTTGAAATTCTCGCGGGTCATATGGACTATATGGCGTCGGTTGCAACCGGCAGAGCGAGGATTATCGTTGGGGGCGTGTCAAAATTTGCCTCCTGCTCGGGCGGATTTGTCACCGTTACAAGCGAGGGCGTAAGGCTTGCGGCGGTTACGTTTGAATTTGCCGAAAGCATCGACCTTGAAAGAGCCGAAAGGGCAAAGGAGCGTGCCGAAAGCAGTCTTAAAACAGCAACCGATGAAAGAGAAATCACGCTTGCAAAGGCAAGGCTTGAGCGCGCGCTTACAAGAATTAAGGTGGCAAGGCTTTAATTTGCACCCTTGTATTCCGCTGCAATAAATTAAATTTTTAAAAATTTACTTAAAGCTCTCCCGCATCGGGGGAGCTTTTATTTTTACATAGACACCGTTCTTGATTGATTAAAAAGGCGTCCCATTTCCGTCATTTGTTCTGCAAGAAACCTACTTTTCATTTTATTTAATAAATTAAAAGATTGTCTTTTCGCACACATTATGCTACAATATGTCTGTTAAAATACTATTTATCGACATAACGAGGTGAAAATGTTTAATTTACAGCATATTCTTTATATGGTTGTTGCGTTCACCGTTACGGGCGTATTGCTATGGCTTGGTAAAAAGCATCTAAAAACCGACGAAAGCAAAAACCTTGCGGTGCGTTGGTGCGCGTGGATTACCGTGCTTATACACTTAAGCGACCTTTGGGTTGACTTTTTAAAGAATGCGGGTGCGGTGGAAGTCCCCGACAATGTGCTTTTCCTTATTTACCCCTGCAACATTTGTATGTGGCTTTTGGTGCTTGTATCCTGTATGCCGCGTGACAACGTTATTTACCGTCTGCTTTCCGAGTTTACCTGCCTTGGCGGTACGGTATGCGGAGTTATCGGTCTTGTGTTTAACGCAAACTTTGACAGCAATCCGACCCTCCTCGATTACAGTGTGTTAAAGGGGCTTTTGAGCCACTCCACAATGATTCTCGGCACACTTTTCCTTGGAGTTTCGGGTCTTGTAAAGGTGCGTGTGAGAAACGTTTTAAGCGTTATCACGGGTCTTTTGCTTTTCCTCGGAATCGGTCTTGGCATCAATGCGATATTTGCAAAATTCGGTATCGAGGATTGCAACGCAATGTATCTTCAGGAGCCACCGTTTGACTCTATGCCGTGGCTCAACACTGTGGTTATGGGCATCGCGGGAGTTATCGTAGCCTTCATCTTTACCGTTCTGTTTGAAAAGCTTGCACTAAAGAAAAAATGGAAAGAAATCTTTACATTATCAGCGTTTTTGGGCGAGGACATTATCAAGCCGAAATCCGAGCAAATCGACGAATAATTTAACACGCATATACATTAAATATTTTTTTGGAGGAATTTTATGAGAGAATTTTTGCTTTGGCTTTTTGAAAAGCGCGCAGAGCCGTGCGAGATTGCGCTTTTTAACTTTTGGCACATATTCTACTTTGCTTTGATTGTTGCCGGCATTATTACCGCGGGTATATTTTTGAAGAAGACAACCGAAAAAACCAAGAACAAGGTTTTTTCAATTCTTTCAATCTCGCTTTGCGTTCTTTACGCTGCCGACTTCTTTATTATGCCTCTTTATGGGGACGGTATTGACATCGACAAGCTTCCCTTCCACATCTGCACGGTGCTTTGTCCCGTTGTTGCATTCGTTCAATTTAACAAAAGATTTGCTCGCCTTCGCGAAACTGTTACAATTCTTGCAATCGTTGCTCCTCTTATGTACCTTACATACCCCGGAAGCGCGGTCGGAGAGCTTTCCGCCTTTTGCTATAAGGTAGTGCAAACCTTCCTGTATCACGGCGTACTTCTCGCTTGGGGTTATCTTAATCTTGCAACCGGTGTTGTAAAGCCTGTATTCAAGCGTTGCTACAAGGTTCTTATCGGTCTTTGCATTATTGCCGCTTGGGCAATGATTGGCAATCTTACGTACAGTGCGAATATTTATGACTACGATGCCTCGCCCCACTACGACTGGTTCTTCCTTACAGGTTCAACCTTCCCCTTCGTTCCAAAGGCGCTTATGCCCTTTGCGGTTATCGCGGCTGTATTCTGTGTTGCTCTTATGGTTTACGGTCTTTACTATCTTGTTATCCGCATTCAGAACGGCAAAAAAACCGCTACCGAGGCGGCAGAGGAAAAGGAAGAGGCTACCGTTTAATTTTTGCCCATACAGCAATTTATTTGGTATAACGTTAAAAAGAGTCGCGCTTGCGGCTCTTTTTTTCTTGACAACCGATACGCTATAATGTATAATTTACTTGTATTAGATTTTTAAATTCGTGAGGTAATTATGAAAAGACAGTATGATATTGCGGCGTACGTTTGGCCTTCCTACACGGGCGACGAGCCTCGCTCCAAAATATTCTGGCAGGAGGGATACGGAGAGTGGCAGACGGTAAAAAAGGCAGTTCCGAAATTTGAGGGACACAATTGGCCGAGAAAGCCGCTTTGGGGCTACGTTAACGAAGCGGACCCCGCGGTTATGGAAATGGAAATCAACGCTGCTGCCAACCACGGCGTAAACGTATTTATCTACGATTGGTATTGGTTTGACAGACGTCCTTTCCTTGAATGCTGCCTTAACAACGGCTTCCTCGGTGCGCGCAATAACGACAGAATGAAGTTCTATCTGATGTGGGCAAATCACAACGCCAACCACCTTTGGAGCTATGACCTTTCGGACACCGATGTCGGTGAAACGGTTATTTGGAAGGGGTCAATCAACCGCATTGACTTTGAGGAGATGTGCGAAAGAATTATTGATAAGTATTTCTTTCTCCCCAACTATTACACCATTGACGGATGCCCCGTGTTTATGATTTACGAGCTTTCCACCTTTGTCGAGGGTATGGGAAGCGCGGAGGATGCGGCTGCCGCCCTTGAATGGCTCAAAAAGAGAGTTAAGGAAAAGGGTCTTCCCGGTGTGCATCTTCAAATTACGGGAAGAAGTGGAAGCACGCTTAACCTTTCAGGTGTTGACGGCGGTGCGGTTATCGACTCTGCCGAGGTGATGAGGCTTTTGGGCATCGACAGCTTTTCGCATTATCAGTTCGTGCATTTTACCGACATTGACCGCGACTACGGCGAGATTATGGAGGACGTCAAGGAGGTTTGGGACAGCGCGGAGGAAAGCTACGGCATTCCGTACTATGCCCACGTTTCCTGCGGCTGGGACAACAACCCGCGCTTTAAAAAATTCCGCCCCGGCATCGTAAAGAACAACACGCCCGAGGCTTTTGAAAGGGCTCTCGTCGCGGCAAAGGAATACACCGACAAGATGCTTGAAAAGCATCCCGAGCGACCCGCGCTCATTACCGTCAACTCTTGGAACGAGTGGACGGAAACCTCCTATCTTGAGCCCGACGACCTTTACGGCTACGGCTACCTTGAGGCTATAAAAAAGGTATTTACCGAATAATTTGCCCGCTTTAACGCTTTTATACCGCTTTAATTTGTGCCGAGCCGCATTCGACTCGGCACTTTTTTGCCGCGTGTGAAAAATTACGCATAGATTTATTAAAAAATAACGCGCGGATTTATTAAGCGTACTTGAAAAAAGGGTAAATGTATGGTAAAATATGTGTCGGTAAAACGGAGGGCATATGATAGACACTATTCTTTTCGACCTTGACGACACTATTCTTAACTTCACGGAAAACGAGCTTGTATCAATTATCGATACCTTTTCACGTTTCGGAGTGCCTGCGACGGGTGATGTTGTTGAAAAATATCTTGAAATAAACCGCGCCTCTTGGAAAAGGCTTGAGCGCGGAGAATGGACACGCGAGGAGGTCCTTGTCGGTAGATTTCGCGAGCTTTACGCCGAGCTTGGTGTAGATGCAGACCCCAACGAAACACAAAGATACTATGCAAAAAGACTATCGCTTGAGGGGAGCTATATCGACGGGGCACGCGAGCTGCTTTGCGAGCTGCGCGGAAAATACCGCCTTTATGCCGTGACAAACGGAAACAGAGAGGTGCAGGAGGGGCGAATTTCGGTGACGAGGGTTGACACGCTCCTTGACGGTATATTTATCTCCGAAAGGATTGGTGCGGACAAGCCGAGCCGCAAATTCTTTGACGCGGTATTTGCCGAAATCGGAGGCGAGCGCAAAAGATGCGTTATCGTCGGCGACAGCCTTACCTCGGATATTCTCGGCGGAATTAACGCGGGAATACATACGGTCTATTACAACCCGAGGGGGAGCGAAAACAATACGGAAATTTTTCCCGAATACGAAATTGCGACACTCGGCGAGCTTATCACGCTTTTAGAAAGAATTTAAGAGGAAAAGAAAATGTACTACGGATTTAAAATCAGCGATTACACCGCGGAGCTTGCAAGACAGGCAGAGGCAGACTGTGCCGAGGTGTTTAAAAAAATAGACGAAAACGCGCTCATTTGCTCTGCAAAGGTGCTTACCGCGTTTCAGGAGTGTCGCGTTTCTACAACCGACTTTCTTGAGATAACGGGCTACGGCTATTACGATGCGGGCAGAGATAAGCTTGAGGAGGTTTACGCTCATATTTTCGGTGCGGAGGATGCGCTCGTCCGTCCGCAGCTTATGTCGGGCACACACGCGCTTGCGGTGACTCTCGGCGGTCTTTTGAAGCCCGGGGATACGCTTCTTTACGTAACGGGAACACCCTACGACACGCTGCAAAGCGTTATCGGCACGACGGGAGAGAGCAGAAACTCGCTTCTCAAATACGGTGTAAAATACGAGGAAATTGACCTCAAGGGTAACGAATTTGACCTTGACGCAATTCGCGAAAGAGTGTCGAGGGGGGATATTAAGGTTGCGGCAATACAGAGAAGCCGCGGCTATGCACAGAGAAAGAGCCTTTATATCGACCAGATTGCCGAGGCGGTCAGGGTTATAAAGGATGCTTGCCCCGAAACGGTTATAATGGTAGACAACTGCTACGGCGAGTTTACCGAGGATAGAGAGCCGACCGACGTAGGTGCTGACGTTTTCGTTGGCTCGCTTATGAAAAATTTGGGTGCGGGCTTTGCTCTTTCGGGCGGCTACTGTGTCGGCAGACGCGATGTCATTGAGGATATAGCGGACAGACTTACCGCCCCCTGCGTAGGAAAATCGCTCGGCGCAAACTACAACCAGCTCGCCTCCTTTTTCAAGGGACTGTTTATGGCACCCACGACTACGGCGGCAACGCTGAAGTCTATGGCATTTGCGGCAAGGCTTCTTGAGCTTGCGGGATATTCCGACGTAAGCCCGAAATACGACGAAAAGCGCACCGATATTGTGCAGACAATCGACCTCCACTCCGCAGATAAGCTCATTAAATTCTGTCGCGGAATACAGATGGGCTCGCCCGTTGAGGCTTACGCAATTCCCGAGCCGGGGGATATGCCGGGATACCCGCACCCCGAAATCATGGCGGCGGGTACGTTTGTCACGGGCGCAACCAACGAGCTTTCGGCAGACGGCCCGATTTGCGAGCCGTATACCGCGTATATGCAGGGCGGACTTTCCTACGATTACGGAAAGCTTGGCGTTATGCGCGCGCTTGACGAAATGTTAGAGCTTTATCCAAAGGATTGATTTTGTAAACAATTATTGTCAAAATCCAAAAATTCGGAGGGTTATATATGAAAACTTCAAGAGAACGGATTTGCTTTTACAGCTCTATGTACAGGGGGCGTTCAAGCTCCTATGAGATTATCGACTGTGCTGCAAAATTCGGTGTCGGCGGTATCGAGCTTATGAATTTTTGCGAGGAGCTTAAGACCCCCGACGTTAAAATTGCAAGAGCAATCGGCAAATACGCACGCGAGCGCAGACTTTCCCTCCCCTGCTTCAGCGTGGGAATCAATGCAATTGCAGACCCAAGGGAAAGCACAAAAAACCTGTTGGGATATGCCGAGATTTGCTCGGAGCTTGAAATCCCCTATCTGCACCACACGATAGCTCTTGATTACAAATGCGGACGGCTTTCAAACAGTGAAAGGGAGCGAAGATTTAACACGGGTATGGACATTGCCCTCTGTGTTGCGGATTATTGTGCCACGCTCGGTGTCAAAACGCTTATCGAGCCGCAGGGCTACGTATTCAACGGAATTGAATGGGTTGACCGCGCGCTGAAGCTTTCGGGTGAGAAAATAGGTGTTGTGGCTGATATTGGAAACGTCCTTTTTGCCGATACCGACCCCGTTGATTTTATCAGAGCAATGAGCGACAGAATTTGCCACGCGCATATCAAGGACTATGCAAAAAGCGGCGAGGGCTTTGAATACGTTTCCGAGGACGGAGGTCGATTTTACGACTGCGAAATCGGGTGCGGAGATATAGATATTTCGGCTACGCTTTCTGCTTTCCGCGAAATAGGCTACCAAGGTATGTACTCGCTTGAATTTGCGGATGCGGACGGTGACGACGAGGTCGCGCGCGTTCTTTCGCGGCTGTGTGACTAACAACACGGAGGTGGATATGATAAAGAAAACCGATATATACTATTCGGATAGCAAAACAGGCGACAGGTCGCTTGACCTTTATCTTCCGGATACGGAGAGCTTTCCGCTTTTCGTGTATTTTCACGGCGGCGGAATTGTAGAGGGCGACAAGGGGCGCGACGGCAGATGTCTTGCGAATTATCTTGTACCGCGCGGTATCGCGGTGGCAAGCCTTAACTACCGAATGTACCCGAGCGCAAAATATCCCGAATTTATTTACGACTGTGCCGAGGGGGTTGCCTTCCTCAAAAGCGAGCTTGGCGAAAGGATAGAAAAGCTTTTCGTCGGTGGCACAAGCGCGGGGGGCTACATCTCGATGATGCTTTGCTTTAACTGCGAGTATCTTGCCCGCTTTGGTCTTTCAAATTCGGATATTGACGGATATATCCACGACGCCGGACAGCCAACGGTGCATTTCAACGTGCTGAAGGAAAGGGGCGAGGACACCCGACGCATTGTAATCGACGGGGCGGCACCGCTTTACCATATCCGAGCTGCGGAAAATTATCCGCCGATGCTTTTCATTTGGTCTGATAACGATATTCCCTGCCGCGCGGAGCAGCTTTCGCTTACGGTTGCGACGCTCAAAGCCTTTGGCTATGATATGGCGGAGGTTGACAGGATTGTAAGACACGGCACGCACGTGCATTACGCAATTCCGAACGGTGATGCAGATGAATTTGAGCTTTCCGAGCTTATTTACCCGTTTATAAAAAAGCATATTTCCGCGGAATAAGGGAAAAAGCCCGCCGCAAAACGAAGGGCAACGCCGCTTTATAAACGAAAAGCAACATCGCTTAAAAAAACACCGCTTAAAAAGCAAAAACACTGCTTGACAAATGCCGCGGCTTATGCTACAATAAACACAACCGAACAGAATATAGAATCAGGGGTGCCGAAAGGCTGAGATAGCTATGCTAAACCCTCCAACCTGATACGGATAATGCCGTCGTAGGAAGATTTTAGTGATTTACCTTAAATCATACCGCACTGACGCTATGTCCTGT
>JAZSHN010000024.1:0-9708 GCA_045533315.1 Eubacteriales bacterium | reverse complement strand
CCGACTTTGTCTGCTTTTTTGGTTTCGGTTTAGTCGCATCGGGCACCGCGACAACGTCGCAGGGGTTCGCATACGCCGCGCAGAGCGCGTCAAGCTCGCTTGTAAGCGGCAAGCGGACGTATATTCAGCTCTGCTGAAATTCCCTCACCTATCTTATCGGCGGAGCCGGTGCGAATGAGGGTTATAAATATTCAGCTCCGCAGCCCCCATCTCGGGGTGTCTGCTTTTTTGTTCCGCTTGGTCGGAGCGAAGCGCGCACCGTAGGTGCAGGGGTTCGCATACGCCGCGCAGAGCGCGCCAAGCTCGCTTGTAAGCGGCAAGCGTGAAATATTCGTGTGCGAAATTAGGCTTACCGAAATTTCAATTTTTCAAACAAAACAGGCACCCGCGCGGGTGCCTGTTCTTCCTTTTGCCGAGAAAGGCTTATGCTCGGCTTGAGGTGTTGTTTTACGTTTGATTGTTACCAAGAAAATTTTTGCTCCGTGCTGTCAAACGGAAGCTCGTCGCTTGAGGTTATGACGTCGGTAGAAAGCTCAAGGACCTCGGCTTCTACGTTTTCATATTGCTTTTTCATATCGCTTGAACCTCCTTAATCGCACAGCTCGGCGTATTTTTTCGCGGAGCAGCCGTAATTATACGTTGCACGGGCAAGCCTTGCCATATCGGTAAGCTCTCCGTTGGCGTTTTTCTCGTTTTGGATGTAATAAACGTAAGCCGCAACTCCGTACTCAAGCCTTTGCACCTCTACACCGTCAACGTAAACGGTAAAGGCGTACCTCTCGTCAAGGTTGGTGGGATTGATAGCTCCCGTATAAAGCTTATACCTTCCGTCACCGAGTGCAATCATACCGTCCACGGTATATTCCATAGCCACACCGTTTATCTTTGAAACGCTTACGCTTACGTTGGCACCGTCCGAGATTTCCAAAATGAGATATATGCTGTTTACGTTGTCAAATCTTACGCCGCCCGAAACTATTTCCGCCATTTCACTCTCGCTTGCAGACCCGCTTGCCGCCGCACCGTCGTCAAGCTTGGTAAACTCGCTGCCCTCCGCGACGATGCCCGCATTAACGAGCTCATCGGTTTTGTAGCCCTTATAGAGCTGTGCCTCGGCACCGTAGTTAAGAATATCCGCGATAAGGGTTACGAGCGCCGCGTATTGCTCATCGGTATAGCCCGCGAGTGACTTTTCCTCCGCGCAGGCGAGCATATGCTCGCAATAATCAAGAATACTGTATTCCGCATAAACGTCTATTAGGCTCTCGTCAAGATAAAGCTCCGCTCTTACAATATCACCCATACATTGCGGCGGGAGGTTAAGGAAGAAGGCGTAAACGCTTTCCTCGGCGGTAGGATACGCTTCTGCGATTATATCATTACCGTTAACCGTAAATTTCATTACCGCACCGTCGCCGTCGGGTATTTCGGCATAATATACGAGCGAGATTGACTCGGTAAGATTAAGCGCAGCTCCTCGGATACCGATTTTCGCAAGCTCGGCTCTGACCGTCTTTCGCTCGGTGATGCCCGTGATTGTGTAGCTGCCGTTTGTTGCGTTGACAGCCACTCCGTTTACGTAAAGCGCCTTGAGATAATAGCCGTCGGCGGGTGTAACCGTAACGGTTGCACTCTCTCCCCAGCTTGCGCCCTTTTCGTTATTCGTGCTGACGGTTACGCTACCGTTTTCGCAGCTCTCTGCCGTCACGGAATAGTAGGTGTTAATGAATATTTCGTCGATATCCGTCCATTCGGACCGAAGCACCGTTCCGTTATCCGTCACGTACTGATTTGCGTAAGCATCGTCAAACTCAACCACGAGCTTTATGTATTTTGCCTTCACGTTATCAAGCTCTACAAGATAGCTGAGATTCATAAGAGTGCGAAGCTCTTCATCGCCCGAGTACGGATGCTCTATTGCATCGATAGCTCCCGCGAGCGTCCACTCGCCAAGCTCGTTTGCATAGTAAAGACTTACCTGCGGGGGGATAAAGCCCGCGTAGGGGAGGCTTCCGATTGATATTCCAAAGCCCGAAACACCCGTTTCGCTTCCAAGCTTTACGACAATCTCAATGGGACTTGTATTTTGCCATCTGACAAACGCACCGTTGCCCCAGCCGTCCTTTACCTCGGGAGCGACAACTCCGTCGAAAAGCTTATAAACGTAAGCTCCAAGATTATCCTTGTAGGGCGATGCCGTGGAATTCGTAATAGCAAGCACGTGCGTCGTATTCCAAAGTCCTCCAACAATAAACACGTTAACCGTCGCGTCGGTATAAAGCCCCGTTTCGGGGTCGGTGACGCGGTAGGTGACGCGGTATGTACCCACGGTAGCCTGAATATTATTTGAAATAACCTCTATATACTCGGAAATATCCTTTCCGTTTCTGTCGTATGCCTTAAGATCCTCCGTTAAGGTGTAGGTCGGAATGCTCGTTTGATGCACCCAGTCCTTAAGTCCGACAAAGTACGGGTAATCCCTCTCGGTGTAGCTCTCCGCCGTAACGCTGACCGACTGATTTTCGCGAATGCATTCGAGCTTGAAAATACCGCCCTCGACCTTTAACGCCTGACCGTTTACGGTTGCGGTAATGCCCGCGTTTGCATCATTCGGAGTAACCGTGACCGTAACGTCGCTGCCAAGCATTGCGCCGACGACCGAAAGCTCCCTGCCGTTGCTGTCGGTGACGGTTACGCTTGCATTCTCCGCATTTACGTCAACGGTGCGAAACTCGTTTACGAATATCTCGGAGGGGAAAAACCACTCCGCAACCTTCAGCTGATTGTCGGGGGCGTAATTAAGACCACTCGTATATTCTATCTCGTTTTCGTGGTTGGAGGAGAAAACAAGCTTTACGTATCTGCCCACTCCGTTACATTCCGCAGAGATTGTGTGCCACTCCACAACGTCTTGATACCGACCCGCGTGGGGGCGTCCCTTTGCCGAGCCTATGAGAGTCCATTCGCCACTCAAGCTGTCGGATATATATACGTCAACGTTTGGCGAATAGATGCCCGAGCGAGGAAGCGATCTTGCGCTGTATCCCGCGCAAAGAACCGTTTGTGTGCTTCCGAGATCAATAACGAATTCCACGGGTCTGTCATACTGCGATGCTTGGTATGCGTTCATTACAACCTTCACCTGACCCGCCGTGAGCGATTCGTCGCCGTCCACACCGTGCTTTCCGTCGGTAAGCCTTGCATAATTGCTTCCCCACTGTGTAAAGTCGGAGGGAGCCGAGCTAATATTGATTTTTATCTTCTTTTCAAGACCCGAAGCCGCCGCATCGAGCGCGTCGTATATACTCGGAAGCATATCGGGGTCGGGATTTTCGGTGTTACAGTAGCCGATAGCCGCAGAAAGTGCCTCGTCAAGCGCGATAACTGTTGCGGGCTGGCAATCGGTGGTGTCGAGCTTTGACACCGTGTCTATAAGCTCCTTCAGAGCCGAGAGGTCGGCAGCTTTATAGGAAAGCTCCAGCTCGTCCATAAAAATCCAATGCGGGATAACGCCGTGATTGGGGTTGTTGAACTTGCCCGCCGACTTAATTTCAACCTTTATATATCTTACGCTTTCCGTGCTGTCCGCCGTTACCGAAAGCAGCCTTCGGAATTTTTGTCCGTTGGTTGTATCGTATTCGTTTTGAATATCGGTAGTTCCGACCGCCTCTCCGATGAGGTGATACGTGTCACCGTCGGCAGAGCCGTAAACGGTTATTTTTGCAGGGACGCAAATACCCATAGCCATATCCTGGAAAAATCCGAGGGAAAGAACGTCAAAGGAAACCGTTCTTTGGTAATCCACGTAAAGGGTAATATCAACCCCCTCCGCGCCAAACCAGCCGCTCGTGTAGGTGGTAAGGTCGCCGATAAGCCCATCGAAAAGAAGGCTCGAGGTGCCTCTGACTCCGACCTCTCCCGAAAGCTCGTAGGTGGGTATAGGAGTTATTTTCGACTCGTCGAAATCAAGCATACGGAGTGCGACGTCATTAAAGCTGTCGCCTATGCTTGAAGCCTCGGTATAATCCCAAATGCTGGTGTCCATCGACTCAAGAGAGAGAGTTGCGGATATCCAAGCCTGTGACCAACCCGTTTCAACGCACCAAACGCCCCAGCCCGCGTCACCGTCCGAGCCGTAAACCTCCCATTTTTCGTAATCGAAGCCGCGGAACCAAGCTCCGCTATATTTGGAATTGTCGCTTATCTGCTGTATTCTTACGTGATAGTCGGAAAGGCTTGCGGCATATTTACCGAACTTGTTCGCAAGCTCGGTATTACCAAGGCTTGCCATTGCGGCATACGCCTCGTTAAGACCCATCATCGCAAAGCTTGAGGTATAAAGCGAATCGGAGGCGGGGTCACCGTCGTTTTGTATAACGGGTGCTTCGGCAGTTCCGTATTTGCTGTTATCGGTGAACGGAGGAAGATGCGAAATGCCGTAGCCCTCCACCGGAGTAATCTCACGCAATGCGCCCGTGTCCTCGTCCTGATACGCCATAAGGTCGGAAATCATTCGATCAAGCCAGCCTATATGCTCCTCCGTAGGCTCAATCCTTACGAGCCAGGCGAGGGGGAGAATCATTTTCGCTCTTTCCTGTTGTATTCCGTTTTGGAAATACCATTCGTTTACGCCGTTATCGACGTCGCCCGTCATCGTATTCTCGTACGCGGTCATCATCATTGATATTCCCGTGCGCGTGCGGGTGAGCAAAGGCTCATAGCCGGTTTTGTCATACGCCCAAAGATAGCACGCCCAAAGCAGCGACTCAAAATGAGAGGAATAATTTACGGTGGTTGAATTATAGTAATACTCCCATCCCGCGCTCTCTATATCCTCGGCAAGAAGCCTGCTTCCGCGGAAGCCGTAAACGCCAGAGGTTCGGAAGTTTGCGATAATGCTTTCGAGAATACGCTCGTCAAACTCGTCGGTTTCAAGCGCAGACGCGCCGAGAATAAGCCCGAGGATAGCCTTTGCATTATCGTCGCCGTAATATTGATTGTACGCGCCGTCGTGCCAGGAGAAAAGACCGTACTGTGATTTCGTCACGTCGGCTCTGTCACCGCCCGAAAGCAGTGAATCCTCCAAAAGCCAGCTCATCAATTCGTAGGCGACCTCCTTATACTCCCCGTTATCGAGAAGCTGTGCCGCGAGTGCAAGCGCGCCGATGCTCTCTCCGTTACAGTCCGCGCGAAGGCATCTTCGTATCGACTGTTCGCCGTAAACGTCAAAGTTGTTGCCCGATTGAAAGCCCTCGAGCAAGCCGCCGCTTCCGCCGTCGATAAGAAGTCCCGAGTTAACGTACCACTCGGTATTCAGCCTTACCGCCTCGGAATACGCATCGTCGGCAAGCTCCTCGTCGGGTCCGTAATTAGCGTTCATTGCGGGCGTCCATTCAACGTCCGAAAGCTCCGTGCCGCCGACCCAGGAAAGAACCGAAAGCCAAAGCCTCTGCCACCGCCCGTAGGGCGCATACCGTGCAGATATAAATTGCGAAAGCTTCGTCGAGGCAATAAGAACGTTGCCCGCGTCATTAAGCTCAAGCATGGAGCAAGGCTCACAGCCATCAAGTCCGAAATCCGCAGCATCATAGCCCGCAACCTTCGCATTGACGAGCCACGAGCTTGAAACGTCGGTTTTTACCGCGTATTTTGCACCGTGGACGTAAAGGAGAGAAAATTTCTCCATTCCGAGCGCCTCCGCATCGGTAACCACGGCCCTGTCGTAGCCCATTACGTCCGTGCCCTCGTAGCCGACGATTCCGAGCGCCTCGTTAACCGCGGGGTACTCCACGTACACGCGGACGTCTTTAAGGGCGTTGAGTCTCTCCGCCTCCGTATCGGTAAACACGGTGGTTGTGTTCGGATAGTTGTCCGCGAGTATCATAATACCCTTGACACTGCCCTCCTCGGCTGCCGTGATGGCGTCACCGAGGGTGGAAAAAACGCGCACTCCGTCGTAATTATCGAGTGAGGTTTTTAAAAGATCGTTATTCTCATCACCCGTAACAATGGCGACGTTTAGCATTTCCTTGACCTTTTCGTTGCTCGCGGAGCTGATAACAGCCGCCATCGCCAATGTACAAACAGTCATAACGAGAAATAACGTGCATAGTTTTTTAAACATATCCACTACTCCTTTTTGAATTATAGTTGACAAAATAGGCATTTTGCACTACAATATAATTATATACTGCATAATTTGCGTTTGCAAACAGTATATTGACAACCGATTATAACTGTATTGACATAGTGAGGTAATATGCTACAGGATGGATTTAAGACGTCGTACACCACCGTTCCACTCGCAAAGTACAGGACCTTGCCCTCTCCCTACGAGGGGTCCTTCGTCGCGCATCACCACAGGGAGGTCGAGCTTATCTCAATGCTCGAGGGCAGTGCGGAATTTACCGTTGACTCCTCCACCTTTCATATAAAAAAGGGGGATATTCTGATTATCCCGCCATACGCCGTACACCGCGCGCGAACAAAGCCGTACACCGCGTACAATTGCGTATGCTTCGACCTTTCGCTGCTGTGGGACAAGGAGCTTGCGCGCAAGCTTGAGGACGGAGTACTCACCGTCGGAGCGCCTATCCGCGCGGAGGACCCACAGGCACAGGGGCTTTGCTCGCAGATTGAATTGACCGTCACCGCCTCCGAGAAAAAAAACGTCGGTTGGGAAATGGAGGTCGTGGGCCGTATGTCGCTTGTTTTTGCTGCCGCCTGCCGTGCCGAGATATTTGAAGCAAGCCGCACGGAAACGAAGGAAGCCGCGTTTTGTAAGCGTATTATCGATTACGTTATCGCGCATTATACCGAGCAGATTACCTCGTCCTCCGCGGCGGCGGAGATGTATCTTAACAATTCCTATTTTTGCCGCCTTTTTAGAAAGAACTTTGGCTGCAGCTTCTCGGATTTCGTAAACGAATACCGCATAGAAAAGGCAAAGGTGTTTCTTGCCAACCGCAAGACATCCGTTTCCGACATTGCAATATCTACGGGCTTTAACAGCTTCTCCTACTTTTGCAAGGTTTTTAAGGCGCATACAGGACTCTCCCCCACCGATTACCGCGCCGAGCGCATTAGAGGGGCATAAGTTTACACGTTTTTTACCGATTGGTGACGATTGAATTTTGGCAACGGGAAAACGGAAAAGACACCGTCCGCATATAACGTGACACCCGCCAAAAGAGGGTATCGCTTTTTTGGTTTCGGTTTAGTCGCATCGGGCACCGCGCCAGAGGCGCGGGGTTCGCATACCCCCCCTATCTATTTCGCGCAGCGTGTAATCAAATTTCGTATATCATTTCCTTGACATAACGACATTTCTTGTATTGACACTATCCCCCGAATATGCTACAATGATTACGTTAAAGCATAATAAAAACAAGGTGGTGCCTTATGGTTAAGACAAAAATAGTATCATCGCTTGAAAAAGCCTTTCTCGACCAGAGGTTAGAGGACTTTGAGCAGCTTGAACACGTATCCGTCCTTTGTGGCGAAAGACTGTCCATACAACTGCTATACGTTTGCGAGGGCGCAAACAGTCCCGCGCTTTGGGAGCCAAGACGGCTTCCCATCGTACCGCAAGGCGAGCTTGCTCCGTTTGCGAGCATCAGACGGGTGTTCTCGGTGCCCGTAACAAAGGCTATCCATACGCTTGGCACAGACGACAACTATTTACGTGCCGTTCCGGGACTCTACCCCGACCTTTTGAAGCCCCTGTACTACGGAGGAAAAATATCCTTCGTTACTGACGAGCTGAACTCTGCGTGGATAGAGATAAATATCCCCGATAGCTTTGCAGCGGGCAAGTACACGCTTTCCTTCTCGTTCGATGACGGAGAATACGGAAAATGTGAGTCATCCATCGAAATAGAGGTCATCGACGCCGTGCTTCCGAGGGAGGATATATATTTCACGCAGTGGTTTCACGCCGACTGTCTTGCAAGCTATTATAACGTTGACGTGTGGTCGGAAAAGCACTGGGAAATCGTTGAGCACTTTGCAAAAACGGCAAGAAGAAACGGTATTAATATGCTTCTCACTCCCGTATTTACCCCTCCGCTTGACACCGCCGTGGGCGGTGAACGTCGCACGACACAGCTGGTACGCGTTGTGAAAACCGGTGAAAAATACGAGTTTGATTTCTCTCTCCTTGACAGATGGATAGATATGTGTAACAGATGCGGTATAGAGTACATTGAGATATCCCACTTTTTCACCCAATGGGGAGCTGCTCACGCGCCGAAAATCATGGCTACGGTTGACGGTGAGTACAAAAAAATCTTCGGCTGGAGCACAGATGCCACGGGCGAAGAATATTCCGCTTTTCTCCGAGCCTTCCTCACCGAGCTGCTCGCCCATCTGAAGGCAAGAAATGATGACAAGCGTTGCTTCTTCCACGTTTCCGACGAGCCGGGGCTTTCACATCTCGATAGCTACAAGAAGGCAAAGGCGATAATCGCGGATCTGCTAAAGGGCTACACCATAATGGATGCGCTTTCCAAATTTGACTTTTACCAAACGGGCGTCCTCGATCACCCAATTCCCGCAAACAACCACATAAAGCCGTTCCTCGATGCGGGTGTTGAGGGCCTTTGGACATACTATTGTGTGAGCCAGCCGCTGGAGGTTTCCAACAGATATATCTCTATGCCCTCCTGGCGCAACCGTTCCATTGGTATGCAGATGTACAAGTATAACATAAAAGGATTTTTGCATTGGGGCTATAATTTCTATAACAATCAGTATTCGGGAGATCCGATCAATCCATACTCCGAGCCGTGTGCAGACTTTGCATTCCCTGCAGGTGATGCGTTTTCCGTATACCCCGAATTTGATGGAACTCCTCTCGAATCAATAAGGCTCGTCGTATTTCACGAGGCTCTTCAAGACATCAAGGCTATGAAGCTTGCCGAATCTATGACCTCCCACAGCGAGGTAGTAAGAGCCATAGAAGATGTGTTTGGAGCAAATATAACCTTTGATACCTGTGCTAAAAGTGCCGATACTATGCTTAAGATAAGAGAGAGGGTCAACGAAATTATCAAAAAGCATATAAAATAGGCTTTCCACTCCGATTTCGCCACGATATTGCTTGGCTTTTGCTTGATTTCGGAAAGGAATACCGCTTCTCATACGAGCAGGTCCTTAACTGTAATTATGACCTGCGTACAGGCTTTTACTTACTTCAAAGATATTTATGGGCAAGAAGCGTTTCTTGCCCATTTTGCTTTCCTGCATATTTTTACAATTACAACATTGTTTTTTAAAATAACGGCAACAATTATATTATATAGTATACCCTACTATTGATTTTGCATCGGAGGGCTCCTTTGAAAAGAAATATATCCAAAATCGTTAATTCAAGAAAATTTATTGTAGTCGTCGGACTTGTGATTATGCCGCTTTTATCCTTTACGCTTATCGGATTAAGCGAGGAAAGCCCGCTTTATACCTCTATTTCAAGGATTGCGTGGGTGCTTGACCACTGGTGGGCAACCTTTATCTGGGGAGTTGCGGTGATGGTCGCGATGCTTTGGCTTACCTATAAGACGGTGGTAACAGGACCGCTTTCAAAAACTGAAAAGCGCTGTATTCTGACTGTACAATTCGTAAATATCGGGTTGGTGTTTATCGGCTGCCTTGCTTTTTCCGCAAAAACGGGAAGCGGAGTGCCGACGTTAATAAATTACCTGCACGACT
>JAZSHN010000182.1:0-5777 GCA_045533315.1 Eubacteriales bacterium | reverse complement strand
TGAGCCAAGGAGTTGAACAACTTGCTTGTCTTCCTAAGACCGCTTGGCCTCCGACTTAGCCGTGGGGCACCGCACACGCGCTTATGTGCTGCCTTGGCACCGTGACCGCACCCTTTGCGGTTATTAACGCCGACGACTATTACGGAGTTGATGCCTTTGTAAAAATCTACGACTATCTCAAAAATATCGACGAAAGCAGCACCCATTTCGCAATGGTCGGCTACCGCATCAAGAACACCGTTACCGAGCAGGGAACTGTATCTCGCGGAGTTTGCGCCTACGAAAACGGTATGCTCACCGAAATTGTGGAGCGCACCAAAATCGGCGTAAGACCGAAAGGCGAGATTTATTATATCGAGGAGGACGGAGAGCATCCGCTTGACCCCGATACCCTCGTATCTATGAACCTTTGGGGACTTACTCCGAAGTATCTCGAGGCTTGCCGCGACAGATTCCCCGCATTCCTTGACGAAAACGTTCCGAAAAACCCAATGAAGTGCGAGTACCTTCTCCCCACTCTCGTCTCCGACCTTCTTAAGGAGGGAAAGGCGGACGTCCGTGTCCTCGACAGCAAGGATAAATGGTACGGCGTCACCTACAAGGTGGATAAGCCGGGCGTCGTAGAAGCCTTCAAGCAGCTCAAGGCAGCAGGCGTATATCCCGAAAAATTCTGATAACATATAAAAGGCAGTCATAACGTGAAGCAAGCACTTTTGTACATCTTCACTGCTTGACTGTCTTTTATCGTTTATTTTGTATAGATACTTTTATCGTATATTTCAAATAGCTGAATGTTGACAAAAATAGTTGAATAGCAAAAAAGAGCAGACACCGTCTGCTCTTTTCGTTTTACATAAGCAAAATACCAAATCCGCTACCCATTTTTCCGCCGCGCTTGTAATGCTCAAGAAGGGCGGAACCGATTTTTGTCGTCGGATTTATTTCAGACGTGTCGCCGTTAAATTCTTGATTGAATACGCGCCATGCATTTGGGTACTTGCCATCATCGTCTGTATCTGATGATATAATATCAAATCTCGCCGCAAATTTTGCGGTGTTTGAAAGAGGAGAGAGAAATTTGAGATTATCGGGATAAAGCATCCAGCTGGAGCAACAAAAAACAACTTGCCCACCGTTAAAATCACCTGCAAAAAACTCCCTCGCCATACAAAGCGAAAGGTCAACGCTCTCCGCAGAAAGCGGCTCAAGCGAGCGCGGGATATGCACAAAAACAGCCTTGTCCTCCGGCTTTAAAACCACGCCGCAATGCTCGTATTCCCGACCAAAGCTGCAAAGCTCGTACTGAAGCCTGCCAAATGCAAATCTCGCAACGCGAAACCAACCTACAAGCCACTCCTTCACAAAAGAACCCCATACACCCTTTACACCGTGGCATTCGAGAAGCTTCCATTTGAGGTCAAGCACCGCCCCGCGGTACATATCCTCCGAAAAGCCGCGTTTGTCATACCTCCGACGAAGCCCCCGTGTCAGAAGCATAAAAAGCAGGAGGTCAACCGTGTATTCGCTAACACCGATACGCTCGGATATCGTCACAGCCCCATCAAAAAGAAGGTTGTAATTCATATCCGCATTTTTTTCGTATTCATCGGTAATTTCCTGCATAATTCGGTTGCACTCCGCATCCCCCGCTGCAAGCTCAAACGCCACAATCAGAGTCTCCCTTGCCTCAACGGGATAGTCGGAGTATTCCATAAAGTCCAAAATATAATCTCTCATTATCGCTCCTTGTGTGAATTATCTCACAATTTACCCCACAATTGCATCAAGGCTGACCCTCGCATTTTCCTCGCTCGGCGCGTATCCGAAATAGTTTTTGTAGCCGCGGAAAAAGGTCGCATAGTCGAGGTATCCAACGGCGCTTGCCGCCTCGGTTGCCCGCTTTCCCTGACGGATAAGCCTCTGTGCCAGGAGCAACCGCTTTGAATTAACGTATCGCTTCGGCGTAACACCGAGATGCGTTATAAACAGGTGATGCAAATGGCTTTTCGTAATATAAAGATGCTCGCAAATCTCGTCCACCCCACTGATTGAGGTAAGGTTTTCGTCTATATACGAAAGAGCCTCGGCTATCAACGGATTGGTTGGCGTTTGCCCTGTTACAAGGCTGTCCGAAACCGTGAGATTGTACATCACCTCTATAATCAGATTTCCGACCAAAAGCGAAAGCTCCTCGCCCGAAAAGCTCTCGGCATATTCATTGATTTTGGTAAAAATATCAAAAACCCTGCCTGCCGCACCAAGTGCGAAAACGTCCACCCCGTCGGGGATTTTCTTCATAATACTCTCGGGTATCATATTCTCGTCGAATATTACGTTTACGCGCTCGTATTTGTCGCTTCCCGTCGGCTCGATTCGATGCAGCACCGTCGGACGGGAAAGCACAAGGTCGCCGCGCTTGAGCTTGTAGCTTTTACCAAGCACGTTGTATCTTATATCCCCTCGAAGAAAGAATAAAAGCTCCCACGCCTCGTGAATATGGGGCGGAAAGCTCTCGGGCTCGGGGGATTCCACCATACCGTGATTTAAGACAAAGCTCTCTCCCGAAACAGCTATAATATTTATTGCTTTCATATAAATCAACTCCTTTTCTTTATTTTAACACGTCATTACACTTTTTGCAATATATTTTGCATCTTTTTCATATTTACTTACGCTTTTTGTTATTTTATAATGTAGTTGTAATAACTTTTTATAAAGAAAGGACAGAAGAAATGAAAAAACTCCGTCTTGCCGTAATCGGACAGGGAAGAAGTGGAAGGGATATCCACGGCGCTTACTTCAAATCCGACTTGAATGATATCTGCGAGGTTAAATACGTCGTAGAGCGCGACCCCGCCCGCAGAGAAAGAGCAGAGGCTGAATACGCGGGCTGCAGGGCATTTGCCTCGCACGAGGAGCTTTACGCTATCCACGACATCGACCTTGTCGTAAACGCCTCCTATTCCGACGAGCATTATTCGGTTACCCGCGACCTTATCACCCACGGCTTTAACGTTGCGGTTGAAAAGCCGTTTGCACGCACCCGTCTGGAGTGCGACACCCTTATTTCTCTTGCCGAAAAGCACGGCGTAACCCTTGCCGTATTCCAGCAAACCTTCCTCGCACCCATTTATACCGAAACCCGCCGTATTCTCTCGGAGGGAAGGCTCGGCGATATAAAGCAAATCGCAATAAAATACAACGGCTTTTCCCGTCGTTGGGATTGGCAGACCCTGCTCTCTCGCTGTGCGGGAAGCATCTATAACACGGGACCCCACCCAATCGGAATGGCGCTCGGCTTCCTTGATTTTTCAAAGGACGCGCGCGTGGTATTCTCCCGACTTGACACGGCAATGACCTCGGGCGACGGAGAGGACTATGCAAAAATCATTATGACCGCCCCGAATAAGCCGGTAATCGACGTAGAAATGAACTCCGCCGATGCCTTTAACGACTATAATATCAAGATTTGCGGCTCTCGCGGCACATATAAATGCACCACCACCCGATATGAAATGAAGTATATCGTTGACGGTGAAAACCCCGAAAGACCCGTAATATTTAGCTCTCTCTCGGACGAAAACGGACTTCCCGCATATTGCTCCGAAAAGCTCGTTATACACGAGGAAAGCGCCGATTTCAAGGGCTCGGCATTTGATACCGCCGTCGATGCCTTTTACCGTATGGTTTACGCCAAAATCACAGAGGGAAAGCCGATGCAGGTAACTCCCGAAATGGCGGCAAAAATTATCTCGGTGATAGAGGAGTGCCACGCGCAAAATCCGCTTCCGCTTCGCTATCCCACTACGGAGGGTTAATTTATGTTTAAAATTGCAATTCTCGGCTGTGAAAACTCGCACGCCGACGCGTTTATAAAGCTTATTCAGGAGGGGAAGTACCCGGAGCTTGAGGTTGTGGGCGTATACACCGACGACGAGAGCGCAAACGAGCGTATGAGAACGAATTACGGAGTCTACACCGCAAAATCCCACGACGAATTTGTCGGTGCTGTCGACGGAATAATGATTACCGCACGTCACGGTGACAACCACCTCAAATACGCGCTCCCGTATATTGAAACGGGTATGCCTATCTTTATTGACAAGCCCGCAACCGCATCCGTCGAGGATGCCCGCAAATTTGCCGCCCTTCTTGAAAAATACAAGAACCCCTTTTCGGGAGGCTCGTCCTGCATTCGCACAAAGGAGGTACGCGCGATTAAAGCGGGAATTGAAGGCGGTGAATACGGAAGGGTTATCGGAGGATATCTTCGCGCCCCCGTTGATCTCAAAAACGCCTACGGCGATTTCTGGTTTTATGCACAGCACCTTGTTCAGATTATGCAAGAGACCTTTGGCTACTATCCCAAAAGCGTAAGGGCATTTGTAAGAGAAGGTGCCGTAAATTGCGTATACCGATACGACGACTACGACGTTTATGCGGAGTTTGTGGCGGGGAATTACCTCTACCACCTTTCGGTAAGCGGAGAAAAGGCTGTTGCCCATACCGACATTCTGGTTAACGAGGCAATATACGTCCACGAAATGAACGAGTATTACAGCGTTACAAGGGGCGGGGAAAACCCGTTCAGCCTCTCGGATTTCTTTGCACCCGTCTTTGTGATAGATGCGACAATTCGCGCCATTGCATCGGGTAACGAGGAAATAATCGGACGTATTTGATTTTAAAATTTGCACTTCGCAAAAAAACGGCACACCCGTGAAATTTAACACGGGTGCGCATATATCAATAAAAACGTAAACAAAACTGTACATAACGGAGTTATTATGGCAAAGCTTTTACTTTCGGCATTCGCCGACGAGTATTCACGTAATATTGACGAGCAAATTTATGTGCTCAACACTCTTGGCTACCCTTATATAGAGCCGCGCTTTGTCGGCGATAAAAACATTGCCGACCTTACCGAAACGGAGGCGAGGGAGCTGAAGGCAAGGCTTGACGAGGCGGGAATAAGGGTATATTCCATCGGCTCTCCTCTTGGTAAAATCAATCTTGACGACGATTTCGGCACCCACCTTGTACAGGCGGAAAATTGCTTTCGCGTGGCAAATATCCTCGGCGCAACACGCGTGCGTATGTTTTCCTTTTATCTCCCCGAGGGCAAAATGAGAGAGGAATGCTTCGGTGCTGTTGTGGAGCGTATAAATGCGCTTCTTGACCTTGCCGACGGCTACGGTCTTACCCTCTGCCACGAAAACGAGGCTCGCATTTTCGGCGAATCGCCAGAGGCGTGCAAGCAGCTTATCGACGCTACGGGCGGAAGGCTTCGCGCCGTGTTCGATATGGGCAATTTTGTGCTTGACAAATACGACCCCGAAGCGGCGTATTCGCTTCTATCCGACCACGTCGATTACTTCCATATTAAAGATGCACTTTATGAAAGAGCCATCGTCCCCGCGGGACTCGGAGAGGCAAAAATAGCCGAAATTCTTGCCGCCCACCTCAAAACGGGAAGGGATACCGTCATAACGCTTGAGCCGCACCTTGAATGCTTTGACGGACTTAATAAGCTCGTCGGCGCAAGCTTCAAAAACCCCTACGTTTTTGAGGATGCAAAGCACGCCTTCCTCGCGGGTGCGGAGCAACTCGGTGCTGTCCTAAAGGGCATTGATGCCTGATTAACGCTTTTTAATCTATTGAATGGCGCGCCTCGGCGCGCCATTTTGTTATGAATTTTCCGTGTTGATTTTTCATAAAGTGTTGATTTTTATATGTATCGGTGATACAATATAGACGAAAAAAGCTTGGAGGTAGAA
>JAZSHN010000064.1:0-4354 GCA_045533315.1 Eubacteriales bacterium | reverse complement strand
CGACCTACACCCTTAGCAGGGGCGCCTCTTCACCACTTGAGTACGTCTCCGTTTGGTGAAGTCGGTATTTTTGTGACTTGCCATAGTATTATAGCAAGTTTTATCTCCTTTGTCAAGGGATTTTCAAAACATTTTTAAACGCTTTTTTCAAAACCTGCCGAAAGGGGGAAAAAGCGGGCAAAAGCGGAGCAAGCCGCCGTGCATATCTCCTATTTCACGACTATCCGACGTGCCGCAATCTGCGGCGGAAAGCTTAACATAACCTGCCCGTTATAAAATATCTCCACGGTGTCGCCGACCGAAATGTCCGACCGCTTTATTTTTCTTCCGTCCTTTTCGTATACCGTGCCGTCGCTTGTTATAACCCAATGCGGACCCGAGGTATATTCGCTTTCAAGCACCTCTACCTCTATTTTTTCTCCGACCGCGGTGACTATTGCTGTCATTTTCACACGCTCGTCACCGTCCGTTCTTTGGCACCCCGTGGTAAATATCGCGGGCAAAACCGCGGCTAAAAAAATATATCCTAATAAACGCTTCATAATCCTTACCCTATAATTACTTTAATTAGATTTTATCACGGCGGAATAAAAAATGCAAGTAAAAAAATGCAAGTAAAAAAATGCAAATCACCTCCGCACCTGCTGTATCATATTCAAAGCCGCAGTCCTCCGTCCGCTATTGTCTTGACAAATTTTCTAATCGGTGGTATACTGTCTACGGACAAGATTAAGCTTTTGTGGCATAAAATCGTAAAATTACGACTAAATTAAAAGGATAAAAATATGAAAATAACAATACTCGGCGCGGGCACGTGGGGCACGGCTCTTGCCGCGCTTTTGATTGAAAACGGACATTCGGTTACTCTTTGGAGCGCAATAGAGTCGGAGCTTTTATCTATCGAGCAAACGAGGGCGCATAAAAACCTCCCGGGTGCGGTAATCCCCGACGGAATTATATACGACAAAAGCATATCCTCAGCCGTGTCGGAATGTGAAATTTGCATCGTTGTCGTCGCATCTCAATACTTGCGCGATACGGTTTCGCTTGCGGCACCCTATATGCCAAACGGCGTAGTTATAGCAAGCGCGACAAAGGGAATAGAGGATGGCACTCTCCTTACAATGAGTGGAGTTATTAATGATGCGATTTCTCTACACGCCCCCACTCTTGAGTATACCGTATGCGCTCTTTCGGGACCCACGCACGCAGAGGAGGTTGCCCTCGGACAGCCTACGTCAATCGTTTCTGCCTGTGAAAACGAGGAGGTCGCGCGCAAGGTTGCCTCCGCATTTGCCTCGGGCTGTATGCGCGTGTATACCAACACCGACGTAGAGGGGGTTGAAATTGCGGGAGCAATGAAAAATATAATCGCGCTTGCCGCGGGAATGGGTCGCGGAATGGGCTTTGGCGATAATGCACAGGCAATGCTTATCACTCGCGGAATTGCCGAAATGACACGAATGGGGCTTGCCATGGGGTGCAAGCGCCGCACCTTTATGGGTCTTGCGGGCATTGGCGACCTTGTCGTAACCTGTACCTCAAGGCACAGCCGTAATAACCGCTGCGGAGAGCTTGTCGGCGGCGGTATGTCTTATCGGGAGGCGAGCGAGAAAATCGGAATGGTCGTAGAGGGGTATCACGCACTCGGCGCGACGGTGGCTCTTGCAAAAAAATACGGCGTGGAGCTTCCGATAACCGAGGCGGTGTATTCCGTTTTGGTCGACGGCGTAAGCCCGCGTACGGCAATGCACAATCTTATGACTCGCGATATGAAAAGCGAGCTTGAGTAGCACCCGTGTTAAATTATCGCGGCATTTTCAATTTAATATCCCATGCCAAAATGTAATTGATTATTTACGTTTTGGCATTTTTGCTTTTGATGGCTCGTTTTGCCTTTGCCTTGATGATGGCGGAATTTTTAAAAGAAAAAATATTTTTCACCTTTGATATTGAAATCGCATTTTATTTGTGGTAACATATATAATAGTTTATTTTGGGTGCGCCCGTGCGTTGGCGCATAGGATAGGAGGCTATATGGTATTCGGAAAGCATATAAACCGATATTACATTCGATATGCACCGCAGCTTCTCCTTGGCATACTCGCCCTTGTTGTTATTGACTATTTCCAGTTAAAGACCCCCGACCTTTATGCCTTGATTCTTGACGGTATACAGCATAACGCAAATATTGATGCAGGGAAGATAGACGCTTCCTTGCGGTATTTTGATATGCAATTCGTGCTTGACGAGATTCTTTTGCCGATGCTCGTCATAATTCTCGTTATGCTCGTCGGACGCTTTGTGTGGCGTATTTGCTTTTTCGGCGCTTCGATAAAGGTTTCGACCGACCTTCGCCGCCGTATGTTCGGAAGATGCAAGAATCTCTCTCAACAGTATTATCAGGTAAATAAGGTTGGAAACCTTATGTCCTATTTCATCAACGATATCGAAACCATTGACGAATGCTTTGGCGACGGAGTTTTGATGATGGCTGATGCCATCGCGCTCGGCGGACTTGCCCTTTACAAAATGGCGGTTATGAACATCTGGCTAACCCTTCTCGCCCTCGTTCCCATGGCTCTTTTGCTGCTTGTCAGCACCGTCGTCGGAAAGTATATGATGAAAAAATGGGACGCAAGACAGGAGGCGTTTTCCGCCCTCTCCGACTTTTCGCAGGAAAGCTTTTCGGGAATAGCCGTCGTAAAGGCATTCGTAAAGGAGTTCAAGGAGCTTTGGGCGTTCAAGAAGCTGTCGAAAAACAACGAGAACGCAAATATAGAGTTTACAAGAGCCTCCACTCTTTTACATATTTCGGTAACTCTTTTTGTAGAGTCTGTTGTATGTATTATCTTCGGCTATGGCGGCTACCTCGTTCACGAAGGAACGTTCACCTCGGGACAGCTCTTTGCCTTTTCGGGCTATTTCACCAGCACCGTTTGGCCTATTATGGCTATATCGCAGCTCATTGATATGAACGCCCGCGGAAAGGCTTCGCTGAAGCGTATCGGCGACCTGCTCGATGCAAAAATCGACGTGGACGACAGAGCCGACGTCGCCCCGCTTGACAGCCTGCGCGGCGATATTGAATTCCGCGGACTTACCTTCCGTTATCCCGACGGCGACTATGACGCTCTCTCGGACGTCTCCTTTAAGATTAATGCGGGCGAAAATGTCGGTATCATCGGTAAAACGGGCTCGGGTAAAACCACGCTCGTCGATCTTATACTTCGCATCTACAACGTTCCCGACGGCACGCTCTTTGTCGACGGACACGACGTTAACACGGTTCCGATTGATAATCTTCGCTCCTTCTGTGCCTACGTGCCGCAGGATAACTTCCTTTTCAGCGATACAATTGAAAATAATATTGCCTTTGCAACCGACGGCGGTAATATCGACGGCGTTATAAATGCCGCCCGCCTTGCCGACGTTCACGGCAACATCTCGGAGTTCAAGGACGGATACTCCACCGTCCTCGGCGAGCGCGGAGTCACCGTCTCGGGCGGACAAAAGCAGCGTATATCCATAGCACGCGCGCTGATGAAAAACGCCCCTATACTTATACTTGACGATTCGGTAAGCGCGGTTGATACCAATACCGAGCGCGTGATTATCGGAAATCTCCGCGAAAGCCGCAGGGGAAAGACCACGATACTTATCGCGCACCGCGTTTCCACTATTGAAAATATGGACAAAATTATATACCTCGACGACGGCAGGGTTGCCGCAGTCGGCACGCACGAGGAGCTTCTCGCTGCCTCGGAGGACTACCGCAATATGGTAGAGCTTCAGCGGCTTGAGGATGAGAAGGGAGGTAATTCGTAATGCCCGAATACTATCCCCTGTTGATTATGGGTGCCATAATCGGCATCGTTACCACCGTATTTATCATAGCCTACGCTGCTATGAAGGACAAAAAGACGGCAATCGGCTTTGACAGGAATATGAAGGACGGCGAGATAATTCGCAGAATTCTTAAATATGCAAAGCCGTATACCTGGAGCTTTGTTGCTGTTGGATTTCTTATGCTCCTTACGGTTTCCTATGATATTCTCGCGCCCATTCTTGTCGGAGAAATACAGGGAATTATAAAGGTAGAGGACTTTGACCTTTCGCGGCTATTCTCAATGGTTGCCGTATACGGCTCGATTTTGGTGATCTCGCTCGTCAGCTCCTATTTTCAGGCAATGCTCCTTCAGCGCACAGGTCAGAAAATTCTCTCGGGTATTCGCGAAAGCGTTTTCACCCATATCGAAAGCCTGTCGCATGCACAGCTTAACCACATTCCCACGGGAAAGCTTGTTACCAGAGTATGCAACGATACCAACGCGATATCGATGATGTTTACCCA
>JAZSHN010000048.1:0-7961 GCA_045533315.1 Eubacteriales bacterium | reverse complement strand
TTGATTTTACCACCCGATATGCTCATTGCAATGCCGAGTATTGGGTCGGGGTATGCGGAAATAAGAAGCTCCGCGATTTCATCCTCCACGCTTTTCTCAATAAATCTTCGCATATTTCTAGCTCCGCATTTTTCGGAGTAGGAGCTTTCCGCTATAAATTTAAGGACGGGGGCTGTATAGGTTAAGGTAATTCCCTTTTCGAGAAGGTGGTCCTTTAGCTTGCCAAGCATAATGTCGGCAATTCTTTCAAAGTCGGGAATTTCAAGGTGGCGGAAGGTGATTATTTCATCTATTCTGTTAATGAATTCGGGACGGAGGAATTTGAGGAGCGCCTTTTCAACCCTATCCTCGGTTTGCGCCTGTCGGTCGGCTGTAAAGCCGCTTACAGCATTTGAGCGTTCGCTTCCCGCGTTTGTCGTCATAATAATTATCGTGTTAGAGAAGTTGATTTCCCTGCCCTGCGAATCGGTAATTCTTCCGTCGTCGAGAATTTGAAGAAGTATATTCAACACGTCGGGGTGTGCCTTTTCAATCTCGTCAAAGAGAACGACGGAATACGGTCTGCGTCTGATTTTTTCGGTAAGCTGTCCCGCCTCGTCATAGCCGACGTAGCCGGGAGGCGAGCCGATAATTCTCGACACCGAGTGCTTTTCCATAAACTCCGACATATCGAGCCTGATGAGCGACTCGGGCTGCTTGAAAAGGTCCTGTGCAAGGACACGGACAAGCTCTGTTTTACCGACACCCGTAGGACCAGCAAAAATCATAGAAACGGGATTGGTGCGATAGGAAACGCCCGCCCTTTTACGCTTTACGGCGCGCACGACGGCGGCAACCGCCTTTTCCTGACCGATAATATGCTTTGAAAGCCTTTCGTAAAGACCCGTGAGGTTTTCAAGGTCACCGACCGAAAGCTCGGTTGCGGGAATGCCCGTCCAAATTTCAATTACCTTTAAAAGGTCGGAAACGGTAACCGTGAGATTTTTCACAATTGCTTCAATTTCGCCAAGGCGGTTTTCAATCCGCATTTTTTCGGATTTCAGCGATGCGATTGCACCGTAATTCTCCTCGGTTTGCCCTTCGGGCTTTTCAAGAGTTGCCTCCATTTCAGCCATTGCCTTGTTCACCTTTTCAAGACGTGCGATTAGCTGCTTGTGCTCGTTAAGCTCAGGACTGTCAAGAGCGACGCGGCTTGATGCCTCGTCTATAAGGTCAATTGCCTTGTCGGGCAAAAATCTGTCGGTTATATATTTTTCCGAAAGGATTGCCGCGGCGCGTGCAACGTCGTCGGTTATATAAAGACCGTGGAATGCCTCGTAATACTTTTTAATTCCCTTGATAATTTCAACCGTTTCGTCAACCGACGGCTCCTCCACCTTTACAGGCTGAAAGCGTCTTTCAAGCGCGCTGTCCTTTTCGATATGCTTTCTGTATTCCTTCAGCGTTGTTGCACCGATTACTCTGATTTCGCCGCGAGAAAGCGCAGGCTTTAAAAGGTTAGCCGCACTCATACTGCCATCGGAGGTTTCGCCCGCGCCAGCGATGTTATGAACCTCGTCAATCATAAGAATGATATTCCCCGCCGCCTTTATTTCCTTCAAAAGCGCGAGAATACGCGATTCAAACTGTCCGCGGAACTGTGTACCCGCAACGAGCGAGGTAAGATCAAGCTGCCATATTTCAAAGCCAAGAAGTGCCGCGGGAACACGCCCCTCGACAATTCGCTTTGCAAGCTCCTCCGCAATGGCGGTTTTACCGACACCGGGCTCTCCGATAAGGCAGGGGTTGTTCTTCTGCCTTCTGCAAAGTATCTGAATTATACGGTCAATTTCCCTATCTCTGCCGATAAGAGAGTCTATTTTGCCCTCAATTGCCTTTTGGTTAAGATTGGTGCAGTAGGTAGAAAGGTTCTTTTTGCTCTCGTCCACCGAGTCGCCATTTCCCTTTCCGCGCTTACTTTTTCCGCGCTTTTTCTCGCCGCCGTCACCCATACCGAAAAGCTCCCCGATATTAAGAATAGGTGCGCTTCCGTCGGGAAGCCCGCCGTCCTCCGCCTCAAAGAACTCGGGAAGTCCGTTTTCAATGTCGGAGAGGATATTATCCATATCCTCGTCGTCAACGCCCATTTTACGAAGCATATCGTTCACGGGCTGAATTCCAAGCTCCCTTGCACAAAAAAGGCAAAGTCCCTCGTTAATAGATTTTCCGTTTTCCAGACGTGTTATAAAAACCATTGCAGGTCTTTTTTTGCATCTGGCACAAATTTGCATTCTCATTTTTTATTCCTTTATTTATTTTAGAAGCTTAACAAAAGCTCGATTGGGTTAATCGATTTTAAAAATTTATATACAAAGCCTCCGCTAAACTCGTTTACCCACGTCTGATCCGCAAATACGGGAAGGTGTATAACAAGCTCAAAAACGGACGCAGCTCCCCAGCAAACTATAAACGCAAGAGCGCCCATAAATACCGCACCTACAATTTTGTTTGCAACGCCGACAATTCCGTTGTCGATTACCCTGTTAATAATTGCAAATGCAAGCGAAAGAACAAGCTTTGACAGAAAGAACAGGAGTATAAACGCAACAGCGGTACAAATTATAGTAGTGAACGGGGTTGTAATTTCCGAAACGATTGCACCGATAATAGAGCCTTCGCCGGCGTTGGTGGCAACCTCCTCAATATCTACGCCGCAAAGTCCCGCCGCAAATTTTACGAGCGTAGGGAGCGTATCAACCGTTTCTGCGGAAATATCCGAAAATTTCTCGCTTAAAAACGAGGTAAGCTGATTGGTAACTGGAGCTGAAATAAGCGGCTCCACGACTGCGGTTGAAAGATTTGCAGCAAAGGCAAATGCGATAACAACCGCAAGAACAAGCTTTACGGGCTTTGCCACTGTTTTAACAAATCCGAGCTTAATTCCCGCAATAATTCCAATTGCCATAATTAGCAAAAATGCAATATCAACAATCCAATTGATAGCCATAACTGTCTCCTTTATAATGTTATTTCAATACAACCGCACCGTCACCGAAGTGCGATGTCAGCTTTTCAAGCACTTTGTCGGAGGGGTCAACTCTTACTCCGCACAGCTTGCTGTACTTTTTGGTGCTTTCGTCATAGAGAATGATTTCGGCATTTCCGCGATAAAGCGCGGAGATACGGTGAATGTTGTTAATCCTTTGGTCCTCGAGGGTCTTTACCTTTATATAGATTACCGAGGATTTTGCAGCTCCGCCGCTTGCATCGGAGGGGTCGGCTTTGGGAGAGGGCGTTCTGCCCTTTCCGTCGTTATCCGAAACCGCACCGTTAGGCATAAGAGGTGTCAGGGTGGAAAGAAGTATTCGCGGCTCCTCCCCCTCCTCGTACGAGATATTACCCGAAACGGCAATTGCGTTATCGACAAAAATATCATCGGCATAGCGCGAATAGTGCTTTGCAAAGACAACAACCTCTATCTCCGCATACCTATCCTCAAGCCTTATAAACGCCATTGTTGTGCCGTTTTTGGTTATCTTCGTTTTCTTATCGGTTATTATGCCCGCAACCGTTACGGTTGATTTATCGGTATAGGTGGGATTTGCGGTCAAATCCTCTGCAAAGTCCTCCAAAATTACCGATATTTTCTCGGTTTTCATTCGCTCAACGGCGGCCGAATAATTGTCTATCATATGACCCGAGAAATACATTCCCGAGCTTTCCTTTTCAAGAAGCAAAAGCTCCTTTAAGCCAAATTCCTTTAAATTCGGGTATTTATATCCCGAGCTTGAAAGCTCCGTGCCGCCCGACATCGCCATCGAAAACATATCGATTTGCCCCGATACGTTATTGCGTTTTTTTGTCTGCTCGGATTCAAGGATATCCTCGTAGCAGGCGAGAAGCGAGCTTCTTCCGACACCGAGCGAGTCGAAAACTCCGCACTTTATAAGAGATTCAAGCGTTCTTTTGTTTAGATCTGCAGAGCAGAGACGTGAAACAAACTCGTCAAAGGATTTGAATTTGCCAAGCCTTCGCTCCCTGACGACAGCCTCCGCAAACGGTCTTCCGACGTTTTTTATGGCAAGAAGTCCGAAGCGAATCTGTCCATCGTCAACCGAGAAATCAACTCCGCTGTAATTAATATCGGGGCGAAGCACGCTTACGCCGAATTTTTGAGCATCGGCAATGTATTCTCCCGTCTTTTTGAGGTTATCAAGCACGCTTGTCAAGAGCGCACAGAAATACTCCGCGGGATAATGAGCCTTTAAATACGCGGTTCGGTAAGAGGTTACACCGTACACGGTAGCGTGACTTTTGTTAAAGGCGTATTTCGCAAAGCCGACCATCTCGTCAAAGATTTCGCTCGCAGCCTCGCGGTCGATGCCGCGTTCAAGACAGCCCGCGATAAACGCATCCTGCTCCGCCGCCATTGCGTCCTCCTTTTTCTTGGACATAGCGCGACGGACAAGGTCCGCGTGGGCATAGGAATACCCCGCAAGCTCGCGGCAAATCTGCATAACCTGCTCCTGGTAAACGATACACCCGTAGGTTACGTCGAGAATATTTCGCAGAGCCTCGATTTTATATACCGTCCTTTCTCTGCCGTGCTTTCTTGCTATAAACTTGTCAATCGAGTCCATCGGACCCGGACGGAAAAGAGCGATACAGGCAATTATATCCTCAAAGCAGGTGGGGGCAAGACGGGTCAAAACCGCCTTCATTCCTCCCGATTCAAGTTGGAAAACTCCGTCGGATTTTGCATCGCAAAGAAGCTTAAAGGTTTTTTTGTCGTTAAAGGGTACGGTGGTAATATCAAAATTAGGCACTCTTTTACGAATTTCACGCTCCGCGTCGTGAATGACCGTGATGTAACGAAGTCCGAGGAAATCAAACTTTACAAGACCAAGCTCCGCGGAGGTATTCATATCAAACTGTGTAACAACGCCCGTGCCGCTATAAGAAAGTGGAACGTACTCCCACGTAGGCTTTTCCGTGATAACCACGCCCGCGGCGTGTGTGGAGGCATGTCTTGGCATACCCTCTACCCCTCGGCTTACGTCGATAAGCCGTCTGACCTCGTTATCCGAAACATAAAGAGCGCGAAGCTCCTTGTTATTCAAAGCCGAATCAATGCTTTCGCTGTCGGATGGGATAAGCTTTGCAATCGGGTCAACCGCGCTGTACGGCATACCGAGCGCACGACCAACGTCACGCACCGCGGCACGCGGCGCAAGAGTACCAAAGGTGACAATCTGCGCGACGCGGTCCTCTCCGTACTTACGCTTAACGTATTCTATGACCTCCTCGCGCCTGTTATAGCAAAAATCTATATCAAAATCGGGCATCGAAACGCGCTCGGGGTTCAAAAACCTTTCAAAAAGGAGGTCAAAGGCTATCGGATCGACGTCGGTAATGCCGATGCAAAAGGCAACAAGGCTTCCTGCGCCCGAGCCTCTTCCCGGTCCGACGGGAATATCGCTGTTTTTCGCAAAGGCAACAAAGTCGCTTACGATAAGGAAATAGGCGTTAAATCCCATTTTGTCAATAACCGAAAGCTCGTATTCAAGCCTTTCGACATATACCTCTCGTGAATTTTTGGTAAAATCAAACCTTCCGCGCTTTGCCCTTTCTTCAAATCCGAGATAGGCATCCTTGCGAAGCTTTTCCCCGTGCGAGAGGTTGTCCTCCGGCTCAAAGTCGGGCAGGTGCAGATTGTTAAATTCAAAATCGAAATTGCATTTTTCTGCAATTTTGACGGTATTTTCTATCGCATTCGGGAAGGCGGCAAACAGGCTTTGCATTTCCTCTGTCGATTTAAAGTAAAACTCATCGGTTGAAAAGCCCGAGGGACGCCCGTCGGTTATGACCGAATTCGTTTGAATACACATAAGTGTTGCCTGTGTATCCGCGTCATTTTTTTCAAGGTAGTGGACGTCGTTTGTCGCAACAAGCGGTATTCCGAGCTTTTCCGAAATAATCTTCAAGCCGAAGGCGGTCTGTCTTTCCTCGGTTATACCGTGGTTTTGTATTTCAAGGTAAAAATCCTCTCCGAAAAGCTCCCGCATTTCAAGGGCGGCATTCTCCGCCTCCGCCATGCTTCCCGCGAGGATAAGCTGCGGTATTCTTCCGCCAATACAGCCCGACAGGGCGATAAGCCCCTCGTGATATTCGCGGAGCAAGGACATATCTATGCGGGGTCTTGAATAAAAGCCGTTTATAAAGCTTTCCGAAACCATATAGCAGAGGTTTTTATACCCCGTGGCGTTTTTGCAAAGGAGTATCAGGTGATTTCCCGAGCTGTCGAGCTTTCCCTCCTTCATAAATCTGCCGCGCGGCGCAACGTAGACCTCGCAGCCGATTATCGGCTTTACGCCCTTTTTCTTAAGCTCCTTGTAGAACTCAACCGCGCCGTACATAACTCCGTGGTCGGTTATGGCAACTGCGGACTGACCGAGAGAAATTGCCTTATCCGCTATTTTGGATATTCTCGTCGCTCCGTCGAGAAGACTGTATTCCGTATGTAAATGCAAATGGACGAAATCGCTCATTCTCTCTCCCTTCCGACGCTTATTCGTCGTCTATTCCAAGCAGCTCCTTGGCAAGCTCGGTTATTTTTTTAAGTCTGTGTGAAAGACCCGGCTTTGAAATTTTTGGGGTAATAATCGCGGCAAGCTGCGAAAGCGAGAGGTCGCGGTGCAAAAGACGCATCCGTGCAGTTGCCTCAAGCTCCTCGGGCAGCTTTGATATAAGACCCTTTTCTATAAGCTGCTCAATCAGCTCTATTTGATAATGGGAGGCGGAAACCGCCTTTCCGATATTACTCGTCGTACAGTTAATAATTCTGTTTACGTTATTTCGCAGCTCGCCGTTGATTTTTTCATTAATTATGGCGTACATAGCGTCGTTCATACCTGCGAGCGCAAAAAAATCCTCTATATCCGCGGATTTTTTGAAATAAATCAATATTTCATTCGGCTTTTTTGATACTCTCGGAGTAAGACCGAGCTCCGTGAAAAAGCCGACAAACCGTTCCCTGTTATGCGGAACGAGAAATTCAAGCGAATATTGCTTTTTGGGGTCGGATGCCCTCCCCGAGGCAAGAAAGACCCCGCTTAAAAATGCGGCTTGACAGCCTGCACACCTTGCGCTATATCCCTCCTCGCCGTTTGTAAATGCAATCAAATGGCGAATTGCGGCGGGGCTTGAAAAGCTTACGATTTGACGTCTGCCACCGCTTTTCGGGGTTATAATATCGGGGGTTTTTGTATAAATTTCGTGAACAAGAACGACAATCAGCTCTGCTGTTTTTTTACCTTCAACCGAAATTGTAACGGTGTTACCGTCAAGCAAGCCCTTTGCTGCGATAACCCCCTGTAAAAGAGCGCGTCTGCAGCATGCCTGTGTCGGCGGATGCTCTATTATTTGATTTTTATGCTCGCTGCAAAAGGACATATCTGCTCCAAAATTACAAGTAATCAATTTCCTCTTCAAGGAGGATTCCGAATTCGGAAAAAACTCGGCGCTTTATATAGTCAATCAAGGTTAAAAAATCGTCCGCCGTTGCGTTACCGCGGTTGATAATAAAACCTGCGTGAAGCTCCGATACCGCGGCATCACCGACCGATACCCCCTTTAAGCCGCATCTGTCAATGTACCATCCCGCGCTTATTCCTTTATAACGCTTAAAGGTGCTGCCGCAGGAGCGAACGCCATTCGGCTGTGATTTTCGGAGATTGCGAAAATGCTCTATCTCAAGCTCGGTTTTGTCTTTCTCACACGGCACAGCCGAAAGAATTGCCGATAACAGCACGCCGCCCCCGCCTTTAAGAGCAGATGAACGGTAGCCGAAGCACCTTTGGGAATTTGAGAGCGTAACGACCTTGTCAAGCGAAGGAATATAGATATTCGCGCTTTTCAAAACGTCGGAAATTTCAAGTCCGTGTGCGCCGGCATTACCTCGCACCGAGCCTCCGAGAGTGCCC
>JAZSHN010000154.1:0-5271 GCA_045533315.1 Eubacteriales bacterium | reverse complement strand
ATATGCTTTATTCAACACAAACGCTGGAGATTGGTCGCACATTTGGAATACATACCGCAATCGATATTCTTGCCGATGCAGGATTTTCTACGCTTGACCTCTCTCTTGACGGGGAGCTTGCAAAAATTCTTGACGGCGACTACGTTTCCGCCGCAAACGAGATAAAGGCGCACGCCGACTCTCGCGGTGTCAAATTTATACAGGCACACGCGCCCTTTGGCGGAGGCTACGACTATTACCTCGGCACAACCGTACCGAAATTTCCCGCGATGTTCGAGGTGTGCAAAATCCTCGGCATAAAATACGTTGTTATTCACCCACTCCAAACGGGAAGATACTACGGTAACGAGGAAAAGCTGTTTGAAATGAACCTGAAATTTTATTCCGCGCTAAAGCCTCTTGCAAAAGCGTCGGGTGTCAAAATCGCGATTGAAAATATGTGGCAATTTCACCCCGTAACCAAAAGAATTTGCGACGACGTGCTTGCCCCGCCCGAGGAGCTTTGCAGAATGTATGACGCACTCTCCGACCCGGAGGCATTCACCGTTTGCCTTGACCTCGGTCACGTTGCCCTCTGCGGCAGAGAACCGGAGAATGCCATTCGTATAATCGGAAGGGAAAGGCTCGGCACACTTCATGTCCACGACGTCGATTATATATCCGACCTTCACACCCTCCCCGGCTGCGGCAAAATCAATTGGGATAACGTGTGCCGCGCCCTTGGCGAAATCGGCTATACGGGAAGCATAAACCTCGAGGCGGACGGCTTCTTCCGCGGTCTTTCTACGGGTAACGAGCGCGGCTTTTTCCCCGAGGTGTACGGCGAAGCCTCCCGCTTTATGGCTGCGGTTGCAAAGTCCCTCGCCGAAAAGGTTGACCTCTATCGCGCGGAATGATTTATACCGCACCCGCCATTCGGCTAATCCCCTCGGTTAATCTGCCTTGGCTAATTTCTCGGCTAATTCCTCGGCTATCCCCTCGGTTAATCCCGCTTTGGACAATCAGCCCATAGAATAACCCGCCGCCTGCTTCAAAATCATCTGAATAACGGTTAAATGCAAAAAACACGGGGTCGCACCGACCCCGTGTTAAATTTTATAACTCGTTTGTGGCTTGCGGCAATTCTTCTTGTGTGAATAATTATTTACATTATTCGCCAAGCCCTTGCTTAACCGCCGCGATTATCATATTTGCCGCCCCCTCGATTCCAAGGGTCGATGCATTTATCGCAAGGTCGTAGTTATCAAGCTTGCCCCACTTGTTTCCCGTGTAGAAGTTGTAGTAGGAGGCACGTCTTTTATCCGTCTTGTTGATTATATCCATTATCTGTCCCGTTTTTACGTCGGGGTGACGATCCTTTACCCTTGCAAAGCGGAAATCTATATCACCGTAAACGAAAACGCGTAAAATATCCTTCTCGTCGCGAAGCACGTAATCGGCGCAACGTCCGACAATGACACAGCTGCCCTGCCTTGCATAGCCGCGGATAACGTCCGACTGTAAAAGGAAAAGCTTGTCGTTAAGCGGCATTCTGTACCCAAAATGTGCCTGTGTGCCGAAAACGTTCGACCCCATTGCGAGCGTGTATAAAAGCGAATTTGCCGCCTCGTCCGCCCGTGTCTTTACCTCCTCGGAAAGCGTGCCGTCGGCTGCCGCCGCGGTGATTATCTCCTTGTCGTAAATTGGAATGCCGAGCTTGGCGGCAACCTTTTCTCCAATCTCACGTCCGCCGCTTCCGTATTGGGGGGATATAGTCACGATAATTTTTTTCATAAAGGTTACCCCCTTTTCTCTTTTGTTACTGTTATTTTATCAAAAAAACGCAGCTTTGTAAATAGTTTTTTGACATTTTTGTTAAAAAACATTGAAATATATATTATCTTATGTTAAAATATTACAAATATAACCGCCAAAACGGCAAAGCTTATCAAAACAATTACGGAGGTGAGCGTTATGCTTCTTGCCCTTTCAAATAAAATATCCGAAATTGACCGCTTCAGTGCCGAAAATCTCGGACTTTCGCTTTATACACTTATGGGAAGGAGTGCGGAGGCTGTTGCGGCTGCCGTGTCCGATATGCTGAAAAAGCCCGCACGTATCGTTATTCTCGCGGGAAAGGGAAATAACGGCGGCGACGGATATGCCTCTGCCTGCCTTTTAAAGCGGGATTACGATGTCACCGTCTACGATATTTTCCACGCGGGTCAAAAAAACGAGGAGGGGCGCGCCTACCTTCAACAATTCAAGCAGGAGGGCGGAGCTGTCATTGATTTTCTGCCCGACGACGCCACCGTTAACGACATAAAAACCGCCGATTGCATCATCGATGCGGTTTTCGGCACCGGCTATCGCGGAGACCCGCCCGAGGTCGTCCGTACACTCTGCCGAATAGTTAACGAAAGCGTCCGACCACTCAAAATCGCGATTGACGTGCCGATGGGAATTAATGCCGATAACGGAAGCGTTGACACCACCTCCGCCGTTACGGTAAGCGCGACCGTCGCGCTCTCTTTTGTAAAGCCGGGGCTTGTTTCCTTTCCCGCAAAGGCATACGTCGGAAAATTAATCTACTCCGACCTCGGAATACCGCAGGATAAAATTCGCGAAAGCTTCTCCTTCTCCTACAATCTCGTTGACCGTCCCCTCGCATCACGGCTTTTGCCGCGGCGGGAGGAAAATACAAGCAAGGGCAGCTTCGGCAGGCTTCTTGTAATAACAGGCTCGGATAAATATCGCGGGGCGGCAAGCCTCTCGCTCTCTGCGGCACTTCGCGGCGGGGCGGGGTATACCGTCTATATGGGTACGGAGGCTCTGATTTCGCATCTTTCGCCAACCTATCCCGAGGTGATTTACGAAAAAATCCCCCAAATAGAGAGCATAAGCGATAGCGAAATAGAAAAAATAACCGCCTCATCAAAAATGGCAGGTGCAACGCTTATCGGCTCGGGCTCCTGCGCCACCGACGGGCTTTACAGACTTGTTGCATCGCTCCTTGATTCAGAGGGCGGCACGATCATCCTCGATGCCGATGCAATAAACATCCTCGCAGATAGGGGAGAGGAGGGAAGACTCCTGCTCAAAAACTCCCGCCGCACCGTCGTGCTTACGCCGCATCCGCTTGAGTTTGCCCGCCTTTCGGGAAATACCGTCTCCGATGTACAGCTCCACCGCATAGAGGCTTCCTTGAAATTTGCCGCGGAAAACGGTGTAATACTCGCGCTGAAGGGGGCGGCAACCATCGTCACCGACGGCTTTTCCGTCTATATTAATTCCAGCGGCTCCTCCGCCCTTTCAAAGGCGGGAAGCGGCGACGTCCTTGCGGGCTTTACCGCATCTCTTATTGCCTCGGGCGCGGATGCTCTTACGGGAACGGCTCTTTCTGTCTACCTTCACGGAGCCGCCGCCGACAGCCTCTGTACCGAGCTTTCCGCATTCTCCGTAACCCCCTCCGACCTCCCGCTTGAAATGGGACGTCAAATCGCCCGACTTTAACGGCGCAGATGTGAAAAAATGCCGAAATTGGAACACCTGCTCCTTAAATAACCCCAAACACATAAAGAATTGCACCCCGCGAAATTTAACACGGGGTGCTGTTAATTTGTCTACTTACAGTATAAATGTAAAGATTACTTTACCTTTACAAATCTGTACAGGCATTCTGCGGCATCCGCACGGGAAAGCGGCGACTCTCCCGAAAAGCCATCGTCGGAAAGCTCGAAAATGCCGAGAGTTATCATTGCCCAAACCTGTCCTGCCGCCCACGGCTTAACACCGTCAATCGGGAGGAATGCCTCCTCCTCCGCCCCTTGGCTGATATTCAGAAGCCGCGCTATTATTACCGCCGCCTCCTCCCTTGTAACGGTATCGTTCGGACGGAACACAAGTCCATCTGCACCGAAATCCCCGTCCACAATTCCGCGCGATGCGGCAAGCGCAACGTATCCCGCCGTCGGCTCGGGAATATCCTTGCTGTCGTCAAAAAACGGTGAAAGCTCCTCACTCGGTATAATCCCGCACGCCTTCATTGCCATCATAACGAATTCTGCTCTCGTTACCCTTTCGTCGGGGGAAAAGTAGCAAAGCCCGCCGCGCTCCTCGTGCGACATAACACCGAGAGCGCACATTGCCACCGCCGCGCCGTATTCGCTGCGCTCCTGCATATCGAGAAGCACCACCGACGAAAGCCGTTGCTCGACGCTTACTCTGACCTCTCCCACCTCCGAGTAGTTTCCGAATTCGTCGCGTATAACGTACCTGAAGCTGTCGGTCCCGCAAAAATCGGCGGGCGGAGTATATTTATACTCCCCCTTTTCCTTGTCGGTAATCGTAAGCGAGCCTCTTTTCGGAAAAATCACGGGAATGAATTCCACCGCGTCACCGTCGGGGTCCCCGCCCGCAAGCCTCCCGAAATACGTGATGCCCGATTGGGTATTTACCTTCAGAGCCACCGCTTCTGTATCGGGAATTGTCGGTGCGGAGCTTTTGCCGTCGGTAAATCTTAACCGAAACTCAATCTCGCCTCCCGCACCCGCACCGTTCATTACGAAATCAAAGCTTGCCTCCGTAACCTCTTTGTCATTCGGCACGAAAATCAAGGTGGAAAGGGCGCGCTTCTTTACCGTCTGCCCCTCCTTGACCCGCCTGCCCGCCAGAAGCAGCATACCCTCGCTCGATTTTGGCAGTCTTGTCACCGTGATGCTCTTGAAATCCGTCACGGCAAGCGCGCTTTTGAAATCCTCTGCCGTAAGATTGATTTTTTCGCCGAGCCTGCCCGTTTTTACCGCAAAGGTCTCCTCTGCCACAACCTCGACCCCGCATCCGAGCGATACCGCCCCCGCATAAACCCCAAAGCATAGTGCAAGCGATGCCGCAGCCAAAATAAAAGCCAAAGCTTTTTTCATTTTTTTACCTCCGTCCTTTGTGTTTTTGCTATTTTCCCCGAATTTTCCGCCCGTATTCGCTCCCACCGTTATTTTGCTTGTCCAAAGTTACCGAAATTATCCGTTAAATTAAATGAAAAAGGGAAAGCGTGATTGACACGGAGTGATTAATGGTGTATAATCGTTAAGGTTAAATATTTTACGCACAAAGGATAAAAAATGAATTTTTTAAAATCAAAGAAAAATAAAATAATATTCTTCACGGGGCTCGGTCTTTTCCTTCTCGGAGCTGTGGCGGCAATTCTCGTTGCCACCCTGACGCGTGTGCCGCCCGAAAGAACGCTGTATAACTACGGCGATTTTGACTACGTGCTTACGGAGGACGGGGTTG
>JAZSHN010000011.1:0-6087 GCA_045533315.1 Eubacteriales bacterium | reverse complement strand
TTCCTAAGACCGCTTGGCCTCCGACTTCCTTTACGAGGTAAAAGCTGCTGCCCTCGGCAACGTCCGCGATTTTTATGCCGTTCATATCATTTGCAATAATGCCGCCTCCGCACACGCTGACCTCTGCCGTTACCTTGTTGGAGGAATGACCTGCACCGAAAATCGCGATTCCCCCGTCGGGAGCGCCCGCCGAAAGGTCAAAGCTGCATCCGTCAAATGTAATGCGAGAGGATGTCGCCATTGTGGATTCGAGATATTTAACCGTCAAAACGTCGGTTGTTCCGCCTTCTTTAAGCACAAAGTCCACGTTTCGGAAATTAAAGCTTATGCTATAACCCGTTCCCTTGGAATTTTTTGCGTCAATGCTTACAAAGGGAGCGTTTCCGACAACGATTGTTCCGTTAATAAAGGTAAGCTCCGAGTGTGTTGCCCTCTTTATACACGCGTAATAGGGCGACGTGTCGTTTCCGCTTGAGTCCTTGCTCTCGCAATACAGAGTATGACCGTCCATATCAAAGAGAAGTCCGTATGCAACGAAATTAACGTTTGAAAATTTGTCTGCGGTTGTGAAATCGCGGCGCATAAGTATTACGCCCTTTATCGTTCTGTCGGCTATCATAAGCGGGGAAGCGTCTGCGAAAATGTTATTCTCGGCCGCTACAAAGCTGTACGTTCCGTCGCCATTGTCCTCAAAAAGGACAAAGGGATAATCCTCCACGCTCTTGTACGCCTCGGGGATGAGTCCGTACTCGGTTTCAAGCGGGTTCTTTTCCTTTACCTCGTTTGAAAGAACAAGCGAAATGCCTCCGTCGTCAATTTCAACCTCCGTCGTTATCTCGGTCGTAACGAAATCGTCGAAATAAATCGGGCATTCCATCGTGCCAAAGCCGTAGGTGCTTATGAAAAATTCCTTTTTGATAAGACCGTTTGCACCGAACACCTCGGGCTCGTGGATGTCAAAAGAAAAGCTTACGTCGACCCACTCTCCCGCAACCGTAAGAACGTTAAGCTCTGTCGCGTTAAAGTCCGAAATTCCCGTATTGGGGTCTGTCGGACTGCTTACCGTAAGGTTAAGGTACCTTGATACCGTATCGTAAACCTTAAACGAAACGGTGAATCGCCTTCCCGTATCCTCATAGGTAAGCTTGCTTGAAAGTATAGGCTGCTTTATTATCTTAATTACGTGTATGTTGTTGTAAAAATAGTTGTTGGGATACGAGGTGCAAAGCTTAAAGCCGCCGAGCTTAAGCGCGTTATCCCCGTCGAATTCAAGGATTTGCTTTGCCACGTCGCCCGAAATACCAAGCCCCGTGGAGGATATCGAGCCGTTGAATTCGGTTGAATAAACAACCGACTCTGCCGCCGCCTTTTCGGATTTTATAAGAAACGTGCTCTCACCCGAAAGGCTTAATGCCGCCTCTGTAACGTCAATCTCGTAATATCCCGCCCCGTTTACGTAGGTGCTTCCCACCCTTTCGCCAATCACGGAGGAGTCGGGCGAGGAGGGGTTAAAGCCACTCACCAAATAAGCCGAAAGGGTATTGACCGCGTCGTTTTCTACCCTCACGCGAAGCGTGTATTTGTTAATCTCCTGTGCCGCACTCAAATCGGGAAGGGTAACGGTTATATATCTGCCGCGCTCGCCGTGAACAACCCTTGCGCCCTCGGCGGAAAGCTCGTCTTGCGTAAGTGCTGTATAGCTTACCTCCTCGCCTATCTCCTTGCCGTTAGAGCCGACAAGGTTTTTCGGTATTGTAAGCGTGTATTCGGTGCTCGGCAAAAGACAATCGGGGTAAAAGCTCCATTCCGTATTGCCGTATTGACTCTCCCAGCGGCCGCCCGCCGTGTAATCGTCCGCACAAAGCGTTATTTTTTCAACCTCGCTCCTGTCTACCGAGCCTGTGAATTTAATCACTATCGGTGCTGTCGTGGGAAGCCTGTCGGAAATCAAATCCGCGTGGATATATTCGATGCTTACCGCATCTCCCTTGAGCCAGTAGCCTGCGAAATTGAAGAATGCCTGATATACGTCAACCCCATAGTTAAGGTCCGCACCGTAGCCGAGCGTGTGTGCAACGTCTGCCTCAAGCCACATCGTCGGCACGTCCGCAGAGCGACAGGCGTTAAGGAAATGATTTGACGAGGTATAGTAAGAGCCGTCGTGAAGGTTACAGGTTATAAACGTCGGTGCGTGACCGGGAGTTATCGCCTCGCTCGCTCCGCCGCAGGAGGCGTAGATAAAGTTGGAGTGCGCGTCTATCTCCTCTCCGTTATAGGTCAGCCACGGCTGCACCTCGCCGCCGTCTATAATTCCGACGGTCTCGGTCTCTCCGTTTTCATATCTGGTCTCGCCGTAATGTCCCTCGTGTATTCTCCTGGGAAAGGAGGAATACGGGTCCTCCTCTCCGAGAAAGGTCATCCAACCGCCCTTTGAATATCCAAACGTGCCAATGGAATCAAGCTCGAAATTAAACCTGTCGTCCGAGAGGGAGAGATAACGAATGTATCTCATCGCCGCTGTGTGTATATTCACAAGGTTGTAAAACTGTATCGAATATGTAACGTTATCTCCTGTAATCCTGCCCTCGGAGGTGCTGCCGTCGAAATAACCGTAATGGTCGTTTCTCGCCATAGGGGTATAGCCGTGGTCGTACATAATTCCCGCATAGCCCCTGAAAACGATACCTCCCATCTGCGGACGGAATTGGTCGGCAACACCTGTGGCAAGATGCTCCTGCGCGCCGACGTAGGTTATTACAGGCACAGTAACGTCGCCCGTCGGATATATCAGGTGCATATATAAATTAAGGTCAATGGGCCGTCCGTCGCGCTTTACGCAGTCGGTTATCTTTTCTGCAAGCGTATGCTTTATTTTGATGTACTCGCCGTTTTCGTCTGCCTCTCCCTCGGCGTTAAGCCAAATCGGACTTGAGCCGTCGTGTGCGGTCTGCGTTTGCTTTCTGTTACCGTTCTCGTCGGTCCATTTAATCACCGTCTCCGCGTTTACGCTGCGGAAATCGTTGTTCCATATCTCGACGATTTTTTCAAGAGTACCCGCCGTGGAGTGCTTGTCAATTTCCCAATAAACGTGGCTCATCGAAACGTCATAGCCCGCAGGAACAATAAAGCCGTTGGAATATGTCCCCTTCGGGAAAAGTGTCTTGTCCGAAAAGTACGTGCCGCGCATAAGATTTGACTTAAGCCTCTCGGTCGACCAGTCAAGGTCGGGGGAAACCGCCCTTTTGTCGTTCTTGTAATCGGCAACGCAAACCGCCCAGCCACGCGAAACCATATTCGTGATAATCTCCACGTCGGAGCTTTGTCCGATACGCTCAAAGCCCGCGTTAACTACGTAAAGTATGACGGGTGTCGCGTCAAGCTCCTCGCCGGGCTTTGCCGTCTTGCTTGCATCGTAATAAATGGAAAGCTCCACGGGTATGCCGATGTAACCGTCGGTGGAAAGCGTTTGACTTTCCCAAAGCTTGTACGACGAAAGCGTGGCGTCGGCGTTGATTTCCACCATCGCGTCAACGGCACCGTCCTCCGCGGATACGGTTGCGGCAGCTGACAAAATAACTACCGCCGCAATTAAAATTGTGAGGAATAATATGGATTTCTTCGGTCTCATTCTTAATTCTCCCATATATATTTTTTAAAATATTTACACCTTTATTATAAAGCCCTGTATCTTGACAAAACAAGACAATTATGCTATAATTACTGACAAAAGATAACATTTTGGAGAAAATCAATGCTGATACAAAGCCTGAATTTCGGAAGCTATACAATATTAAGACCCGGTTACCACGAGGGAAAATACAGCTTTGGCTATCATATTCACCAATTTTGCGAGCTTATCCGCGTTATGGAGGGCGAGCTTGAAATGACGGTTGACGGGAAAACCGAGCTTGTCACCGCAGGCAATATCATAGCAATAACCCCCTTCCAAATTCATTCCTTTTATACACCGCACTACTGTAAAATATGGATATGCGTATTCTCGAACGACTTTATTCAAAGCCTCATTCCCTTCGAGGAGCTGTGCGGTCGGCGCGAGCGCTGCTACTTCACCCCGTCCAAAGCCCTGCTTTCGCTCATATCCGAATACGGCTTTGAAAACCTCTGCGCCAATCTCGGACGCTATATTAACGAAAAGCCGATTGTCTATACGGTAAGATCGGTATTCCACCTTATAATGAGCGAGTATTTTAAATCCGTCCCCGCGGTAAGCGGAGGGCAAAGCCAAAAAACGCTTCAACGCATACTTGTCTATATGTCGGAGCATTTTCGCGAAAATATCACTCAAAAAACGGTTGGAAAGGCGCTCGGCTACACCTCTCAATACGTGGCAAACTGCTTTCACGGCATTACGGGTATGAACTTTCGCACGATGCTCAACTCCCTGCGAATTGAGTATGCAAAGGGCTTGCTCATAAATACCGACCGAAACGTCCTTGACATCGCGCTTGAAAGCGGCTTTTCCGTGGAGCGAAGCTTTTACCGTGCCTTCCTTGACGTCGTTGGCGTCACCCCGGGCGAATACCGAAGGCAAAAAAGAAGCCTTACCGCAAGCTCATAAAAACTCCGCCAAACCCCTAAAAACTCCGCCAAACCCGAAAAAACTCCGCCAAACCCCAAAAATTAAAAAAAGGAGCAATTGCTCCTTTTTTTTATGCATTATCTGTCTGCCTTGGGATAAACGATGTCGACGGGCTTGCCCGCCTTGCTCGACTCAACCGCAGCACAGCAGACCGCAACCGTGTATGCCCCCTCCTTGGAGGAAACGGGCATCGGCTTCCCGTTTACAAGGGCGTCGACAAATGCCTCGATTTCTGCTGTGGCGTTGTGGTTGTTGATGTCAACGGGTACGCTGATCGGGTCGGTGAAATTGCCATCCTCGCGAAGCTCGGTGAAAAGTGTAATTTCGGGCGAGGTGTTGTCGCAAATAACCGTACCCTTTGTACCGTAAAATACAGAGCGCATCGTGTAATTTCGCTTACAGCCGATGGAAACGAATACCTTACCCGAAACACCGTTCGGGAACTTGTAAATACTGATAACCGTGTCGTCTGTCGGCCAATCAAGCATTATCTTGTGATTTGCGTGAGCGTAAACCTCGGTGGGGTCGCCCGCAATCCAACGGAGAAGGTCAACCGCGTGACAGCCTCCGCCGATAAATCCGTGACGCTCGGGCACCACGCGCCAATCATTGTATCCGCGCGCATGAGTATAGTTATGTGCATACTCGCTCTCCACGAATACAAGCTCGCCGATTTTTCCCTCGTCGATAAGCTTTTTTGCCGCAATAAATCCGGGAGTGTGACGGCAAATCTGCCCAACCATAAGCCTGCCGTTCGTCTCCTTTTCAATACGCATCATCTCCTGACACTCCTCCATATTGAGTGCCATCGGCTTTTCGCAAAGCACCGCCTTGCCCGCACGAAGAAATGCCGCCGTCTGCTCAAGATGCACCTGGTCGGGAGTAACGATAACCGCAGCGTCAACCTCGGGGTCGTTTACAAATTCGCGATAATCGGTGACGTATTTCTTGCAATTCGGGAAATCCGCCTTAAAAGGCTCAAGCCTTTCGGGTGCAATGTCGCAAATACCGTAAAGATACGCCCTCTCGTTTTTAAGCACGCCCTCCATATGAAGCTTTGACATTCCGCTGCAGCCGATAACAACAATGTTCAAAATGTTTTTTGACATACTCTTCCATTCCTCCGTAAAATGTGTTATAATAATATCGTAACGGGAAAACGGTGTAACTCTTAATCCCCGATACAGTTTAAATTATAGCATATACCGCCTTGATAATCAACCGCTATATGTTTGTAAAAATCCTCAATTTGTTGTATGGAGTCTATAATGAAAGCTAAAATTACAGAGTCTGCCCGTCTGATATTCGTTGACAAGGATAGGGATATTCCCGCGGGCACACGTTACGGCCCCGTAATATTCGACCACTTTGTTATAGAGTGCTGTGTCGCGGGCGGCGGAAAAATCCTCGTCGGAGATAACGAGCATACCGTCGGGGTAGGGGAGGGCTACGTCCTCTTTCCCACCGAAAGCACCACGCTCGTTTCC
>JAZSHN010000031.1:0-5057 GCA_045533315.1 Eubacteriales bacterium | reverse complement strand
AACGCCCAAGTCTATACGACTTCGTAAGGTTATACTTGACACCCCCACAAGAAAGCGTATGCAGGCGCAAAAGCGCGCAGCTCTCAAGGCGGATAAATAATTCAACGAAAAAGAGCAAAAAGTTTCTATCGGGGATTTATTAAAGCATACCTCCCACCCCGTGTAAAGAAAAACGCATAGTGGCAATCGCAATTTCCTCGCCACTATGCGTTTTTTGTGTCCTTAAATGTTAATTATTATTTACAAAAAATATTCTGCATTCGCCCTTGCCGATTGAAAGCGAAGGACTGTCGGCATTCACCCTGCAAGCCTCGCTTGTATCGGTATCGGGATCGTAAACCGTAACGCTGAAAAGCGGCACCTCGGTATTAAGCTTAAGTTTGCCCGAAAACGCCTCCCCGACGTTAACCACAAGAAAAGCGGTCCTGTCCTGCGAAGCCTTTTTAAGGCAAACAAGCTCCGCCTCGGCAGATATATTTCGGTAGCCGAGTGCAGAAAGCCTTTTTACCGCAGCATCGGCGTCAAGCTCGCTGATTGCTTCGGCAAAGCCGTCACACCCCTCGGGTATTCTTACCGAAGGAGGAAGGACGAGTGCCGCACCGTCAAACGCCCCACTGTCCTTAAGAGATGAAAGCCTTTCGCCGTTGATATAGCAAAAATCGATTCCGTTACGCGCCAACGCTCCCGCTATGTCCTTTAAAAAGCTCTTAATTTTTAAAAGCCGTTGTGACGTCCTTTTCTCCGAAGCCGACACCGACGGATAGCATTCCTTCCAAATTTCTTCGTTTGGAATGTACACGAAAACCCGTCTTACGGGGGTCATATCCGAAAGCTTTGTGAGCAGTCTGTCCGTAAAATCACAGCATCGCCGCGTTTCCTCTGCGCCGAGCGCGGTTTCGGTATAGTAGGATAAAAATCTCGTTGCACCGAGTGCCGCCTCAAGCGCGGTTGCAAGCTTAAACGCCCCCTCGGTAATCGGGAAAACGTCCTTGCAGATGTTTGACGCCTCAATCATTACCTCGCTTTTGCCGTAAAGCTGTGTTGCCGAGGCGGCAAGCTTTATTGCCGATGCGTGTCCGAATATTTCCTTTGGCGAGGCGAAAAGCATATCGCACCCGGGAATGTCCATCATACCAAGCTGTGAAAGAGCATCGCCGTGCATATACGGGTGAAGCTCAAACTCCTCCTCGTAAAGCAAATGCCCCGTGTATGAAACGCCGCGGCTCTTGCAAAAGCTTGAATATACTCCGCCAAAGCCCTCGCGAAACAGCTCGGATGCCGTTTCCCAAAAATCGCGGCGCGCCGCTTGTCCGTCCTCGCCTCCGTCGAAGAAAAGCTGTGGCAAAAGCGGCAAAAGGTCATACCCGTGTCGCGAAATAAAGGCTTTTTCAAAGCCCTCCGTCCACGGCATATACGGTGTAAACGCCACCCTGCTGTCGGGAAGGTCGCGCACCTTGAAAACGTTATTCTGCGCCTTTAAAACCTCGTCGCGGTAGTTTTCGGTGTAATCCATTCGGCAAAGCGCGGGTATCTGCGGCTCGTCGGTAAATATCGCCTCGACGTATTCCGAAAGGTCGCCAAGCTTTTCATAGCCGTCAAAGGTTTTGTGCAAAAACGCCTCGGTTGCCTCGGGCATAAGCGTGTCCGTATATCTGCTTACTCCGCGCGTAACGTGTGAGGTCGCGGAAAATTCAAACGCGTTTTTTCCGAAAAAGGCATACACCCTCTTTGCTCCCATACCGCTTGTGTTGAGCAAAATTCCCCCGCCAAAGGTTTTGCGGTCGCTAACGTCGCATACGCTCTTAAAATTAGGTACGCCGTTTTCGTCAAGGTCAACCGCAAACGCATATTTTACGTCGCCGTAGCCGTGGGGGCTGTTTATACAAATCACGCCCTTTTCGTCAGGCTCTCCGATAACCGCCGCAAGAGCCTTTGCCTCGAGCCTCGGATTTTCTCTTGCGATTTTGCCGTCCGCGCCTCCGCTCGGATAATACTTCTCGTCGTATATCCAAACCGAAAGCCCGATTTGCTTTGCATATTTTATAATCTCCCGCGCCTCCTCAAAGCTCTCCTTTGAAAGATAATCGTTGTATGACGGGCAAATCGCCACACCGCCGTAGCCGAGAGCCTTCAGTCTGTCAAGCCTCTCCCTTGGCGGCGGAAGCGTTACGTCCTGCAAAAAGCAGCAGGGGATAAATTTAAAATCGTGTACAAGCTCAATCGGTCTGTAGCTTTTGAACTCGCCTTTCATATCCGCATCCTTTCGTTTCAAAGATATCTACGAACATTTTACAAATAAAAAGGGAGTTTGTCAATTCGTTTTTTAAAATATCTTTGAAAAACAAAGATTTTCGGCTATTCTTCTTTGATTATTGAATAAAGGCGTCGCGCTGTGTGAAAAAGCGGGAAAATCAGCGGTAAAATCAAAAGCGCACGCATCGCAACCGAGCCGCGGAATGCAAACAGAAAAAACGCATATAATACCGTAAGCGCGTAATAAAAAGCACTCCTTCGTATAAAAATGGGCGTTTCTCCCGAAATTTTCTTGAAAACCAGACAGTTAAGCGCACAGGTAATGACGTAGGCAACAGGCACGAAAATCGCAACCGCGCGGTAGTCGGTAAACGGAGAAAGCGCAAGGGTGAGAATAACCGTAACCGCTGCCGCCGCCACGGTGGGAAGGGAGGTCATACCGCTTCTTTCAAAATACATTTCTCCCGCTACAACCGCGCTTGATAAAAAGCTCGGCAAAACCGAAAGCGCAAGCGGATATACCGCAAAAAGGCAATCCCTATATTCCGCGGGCGCAACAATCCTTACCGTTTCGGGAACGATAGCAAGTATTGCGAGCGTTAAGAGTGAAAGACCCCGCGTCGCAAGCAGTAAAACCGAGCGGCTTCGGTCAAATTCTCCCGCCCGCACCCTTCGTAAAATCCAGGGCGAAAGCGCGGACAAAAGACCGTTCGTTATAACCGAAAGCGAAAGACCGACCGACATTGCAACCGAATATTTCGCAAGAGCCTCGCTTCCGTGAAGCCTTGACAGTGCGACCTCTCCGATGCGTATAATCACCGAGGCGGACAAATAATGCGGTAAAAGCGGAAGGCTGAATTTCAACAAAAACCGCCAAATCTCCCCGTCGTATATCCTGTGCGACCGACGGAATATAATAAATAAAAAGGGAAGTGCCACGGCAACCGCCGAAAGGAGCGAGGCGTAAATTCTCCCCTCTCCGCCGAGCGAAAGTCCCGCAATAAGCAAAACCGAGAGCGCGGGCGTTAAAAGGGCAACGGCAATATTAGTTATCGCAACAGCCTTGTATTTATAGGAAAATCGCGCCTCCGCCGTGTAAACTGAAATGATTGCATTTAATAAAATATGAACGAGCATCACGGAAAATATCCGATTGCCAAGTCCCGTAAATTCGCCGAAAATGGCGGAAAATGTAAATAAAAGTAGGGAAATTACCGCCCAAATCACAAAAATCAACCCAACGGCACAGCTTGTGAACTCCTCTTTTTTGTTGCCGAACTTTTGTAAGCCGCGAAGGATTGCACCGCCCGCAACCTCAAGCGTTACCACCGCCGACAAAAGCGAAAGAAAGGTGGCGTATTGCGGAAAAATTCCGTACTCCCGCGCCGAAAGAAGGCGGGTAAATATCGGAGTCCCGACAACCGAAACGCTCCTTGCAAACGCGCTTGATGCGATATACCAAATTGATGCCTTCGCGGGAATACGCAATCCCGTCCGCCTTTTTACACCGTCCATTTAAACCGCCCCTTACCTTTTGTATTATTATTTACCGCCGAAATTCTTTTATCCGCAGGGAGCTTTTTTACCCAAATGACGAGTTGACGAATAAATCCTTCACTTTATATATAAAAACGCGCAAAATCAACAAAATTCTGCAGCCCCCGATAAAATAGTTGCAAATATCTTGATTTTCCGCGCGCGAGGTTGTATAATTATTCCATAAAACCCATATAGGAGAAAATTATGTTCAAGCTTCAGTATCTTAACGAGCTTTATGAAAGAGTAGTAAAGCGCAATCCGGGCGAAACCGAATTTCACCAAACCGTAGAGGAGGTATTGACCTCTATCGAGCCTGTGCTCGAGCAAAGACCCGACTATATCTCAAGCGGAGTAATGGAGCGCATCGTCGAGCCCGAAAGAATTATCAAATTCCGCGTTCCGTGGATTGACGATAACGGAAACGTACAGGTTAACCGCGGCTTCAGAATTCAGTTTAACAGCGCAATCGGACCCTACAAGGGCGGACTTCGCTTTCACCCCACGGTTAACGAGAGCATTATAAAATTCCTCGGCTTTGAGCAGACCTTTAAAAACTCGCTTACCTCGCTCCCGATGGGTGGCGGAAAGGGCGGCTCCGACTTTGACCCACAGGGGAAATCGGACCGAGAGGTTATGGCATTCTGCCAAAGCTTTATGACAGAGCTTTGTAAGTACATTGGCGCGGATACCGACGTCCCCGCGGGCGATATCGGTGTCGGTGCGAGAGAGGTTGGCTACCTCTACGGACAGTACAAGCGTATTCGCAACGAGTTTACGGGCGTCCTCACGGGAAAGGGAATAGCCTACGGAGGCTCTCTTATCCGTCCGGAGGCAACGGGCTACGGCGCGGTTTATTACACGGTTGAAATGCTCAACTACTTTGGCGACGATATAAAGGGCAAAACCTTTGCAATCTCGGGCTTCGGTAACGTAGCTTGGGGTACGGTTAAGAAAATCAACGAGCTTGGCGGAAAGGTTGTAACCATCTCCGGACCCGACGGCTACGTCTATGACGCCGACGGCATCTCTACCGAGGAAAAGGTTAACTTCCTTCTTGAAATGCGTGCCTCCTGCCGCAATAGGGTAGAGGACTATGCGGATAAATTCGGCGTCCCCTTCTTCAAGGGTGAAAAGCCGTGGGGCGTTAAAGCCGACGTGCTTATGCCCTGTGCAACCCAAAACGAGGTCGGTGTAAAGGAAGCAGAGCAGATTATCGCAAACGGCGTGAAATATTACGTCGAGGTATCGAATATGCCCACCACCAA
>JAZSHN010000003.1:0-8291 GCA_045533315.1 Eubacteriales bacterium | reverse complement strand
CTCAAAAACCCGGACGGACAGCGTGAGTCCATCGTCCAGGGCTGGGCGGAATTCTATCCCCTTACCGCAGAGGGTATTGCGGTCTACGACTACAAGTTCCCGGGTAAGGTAGAGTATCAAAGAACCGACTCCACCACACTCCGTCTTTACGCTCCGGAGTACACGTTTAACGATATGTACGCCGACGAGGCAGAGTGTAAGTACGTCTTTGAAACGGTTGATAAGCCTGTATTCCGTCTTGCACTCGAATACACCTTCAACTCCGACGGCTCCCTTTCCGTAAGACTTCCCGCAAACTCCATCGTATTTGACGAAACAAAGTACACCTTTAAAACCGTAACACCTCTTCCTTATTTCGGTAGCGGCGACGTTACCAAAAGCGGATACGTATTCATTCCCGACGGAAGCGGCTCGGTTATAGAGTACGAGGATTTCAGAAGCCTCTCCCTCAATCTTGAGGTTTACGGCTCGGATTACTGCTACTCAAAGATTTCGGGTAAGCATAACGAGCAGGTAACCATGCCCGTATACGGTATGGTATCCACCGTTAACGCATCCTCCGCTATGCAGTCGCTCACAGGCTGCGGAGAAAGCGTAACGAACGGCTTCTTCGCTATTCTCGAGGAGGGCGCATCCCTCGCAAAGCTTATGGTCTCCATAAAGGGAAATGACCATAACTACGTTTCCACAAATGCACAGTTTACACCCTATCCCTCCGACGAATACGACCTCTCCAATACCATTTCCGTCGGTGCAAGCGGCTCCTATACAATGGTTTCCGAATCAAAGTATACGGGCTCCTACGTTACGAGATACGTTATGCTCTCCTCGTATGACTCCTCCGCTTGTCCCCCCGACTATAACGGTATGGCGGCATATTACAGACAGTATCTCGAGGATAACGGCGTAATCGACGAGCTTACCGAGGTATACGACAAGCTTCCTCTTTATATCGAGGCGCTTGGCTCTATGGAAAAGGTAGAGAACATTCTCTCCTTCCCGGTTAATGTAAAGGTTCCGCTTACAACCTTTGACGACGTTGCCGAAATGTATAGACTCCTCGCCGATGCGAAGAACGAGTTTATAAAGGAGGCAGAGCGTTTTGAGGCGCTCGCAGCTGCCGAAACCGAAAACATAACCGTAAGGGATTCCTACCTTGAAAAGGCGGCAAGCTTCCGCGAAATGTCCGAAAGGGTTTACAATATCAATAACGTAAACTTTAAGCTTACTGGCTTTGCAAACGACGGAATGTATTACACCTACCCCGTTCGCGTAAGGTGGGAAAGGTGCCTTGGCGGCAAAAACGGAGCAAAGGAGCTTATTAACACCGCTAACGGTATTAACGAGGATGAAAGCGTACACTTCGGCGTTTATCCCGAATTCGATTTCCAGTACATTAACAACAGCACACTCTTTGACGGAATAGGAAAGAAGAATAACGTTTCAAAGATGGTTGATAACAGATACGCCTCAAAGCAGGTGTATAACACCGTTCTCGGTGATTATGAATCCTTCTTCCAGATGGTTATTTCTCCCTCCGCACTCGATAGACTCTATTCGAGATTCCTTAAAAAGTATTCAAAGCTGGACTTTAACGGTCTCTCCGTTTCTACTCTCGGCTCCGACCTTAACTCTAACTTTGACGACAAGAACCCCATCAACCGTGACCAGTCACAGGAGTACGTGGAGGCAGTTCTTGACAGAATGGCAAGCGAGTACAGCCTCATCATCAACAAGGGTAATGTTTACGCAATCAAGTATGCCGACCACATTGTTGATATGTGCATAGATTCCAGCCATTACACATATTCCTCCTACGTAATACCCTTTACGGGGCTTGTGCTTCACGGCTACGTTAACTACACGGGCGGCGAAATGAACTATTCGGGTACTCCCGCATACGACCTTCTCCGTTCTATTGAAAGCGGTGCATCTCTTTATTATACTCTCGCAATGCAGAATACCGAGCTTATGAAGGATGACGAGGTTCTCAATAAGTACTTCGGCGTAAGCTTCACTAACTGGTATTTCACTCTTGTAGAGCAGTACAGCGAGCTTAACGGTGCAATCGGTGGCTTGCAGACCTATAAGATTACAAACCACAAAACCCTTATCGCAGAGCGCACCCTCTCCGAAAAGGAAAACGCAAGGGTAATGAACGAGCTTAAGGACGAGTTCGTTGCACTTGTTGAAAAGCAGATTGCAGGCGCGGTCAGCGATGCGTTCGATTCGATGTACGACGACCCAACAAATAACGGCAGGGGCGTAAGGCTTACCGTTGATGCCGATGCTCTCATAAGACAGGCGGTAGCTCTCTTCAACATTCCGGAGAGCGAGCTTGAGGCGGATAACTTTGACGACCGCATCTACGAGCTTAAAGCGAAGTACGAGGCAAAGTACGTTGGCTCCGAAAATGCCGTAGCTGTTAATTTCGACACGGTAGAGTACAGCAGCGAGTATGACTACGTCACCGACTCAAAGGCAACCGACGCCAACTATGACAAGACGGTGTTTACCGTCGATAACCACTACGTAACCTCGGTTACCTATTCGGATGCAAAATCCGATAACGAGGTTGTATTCGTCCTCAACTACAACATCTATGCCGTCGATATTGTTATCGAGCTGGAGGGCAGGGTGTTTGAATTTACTCTTGGCGAATACGGATATGCAAAAATCGAAGGAGGGGAGATAACTATTTATGGATAATACAATAAAAATCAAAAAGCACCGTAAGGTTTCTCTCGATTCGAGAAAGGCGAGGGCGGGCTACGTGTTCACCCTCCCCTTTATCATCGGTATTTTGCTTGTTTATCTTCCTATCCTCGTTGACAGTATTTGGATGAGCTTCCACGAGATTGACAGAACGGGAGAGGTTGATAAGTACATCTTCAACAATTTCCAGTATTATAAGGATGCATTCGTAAGCAGTAACGCATTCGCGACAAACCTGCTTGCGGGACTGCAGGAGCTTGTATTCGAGGTTCCCGCCATAATAATCTTTGCACTTTTTATCGCCGTTGTCCTTAACGGAAAGATGCTTGGACGTGCGGCATTCCGTGCAATATTCTTCGTACCCGTTATTATTTCCACGGGAGTTATGACAGGACTTATGAGCCCGAGCAACTCCGCAACCCAGGAAATGCAGGGAGGCGTCGACGACGGCTCGGGAAGCGGAATTATTAACTCGCTTGAGGTTGAGGCGCTGTTCCGTAATATGGCAATCGGCGGTGATCTTGTTACCGTTGTCGTAAATCTCGTAAACGATATTTACAGCATCATTAACTATTCGGGTGTACAGATGCTTATATTCCTTGCGGGACTTCAGTCAATTTCCGAATCTATCTACGAGGCTTGCCGCATCGACGGTGCAACAGGCTGGGAAACCTTCTGGAAGGTTACCTTCCCGATGATATCCCCAATGATTCTCGTAAATGCGGTCTATACTGTTATCGACTCCTTTACACGAAGCACAAACGCTACGATGAAATATATCGAGCCGATAACCGGCCCGCAGGGCGCATCCGAAAGAACAGCTCTTTATTTGATATACTTCCTTGTAATTATCGCCATTATTGCCGTAATCGCGGGAATTATTTCGTCGTATATCTTCTACCAGAGAAAAGATTAAAGGAGGTGCTGTAATGGATTCAACAAATAATCAGGCTACACCCGTTGTAACCAAAGAAACTAAAAACAGAATAAGCGTTGATTACGAAGGCAAGCTCTCCTTTAAGGAACGTATGATGCACAAGCTAAAGGCTTCGAACACATGGATAAAGGTTGCAATATCCATCTTCCGCTTCCTCATAATGCTTGGTGTATGCTTCGTCATTGTCTATCCCTTTATTGCGATGATTGCGGGCTCGTTTATGTCAAAGGAGGATATTATCGACTCCACAATTTCGCTTATTCCAAAGCATCCCTCGCTCTTGATTTACTCCGAAATCATTTCGGAAAACCATTATTGGGAGGCGCTTCTTAACACCCTTCTTCTCTCGCTTTCCTGCGCCGTTGTACAGACTCTCATTTCCTGTCTTGTCGGCTACGGCCTTGCAAAGTTCAAGTTCAAGGGTAATAAGCTCCTTATGGGACTTGTTGTCCTGACAATGATTATCCCCCATAACGCATTAAAGGAATCCTTTGTAAAGCACTTTATTTCCTTTGACCTTGGTACGGTGCTTGCATGGGATATGAAGGGTATTATTGAAATTTTAAGTCCAAAGGGCGAGCCGCTTATGCTGCTTAACACCTTCTGGCCGCTTGTTATAATTTCGATTTGCGGTATTGCCTTTAAAAACGGTCTTTATATCTACCTTATGAGACAGTTCTTCAAGGGAGTTCCCGACGAGCTGGAGGAGTCCGCATACGTTGACGGCTCGGGCTTCTTCCGCACCTTCTTCCAAATTATTCTTCCGCTTGCCGTTCCGATGATGATTACGGTATTCCTGTTCTCCTTCTCTTGGCAGTGGACGGATAACTTCTACACGGGTATGTTCTTCAGAGGTACCGAGTTTACAAAGGTTTGGCTTATGCCCGACGTTTGCCTGCTTCCGAGTACGCTTAACTACCAATACGCGGGTACTCCGCTTTGGACCTCGGTGGTACAGAATACGGGCGGTCTTATGATTATTGCACCGCTTCTTATCCTCTACCTCTTCTGCCAGAGATACCTTGTACAGGGTATCGAGCGCTCGGGTCTTGTCGGCTAATAGCACAAAGCTACCCCCAAAAAATGCTTACGCATTTTACTGCGGGACGGAATTTTCCGTCCCGCTTTTTTTGTTTTCTCTGTTCGGAGTACATATATTTAAAATTTTTAAAAAACGAAAGGCGTAGGAATGATGGTGAAAATACACAACAAAAACATGTATACAATCCCCGCGAATGTAACAAATGCATATAAAAATAAAGCGTATTCCTAACACAAAAATGGGTATTAAAAAATCTCATATATAAAACTGTTGACAAAAGGATATGAAAGGTGTATAATGTGAGCATCTTGTTAATTAATGCGAAAGGAGGATGACGTTATGCTAATCGGTATTACCGCAATATTGCTAACCGTCGGTTTGCTTTCGACAATTTTATTTAATGGGAAAAAAGCTTCGTGTTTACGGAGGATTTCGACTATGACTCGATGCGGCTTGCGTCGAATTATATAGCGGCTTCTCGTGACACGGGTTGCCGCTTTTTCCTTTTTGACCGCTGCGCCGAAGAGCATCGGTAAACAATGCTAATAATATTGAGGTTAATTAAAATGAGTATGAAAAACGTATTTAAAAAGGTTCTTGCCACCGCGCTTGTTTCGGCTGTGGCGCTCACTTCCGTATTCGGTCTTGCTGCTTGTAAGAAAAAGAGCTCGGATACTGTCAAAATCGGATTTTCGGGTCCTCTCACGGGTGATGCCGCGGTATACGGTATCGCAGTTCGCAATGCCGCAAAGCTTGCCGTTGACGAAATCAACGCGCTCGAGGCATCGGGTGCAGAGGGAACTCTCGGTATAAAGTTCGAGCTTGTGTTCACGGATGACAAGCATGACGCCGACCTCGTCGCCAACAACTATGCGACTATGTACGAAAACGGTATGCAGATTTCGCTTGGCACCGTAACCACGGGTCCCGCCCTTGAGTTCAAGGAGCTTGCAAAGGAGGATAACGTATTCGTTCTTACTCCCTCCGCATCGGGTGACGCAGTTCCCGAGTACGATAACGCATATCAGATGTGCTTTGCCGACTCTAACCAGGGTACTGCCTCTGCCGAATACTTCAACACCAATTACGCGGGCAAAACCGTCGGCGTGTTCTTTAAGTCGGACGACGAATACTCTGTCGGTATTAAAAATAAGTTCCTCGAGTCCCTTGATTCCTCCTTCACCGTGAAGCAGGCATCCTTTATGGGAAAGGAAGCAAACTTCGCATCCCAGGTACAGGAGCTTAAGTCCTGCGACATAATCTTTATGCCCATTTACTACACTCCCGCATCACAGTTTATGATGCAGGCAAAGAACGATGTAAAGGCTGATGCCGTATACTTCGGCTGCGACGGTCTTGACGGCATCGGCTCTATCCCGGGCTTTGACATCAACTCCATCACACAGGAGGTTTCCTTCCTCACCCACTTTGATTCGGGCAAGGAAACGGGTGCCGCTGCCGAGTTTATTGCAAAGTATAACGAGGCTTACGACGAGGAAAAGGAGCCGCTTAACCAGTTCGGTGCATCTGCATACGACTGCGTTTACGCAATCTACGAGGCTCTTAAGTTTGCAAAGGCAAAGGGTGTGGAATTCTCCGCCGAAACCTCTGCCTCCGATTTCTGCGAAATTCTCAAGGCGGTATTTAACGACGACAGCTTCGTATTCCACGGAGTAACGGGCGCTCCCGAGGCAAACGGCTACTCCAACATATCCTGGACCGACAACGGCTTTGTCAACAAGGTTGCCGAAAAATCGGTTGTAAAGGGTTGTACTGCTGAATAAAATTTAACTTTGACGGTTTGCTGACACGGTTTTTCCGTGTCGGCAAATTGTCGTATATTGTAAAAAGGATGTTTATGGATTTTCTTGTAACCTTACTTAACGGAATCTCCCTTGGCGGAGTTTACGCTATGATTGCCCTCGGATATACGATGGTATACGGTATTGCAAAGCTTCTTAACTTTGCCCACGGCGACATCATAATGGTCGGCGGCTATACTCTTTACCTCTTTGTATTTTCCTCTATGCCAAGCTTTCTTGCCGAGTCGGCTTGGGCTGTCATTATGCCAATTCTCGCAATTCTTTGCGCTGTAATAGTATGTATCGTCCTCGGCGTAACGGTGGAGCGCGTTGCCTACCGTCCGCTTCGCGGCGCATCACCGCTTGCGGTGCTGATAACCGCAATAGGTGTCAGCTACCTGCTTCAAAGCCTCGCACTCGTGCTTTTCGGCGCTGATACAAAAACCGTCGTTGTTTTCAATCTTGGCGTATGGCGCATCGGAAATCTGCAAATAAGGGTAAGCACCGTTATAACCCTCGTCGCTACGGTAATCGTAATGACCGCACTCTCCCTGTTTGTCAAGTATTCCAAAACGGGTAGAGCGATGGTTGCCGTCTCGGAGGACAGAGATGCAGCGCGCCTTATGGGCATAAACATTAACCGAATAATCACAATTACCTTTGCAATCGGCTCGGCTCTTGCCGCCCTTGCGGGACTTTTCAGCCTGCTTGACGTGCCTTCGCTTATGCCCTCCTTTGGCGCACTCCCGGGTATAAAGGCATTCACCGCCGCCGTTATCGGTGGCATCGGCTCTATCCCCGGTGCAATGCTCGGAGGAATTTTGCTCGGCGTTGTTGAGTGTATTTGTAACTCCTTTCCCGCAATTGCTCCGTATACAATCGCAATCGAATTTGCAATTCTCATTCTTATCCTCCTTGTAAAGCCCACGGGCATTCTCGGAAAGAAAAGGAGGGAAAAGGTATGATAAAATTGAAGGCAGTAAAGTGGAAGCACTACGTAAACTATATCGGCGTTGCCCTTGCAATGCTTGTGTTTACTCTTGTTACCCTCGTCGGAGAGCCTAAATCCTCCACCCTCTATCTGCTTGAAAATATCGCGATGAATATTATTCTTGCGGTATCGCTGTCGCTTGTCGTCGGCTTCCTTGGCGAGCTTTCGCTCGGTCACGCGGGCTTTATGTGTATCGGCGCGTATATCGGGGGAAAGCTTTCAAGCGAGCTTGCCGCAACCGCACTCGGTGACGGAATAGTAAATCTTATTCTCTCCACCTTGGTTGGCGCGATTGTTGCGGGAATATTCGGCTTTGTAATCGGACTTCCTGCTCTCCGCTTAAAGGGCGACTACCTCGCAATCGTAACCCTCGCATTCGGTGAAATTGTAAGGACGGTATTCCAAAACAGCTCGGAGAAAACCTTTGGCGGACCTATGGGCATTAAAACCCCCCGCTTTGACAAGCATTATCTCTTTATAATCGGCTTCGCGCTTGTGCTTGTCACCCTGTTTGTAATTCAAAACACCATTCGCTCAAAGCACGGAAGGGCAATAACCGCAATCCGCGACAATGAAATTGCCGCCCGCGCAACGGGCATCAACGTCACAAAGTACAAGCTTCTCGGCTTTATAATCTCCGCCGCCTTTGCGGGTGTTGCGGGCGTGTTTTACAGCTTTGCTAACTTTAATGTCCGCCCCGTTACCTTTGACTATAACTATTCTATCGAAATGCTCGTTATGGTCGTCCTCGGCGGTATGAAGTCGGATCGTAGCCATGTCGTTCTGTGAGCCAAGGAGTTGGAC
>JAZSHN010000105.1:0-7880 GCA_045533315.1 Eubacteriales bacterium | reverse complement strand
CTTGACGGTCAGTATGCCGCCTTTGGCAGAGTTGTTTCGGGTATGGAGGTCGTGGACGAGATTGCCGAAATCCCCACCGACTACTCCGACAGGCCGAAAATGGCAATGCGTATGAAGCGCGTTTATATCGCGGAGTAATGTAAATAATTATTTACATCTTTATAGCAAAAAACACGGCTGTGCATAGATTAGTGCATAGCCGTGTTAAATTTCGGGTGATTTATTCAAAAAGCGGTGAGCCGTAAAGCTCGCCGCTTTTTCTGTTTTTGGGTGTTATCTTACAACAGCCTCGGGATGCTTTTCAAGGATAACCGAGAGTGCATCCTCGTCAGCGCAGACAACAACCTCTCCCTTAAAGAACTGGAGAATAGATGCGGGAACGCCGGGGGTTACGGGACCAAAGAGGGATTTTTCAAGGATTTCAGCCTTTCCCTTTCCCATAGCGAGAAGAAGAACCTTGTTAGCGTTCATAATCTGTCCGACGCCCATAGAAAGTGCCTGCGTGGGAACATCCTCGCGCCTTGCGAAAAATCTTGCGTTTGCGTCGATGGTGGAGTCGGTGAGGTCGACAAGACCCGTCCCCTTTGAAAAGGCAACGTCGGGCTCGTTGAAGCCGATGTGACCGTTATTGCCGATGCCGAGAACCTGGATATCAACGCAGCCCATAGATGCAACGACAGCATCGTATCTTTCGCATTCTGCTTTCGGGTCGGCGGCAAGTCCGTTGGGGAGGTTGGTGTTTTCCTCCTTTATATCAACGTGGTTGAAAAGGTTGTGGTGCATAAAGTAGGAATAGCTCTGGTCGTGGTCGGCGGAAAGCCCAACGTATTCGTCGAGGTTGACGCTTTTTACCTCGGCAAAGGATATTTCGCCCCTGTTATATCTTGCGATAAGCTCGGTATACATACCGATAGGCGAGGAGCCTGTTGCAAGTCCGAGGACCGCATTTTTCTTTTCACGAAGAAGCGCAGTAATAACGTCTGCGCCGTTGATGCCCGCATCGTATGCGGTTTTTCCGTAGATAATTTTAATCATTTTATATCCTCCTAATCTACAAATCAAGAATACTTTTTAACGATAGCGCGCATCTCGTCAAGACGGGATTCCATATCCGAAACGAGCTTGAACTGGTTGCGGGCGCGGTCGAGGTTATGTCCCACTCTGTGCACGCGGAAGTAGGTATCGCCGTTGAGGTAGTCGGCGAGGAAGCGCATTCCGCACTCAAAGGTCATCATAATTGCACCGATGGGAAGCATCTCGAGCTCTCCCTCGGTGAGTCCGCCCTTTGCCCCCTCGATGAAGCCCTTTACGTAAAGCTCGTAGAGCGAGATATCAAAGTTCACAAGCGAGAGGTCCTTTTCATCCTCGAGCGCGGTGGTTGCACCGAAGCGAATGGAGTCGCCGAAATCGTTTACAGAGTAGCCCGGCATAATGGTGTCAAGGTCAACAACACAAAGGGGCGCACCCGTGTTGATATCAAAGAGGATATTATTCAGCTTTGTATCGTTGTGGGTAACGCGAAGCGGAAGCCTTCCCTCACTGTGCGCGTTTTCAAGGGTGTGCGCGAATTCAAATCTTGCGCGGGCGAATTCAACCTCCGCCTCCACCTCGGAAAGTCTGCCTGCCACGTTATTTTCAACCGCCTCCATAAGCTGGCGGTATCTGTCGGGGGTGTTGTGGAAGTTTACGATGGTTTCGTGAAGCGTTTCCGCAGGATATTCGCGAAGCATATACTGGAAGTTACCAAAGGCAACGGCACTTTCGTAAAACTGCTCGGGGCGCTCCACCTTGTCATAAGAGAGCGAGTCGGTTACGTATACGAGAAGTCTCCAATATTCGCCCTCGCTGTCAACGGTATAGTTTTCGCCGTCAACGGTGGGGATAACGTTGATAACCTCGCGCATCGGGTCGCCGCCCATTTCCTCCACCTTGCTTCTTACAAAGCGGGTAACCGAAACGTAGTTTTCCATAAGCTGGTCGGGTCTTTTGAAAACGTTTTTGTTAATGCGCTGAAGCACGTAGTCGACGGTGCTTCCGTCCGCCCTTTTCATATTAACAAGGAAGGTCGAGTTGATATGACCGCTTCCAAAGGGTGCCGCGCTTACGTACTCGCCCTCTGCCTGAAATCTTTTGATAATTTCCTTTACTTCTGCAATTGACATTTTAATTCTCCTCCATAAGTCCGAGCAATGCTGCTCCAATAATACCTGCATCGTTTTGGAATTGAGCCACGACAACCTTTGTTCTCATATCCTTTGTTCCGAAGGATATGTACTTAAGCTTCTCGCGAAGAGGTGCCATAAGCTCCTCTCCCTGACCCGAAATGCCACCGCCGATGCAGATGACGGCGGGCTGGAATACGTTTATAATGTTCGCAATACCGATTGCGAGGTAACCGATGTAGTCGTCGATGACCTGTCTTGCGGCGAGGTCACCGTGCCTTGCCGCGGTAAACGGGATAATGCCGTTCATTTTACCGCCGTTTTGCTCTACGAGCGTACGCATATAGCTGTCACGGTAGAGCTTCATCATTCTTTTGGATTCGCTTATAAGGGCGGTAGCAGAGCAATAAGCCTCAAGACACCCGCGCTGTCCGCAGCCGCACCATCTTCCGTTTGCGTCGATAACCATATGTCCAAGCTCGGCGGCAGAGCCGTTAAAGCCCTCCCAAATCCTGCCGTTAAGGACGATGCCTCCGCCAACACCGGTGCCGAGCGTTACCGCGATAACCGAGCTTTCACCCGCGCCGCAGCCCCATTTAGCCTCCGCATAAGCGGCGGCATTTGCATCGTTGGTAACAAAGGTCGGACGACCCGTAAGCGCGGTAAGAATTTTATCAAGCGGCTCGTCATACCATTCAAGGTTGACGGCAATAACCACCGTTCCGTCCTTTATAATAGCGGGCACGCCGACGCCGACCCACGCAACCTCGGAAAGCGGAATTCCCATCGGCTCGCATACGTCGTGGCAAAGCCCCGCAATGTCGGCGGCAATTTCCGCACACGGGCGGGGTGCATTCGTTTTTATGCTTTTTTTGAAAGCGATGCTTTTTGTTTCAAGGTCGACAAGTCCCGCGGCAATATTCGTTCCGCCAAGGTCGACACCGATACAGTATTTCAAGCTAAACCTCCGTATTATTTAAGAGATTTTGACAGTCCAACCGATATTATATAATAGCCTATTGACTTTTTCAAGGTAAAATTGTATAATAATTTGTAGAATAGAACAATTTTTGAATTTATTTTACAAAACGGAGAATTCAAAATGAAAAAGCAGGAAATAATCTCGGTTTTATCCGAGCTTTATAAAATCACGGGCTTCAGGGTTTCGCTTCACGGGGCGGATTACAGTGAAGTTGCCGCCTATCCAAAGGAGAAGGGGGAGTTTTGCGGTCTTGTACATTCCATTCCCGGGGAAATTGACAAATGCGGTGCGTGTGACAGGGCGGCGTGCAAGCGCGCGCTCGCAATGAAGGATACACACATTTACACCTGCCGCTACGGTCTTACGGAGGCTGTAAGTCCGCTTTACAATTTCGGCACGCTCACGGGCTTTTTGATGATGGGTCAGGTTTTTCGCGAGGGGCAGAGCGAGCATCCGCTTCCGCAGGCGGACGGCGAGCTTACGGACAGGCTTTCGGAGGCGAAGAACCGCATCCCGACGGTAAGAGGGGATATGATACGCTCCTACGTAAAGATTATGACGATATGCGCGCAATATCTTACCCTTTCGAATGCGATACCGTCGAGCAAGCCGACCGTTACCGAAATGGCGAAAAAGTTTATTTACGACAACTATCGCACGAAGTTTGGTATCAAGGAGATTTGCCAAAGCGTAGGCTGCTCCAAATCCACGCTTATCACGGCGTTTAAGCGCGACCTTGGAATGACGGTTAACGATTACATAACCGAGGTAAGGCTTGGCGAGGCGGTGAGAATGCTGCTTGCGGGAGAGAGGACAATCGGAGAGATTGCCCTTTCCACGGGATTTTCGGACCAATCCTACTTTTCAAAGGTTTTCTCGGCAAAATACGGTATGCCGCCGAGCGAATACAGGGCGAAAACTTAACACGGGGGTACAGTAATGAAGATTTTACACACCGCCGACCTCCATCTCGGGGCGGCAATGAATACAAGGCTTTCGCCCGAAAAGGCAAAGGAAAGACGGGTTGAGCTTTTCACAACGCTTGAAAGCATGGCGGTCTCGGCGGAAATTCACGGGGCGGAGCTTTTCATAATTGCAGGCGACCTTTTCGATACAAAGCGGCTTACCGCCCGCGATATTGACAGAGTTATCGGAATAATCGAGGCTCATCCGAAAATTCAGTTCCTTTACCTGTTTGGAAATCATGAGAAAAACGCGCTTGCCGAAAGCGGGCGAGCGCTTCCCGAAAATTTAAGGCTTTTCGGCAAGGATTGGACCTACTTTACCTACGGCGACGTTACCGTTGCGGGACGGGGCGAGCTTTGTGCCGATATGTTCGGGGGACTTTCGGTAATTCCGTCGCAAAAAACGATAGTTGTCCTTCACGGTGCGGTGGGTGACAGGTCGGACGAGAATACCGTCGGACTTCGCGAGGCGAGAGAGCTTGGAGTAGATTATATCGCTCTCGGTCACTATCATTCCTACGGCACGTTCGAGGTTGACGACAGATGTACTGCGGTTTACTCGGGCACACCCGAGGGGCGGGGCTTTGACGAATGCGGCTCAAAGGGGTACGTTATAATCGACACCGACGGGCGCAGAGTATCGCACAGCTTTTATCCCGTGGCAAAGAGGACGGTGCACCTCGCAAAGGTGGATATTACCTATCTTTCCGCCCGCGCCGAGATACAGGATGCGGTGGAGGCAAAGCTGCGTGGCATTCCGCCCGAGGATATTGTAAGAGCAGTTCTTTCGGGCAGGCGTCCGCAAAATCTTTTCCCCGACAGGGAGCAAATCGAGGCAAGATACAAGGACAGTTTTTATTATTTTGAGGTAAAGGACGAGTCGCGCACCGAGATTGACCCCGATGCGTACAAATACGACAAGTCGCTCAAGGGCGAATTTATTCGCCTTTGCATTGCGGATGCAGAGCTTTCCGACGAGGACCGCGAGGATATAATTCGTGCGGGAGTTTGCGCTCTGCTCGGCGAGGATATTGAGATATAGGAGGGTGAAATGAGGCTGATTAGCTGTTATATTGCAAACTTTGGTTTACATCACGAGAAGAAAATCGATTTTACCCCCGGTATGAATTCCTTTGCCTGGGAGAACGGGGCGGGAAAAACCACGCTTTCTGTTTTTATCAAGGCTATGCTTTACGGCTTTGGTGACAACCGAACAAAGAAGGACGAGAACGAGAGAAAGAGGTATATGCCCTGGCAGGGCGGAAGATACGGCGGAAGCATAACCTTTGAGGCAGGCGGGCGCAGATTTATCGCGGAGCGAAGCTTTGGAGCGAGGCAAGCCGACGATACCTTTGTGCTTTATGACGAAAAGACGGGGGGCGTGTCAAATTTTTACACAGAAAACCTCGGAAAAGAGCTGTTCGGCATAGACTGCGACGGGTTTATGCGGACGGTATTTTGGTCGGAAAAGAGCATACCGCAGGACGACAGAGTAAGTCCGTCTGTTGCATCGCGTCTTTCGGACATAATGGGGGCGGATGGCGACGTCGGTAGCTATGACAAGGCAATAAATGCTCTCGACGAGCGCAGAAAGCTTTATCAAAAGCGCGGCGGCGGTGAAATAAACGAGCTTCAAGCGAAAATATCCGAGCTTAAAAGACAGCTTGACGAGTTGGAGCTTTTGGCAAGAGATGCCGAGCGAGTCGCGGGAGATCTTGATGCGGTGAGGGCGGATATAAAAACCCTTTCGGACGAAAAGGAGAAGCTTTCCGACAGACTTTTGGAAATTGAAAAAATAAAGGCGAGAAGAAAATATCAAGCAACCTATCAGGGCTACGTCAAGGATATGGAGGACGAGGAGGCGAAGGTCGATGAGCTTGACAGATTCTTCCGCGGCAATCCTCCGACGTCAGCAGAAATCAGGGAAATAAGACTTGCAAGGGCAGAGGCGGATGCCATTCACGCCGACATTTCAACAGGCGGCGGTGCAAGCGAGGAGCTTGACAGGCTTTCGCTTATGTTTGGGGGCGGTATCGGTCAGGTTGATATAGACGATGCGGAGCTTCATATTAAGGCGGTTAAGGAAAACGAAGCCGCCCTCCGCGAGCTTGAAAGTGGAAACGACGAGTATTCACGCGAGATGCGAAGGCTTTTCCCTGCGAGAGTGCCAACGATGGCGGAGATTGACGAAAACATCAAAAAGGCAGGCGAGAGAGGTCCGAAGCGGCGCACGTATTTGATATACGCGGGGCTTGCCCTTCTTGCAATCGGTATCGGTGCGGGATTTATTCACCCTGCGCTATTCAGTATATGCGCGATGGGCGTAATCCTCTCCATCGTTGGATTTACGGGCGGAAAGGGTGGTTCGGGTGTTGCCGATGCCCAAAAGTTTTTAAACGAGATTATACCGTATTATGACGGAGAGCCACTCGGTGTGCTTTATCAAAAGAAAAACGACCTTGAAAGGTACGAGGCGCTTGACGAGGCACGTAAACAAAAGATTACAAAATTGAGCGAAAGCATTGCGGCGAGCAGATGTTTTATTGCGGATTTCTTTACACGGGTGGGGGTTGACGCTACCTATCCCGAGATAACAATAAAAGATGTCAAACAAAGCTACATAAGGTATTCCGCTCTGCTTTTAAGCGAGGAGCGCAGCGCAAGCGACAGGTTTATAAAACGCAAGCGCGAGGGCGAGCTTCGCACTCGGATTTCTGATTTTTGCAGAAGATACCCCACCGTGACCGCAGACCCGATTACAGAGATTGAGGAAAAGGCGAGAGATAGAAGCTATCACGCAGAGCTTTTAGCGGAAAAGCGCAATGCGTGCGAGCAATTCAAGCTTGAGTACGGAATTTCCGACGAGGCGGTGGCTTTTGACGAGGGCGAGGAATATCGCATTTGCGAAAGAATGCAGGAAATCGACGAGACACTTGGCGAGAGGAGGCGCACGGAAAGCGCGCTTGCCGCAAGGTATAGCAGCATTACCGCAAGGCTTGATACCGAGGTAGATATTCGCACCGAAATTGAGCAGAAGGAGGACCGTCTTAAGGTTTGCAGGCGCAATCTTTCAATCATTGAAAAGACGAAGGCACTGCTTGAGCTGGCGCACGAAAATATGACCTTACGCTACACGGGTAGGACCCAAGAGCGATTTTTGCATTATATGAGTGTGATTACCGAGGAGGTCGGCGAATACAGGCTTGATACCGATTTTATGATTACAAAATCCGAGGGCGGCTCGCTTCGTACGGAGGAGCTTTACTCGCGCGGCACGCGGGAGCTTTATTCACTGGCAATGCGGCTTGCGCTTACAGATTCGCTTTACGAGGGGGAGCTTCCCTTCCTTGTGCTTGACGACCCGTTTATCGCGTATGACGATGCCCGCGGAAAAAGGGCGCGCGGTCTTCTTTCTGCGATTGCGAAGGAACGACAGATTTTGTACTTTACCTGCTCCAACACAAGGGATATTTGATTTTTTACAAGGTCCACCCCAAAAGGGGTGGATTTTGCTTTTGATGTAATAAGGCAAGCCTCCTTTGCATATAATAAAATACGGTTATCCGTTTCGGGCATTTGCGTTTTCAACAAAAACTTTATGACTTTTTTACCAAAAGGGGTTGACAAACGTGCATAAGGATGCTATAATAATATGGCAACGCGGAAGAAAGCGGTCACGTATGCCGGAATGGCGGAATAGGCAGACGCCCGGGACTTAAAATCCCGTGAGATTTTTTCTCGTACCGGTTCGACCCCGGCTTCCGGCACCAT
>JAZSHN010000040.1:0-11613 GCA_045533315.1 Eubacteriales bacterium | reverse complement strand
TATGATACTCGTTGTAAATCTCGTATAGATACTCGGCGATAACGTCGTCGTCGATAACGTTGCCCTTGACAATGCGGCAAAGTCCCATACGCTCCCACTCGCGATAATCGCGCTTTTCGGTATTCGTCGGACTCTCGGTCGATTGTATATCCGCCGCCTTCGACTCGGGGACAAAGTACATCGTAAACATATACTTTACGGGGTCGCCGGGTCGCATAAACAAAAACGTTACGGCACAAAGGTCGTTTGACTCTGCAAGGTCTACGCCCACAATGCACCAAGAATTACGGAAGTCGTCGAGAGTAAACGTACCGTCGCACCCGATAATATCGGACTCGCGCAACCAAGCGCGGGAGGAAAGTTGTTTGAGGTTAAATTCCTTTGCGAGCGTAAACGCGCGTTGCGCTCCGTTAATTCTCGCCTCCTCCACGAGGTCGCGGAGGTCGGAAATTTTCTTTACAACGCCCAACATCGGATTTGACTTGTACCACGAGTTTTCGTCGTTCCAAATTTCCGCCTCCGAGTCTTGCGTGTAGAGCCATACGAGCCAACGCGGGCGGTCGAGTTCGCCCTTCAGCACGCGGCGCGCCTCGCGCAATCTCTCGTCGAGGTATCCGTCGTGGACGACACCCTCGGTCGTAATCTCGATGTAAAACGGCTCGTCTTGCGTCGTCTGTGAGGAGCGGAGAGGCATTACGGTCGTGCGGTCTTTCATTTCGTGTACCTCGTCCACGATAACGATTTTGAGGTTTCGACCTTCCTTTGCACCCGATTTCGCCGACATCTTTTTTATCGAGCCTTTGTTTTGCGCGGAGAATTTGCCGCGCTTTTTGCGTTGTTTCGGGTTGCCGAAAAAGATACCTTTGTTGTTCTTGCGGGTGACGCGCAACATCGCGCGGGACTCCTCGCGGAAGTTGTTTATACAATCAAAGATTAACCCCGCTTGTTCGTAGTCGTTGGACGCGCACATTACTTTTTGTCCCGCCTCACCGCAAAACCACTCGGCAAGCACCAACGCCGCAACAAACGGCGTCTTGCCGTTCTTACGTGCTATAAGCAACAAAACCTCTTTGTATCGACGCACCCACCGACCGCCGCCGAGGAGTTCATCGTCGAAAAAGTAAAAGCCAAATATCGCCTCGGCGATTGCTTTTTGATTGAGCGTTAATATAAACGGTTTGCCCGCAAACGGACTCTCGAAGTGTTTAATTTCCCTCTCGATAAACTGTATTCGTTTGTGCGCTCCTTCGAGTTCAAAACGGTATGTATCCGAGGGGGACAATATGTCTTGTATGCACATTTCGAGTTGCGTTTTGAGTTCGCGTCCGATTGTGATTTCGCCGCTCCGACATCGCTTGTAATACTCGATTAAATAACTATGACGCCCGCCGACATCGTCGTTTATGACGTGCCAACCCTCAATAGGCACAATATCGGGGTTGACTAAATCCCACGCCGCCGCGGTCGTATTATTCGTAGTCGTCAAGTTCGTCGCCGTCGTCGCCGTCGAGTGCGCCGAGCATTTCTTTGTTTAGTTTCTGCATAGAGGATACATATTGTGCCATATACTTTACGCGCGTTTTTCCCGCCGCCGTTTCACGTTGCACGGCGGGATTTTTGGGGTCGTAAATGATAGTCGGGAGGTGCTTTATCGACTCCAATATCCCGAAAACCTCCGCGACCTTATGTATGAGGGAGTCGTTGACGCGCAACTTTATCTCGTCAACACCCGCCTCGGTGTAGAGGCTTACGAGCCTTTTATATTCGGTTTCGGTGTATTCGTCCCGAGTCTTTGAGGTATTCTTTGGCATTTTGATCCTCCTTTTTAGATTTTGCAAACTTTTCGAGAAAAAAGTCAAATTTTCGGTGTGGATATTTCCGAGTTGGGGCGTGGAGTCTGTTGCGCCTCGAAAAATTCGTCGAGGGTGGGGGGGAGTCAAGCGCGGTATCGTTGCCAATAGTTATTTATCCAACCGACCGCGGCGTCGCGAATAATCGGACGTTGTATGTCTTGATATGCTCGCTTGATACACTCCTCCTTCGGAGTTGCAACGTGTACGAGTTCGGCGGCATACTCCCGCACAATCTCCTCTCGGTCGAGGCGGTCGGGATACGTGCCGATAATGTATGCGTCTTGCCACTTGCGCCGACGTCCCGCCGTGCGCGCCTCGTTGAGTAAATAATCTCTCACGTTGAAGGCGACGCTCTTTGTTGAGTCGGGTTTGTCATAGAGTCCGCATATACACAACGAGCGATGTATCTTGTCAAGGTCGATAATCAAATCGTGCCTTGTTGCAACTGCACTCACGTACATTTGCTTACCCGCAAACGGTGAGCCATAGACGAGGTATATGTGCTTTTGTCCGACGGTGTGTCCGAAACGTCCGTGTTGTGCGTTGTGGCAATCCTCACATAACACCTCGATATTATCGGGGTTGAGTGTGATATTTACGTCGTCGATGTTATCGAGCGTGAGTTCGATTATGTGGTGCGGTCGGAGTTCTGCAATCTCGAATATTTGCCCGCACCGAGCGCACATACCGCCGCTCTTGACTTTGCACATCTGCGCCAACGACAAATAAGCGTCGGTACAATAAAAGGCGTGTATCGGGTCAAGAGCCATTGTTTATATACCCTCCATATCGGGCGACGTCTTGCCTTGCTCGGCAAGTTCCAACGCCTTGCGGCGGAGTTCGAGTATCTGCGGGTCACGCGCAAACTCGTCGGGATTGCGGTTAATGAGGAGGAATTGTAACATACCTCCGTCGGCTCTTGCAAATCGTTTGTGTTTGGTGGTCTTTGTACCCGTAACGTTTCCCGCCTTATCTTTGATAGTGACGGTCGTTTCCTCCTCGTACTCGTAACCCATAGCCACTTGATACGCACGGTTGATTAAATCGGTGTTGCACTCCCGTTTTGCTTTACATAGTATTTCGGCAAATTCGGGGTAATCTTTCTTGTATTTCGCCCACGACGTTTTGCCGACGTGGTAGTATTCCGCGAGTTGTCCTTCGGTGACTCCGCAACGTGCATATTTTTCAATGTCCTTCAAATAAGGTAAAACCTTATTGTCGTACTCGCACGGGACGCCGCGTTTTTTCTTTGCCTCGGACGCCTTTTTCGGGGTCTTTTTTGAGGTCTTTTTTGAGGTCTTTTTGGTCTGTTTTTGGGGTGTTTTTGGGGTTTCTCCGTCAACGACGGGGTTTTCGGGGTGTTTCGGCATTTCTTAACCTCCTTTTTGGTCGAGTAAAAATTTTGATATGAGCAAGAGCGGCAATATTGCCAAAACGACGATTACGGGCATACAACACGCAAGCCACGACATCGCGGACGCGCCGCATAATTTGACGATCATAAATATCGCCGAGAGAGGGACGCAAACAACCGTCGCGAGCAACGCAACGATGTAAATAATGCTTATTATCCGTTTTAGCATTTCTCTTTACCTCCTTTGATTGCGGTTTGTACGTAATACCACGATTGCGGCGGTCTTTTGTGGTAGTTTTGGCACGGCACGTCGAAATAACGCTTTACACCAAACGGGCGAGGCTCGTTTTTCGATAAACCGTACTCGCAATCAAAGCACCACGGGTAGCCGCTCTTTATACACGGTTTGAAAAAATACCCGAGTTCGAGCGGTGTTTCGTATCTCTTTGCCCGTAATATTACGTGGGCGTATAGAGTCTTGCCGCGGGAATATTCCCGTAAAAACTCTCTTGACACGCAACCGAGCGCGATAACCTCGTTTGAGATAGCGTCAATGCAAGGAAACGCAAGCGCCTCGGCGACGATGTACTCGCCGATAACTTTGCCCGCTCCGCCTCCGCTTTTGCTCTCATAGCAAAAATGCCGTCCGAGCGGCATTTTTTGAGTTCGCCACTCGATACCTTTTTTGTTGTCGAAAATATTGTCGGTGTGCGGTTTTCTTATGCTAACCAACACGTCGAGATATGTATTATCCCTCATATTCTGCCTCCTCGGTCATTCGTTCTTTGTAATCGCAACAAATCGACCCGTCGAAACATTCGCACGCCAAGAAATATTGACAAGTGTGGCAATCCTCCTCGGTCGTCGGCTTTGTGGGTGGATTTTCACGATCAAACTCACGGTACACAAACAACCGCTCCTTGCGGTCGTGCTTTTGTCGGTTGTTTAGGTGGGTTTTGGTGTCCCTCTCCCAAATACAAACAAAGTCGTCGGGTGCGGTGTACTCGCTAACGATTACGATGTGTCCCGCCTCGCTTTGACGTCTGCACCATTCCCAAAACGCCGCGGTGTCAAATTCTTTGCCGTATCCGATAGAGTCCGCATACGGCGGGTCGCAATAAATAAGCACCGTTTTATGTATCGGGAAACGCAAATCGCGGTAATCGCAACACGAGATTAAGATATTGCGGAGAGAGGGCAACTGCCGCTTAAAATTCGCCTTTGCCTCCTCGAAGTAATTGCGCTCCTTACCGTCCTTTGTTTTTGCAACTGCTCCGTAACACCCGACGTAAACGCGTGCGTTATAGGACGCAAAGAGGAGTATTGCCGCGCGATACCACGGCGCGTACTTCTCGGGGTTGTCGCGTACGTCGTAATATTCCTCTCGGGTCGGCGTTTTCAATGTGTCGAGGAGTTGCGGACGCTCGCGGTAAGCCTCGACGAGATTACAAACAAGAGGGTCGATGTCGTTGCCGAGGCGGTATTCGCACTCGATTTTGTCGATAATGTTAAACCCACCAACAAACGGCTCGACGTACTGCTCCACGTCGTACCGCTCGATAATGTCTTGTAAAAGCGGCACAATCTCCGCCGCGTATTTTGCTTTACTGCCTATGTACTTCACTTTTTCGCCCTCTCTCTTTCTTTCGCCTTGCCATTTTCACGTATAAATACGCTCCCGTGACATAATCGCTCGTTTTGTGTTCAATGTGGGTAATATCATAACCCGCATAAAGCGACTCGAATACATCGACCGCGTTTACATTGCCTCGGATAATGCGATTAACCTTGCGGCGCGTAAACTTTGTGTCCGCGACCGTGATTGTCGGCTTTTTTAAGTTTTTCGACGCCTTGTATCTCTTTGTGCCTTTTGGGTCTTTCATACAGTAGCGCACCGCGCCTTCGTAACCGCTCTCGTCCGCTTGCAAACGGCGGGTTTGAGTTCGCGCACCGTTGCGCCATAGACTTTCCATAACGTCGCGGTCGGGGAAATTTGTTATAACGTGGTGGTGGACTCGGTGTTTGCCTTTTTTCTCGTCGTCCTCAAACTCCGTCCAATACACATATTTGACGGGAGGAAAACCGTGCTTTTTGGCGTAGTATTTCAATCGGCGGATAAAGTTGCTGAAGGATTTTTCCGCCTCCTCAACCGATTTCGGGAGTTTGCGGGTTTCGTATGTAAACGTACCCCAAATATCCGAGTCGGTGAAATTCGTATTTACAAGACGGATAACGTTTTTGAGGGCGTTTTTTGCGTTGAGGTTTTTTTGTGCTTGACGGCTCTTTTTTGCCTTTTTTGCGCGGGACGTTGACGCCCCGTTATTCCATATCGGGTAAATTTCGCACTCCAACACATCGCCGCTCTTAATGGTCTTTGTGCGATACTTTACAATGTGCCTATCGTCGAGGGCGGACAATCGCTCCTCGGAGGTTTCCGCGTACGGGAAAACCTCGTCAAAATCAACGGTAGCGGGGTCAAGGGTATAGTTTCTCATACGTTGCCCGCCTTTTTCTGTTCTGCCAACCACGCTTGTGCGGCTCTGCGTTGACGTTCACATATACGCTCGCGGCGCGTCCTTAAATACGGGTCGTCGTCCCCGCACTCGGTACGCAAGTCGTTTAACTCTCTTGTTTCGTGTTCAAACACGGCGTTATAAAGGGCGGTGCGGAGGTATGTTTTTTTGTGCTTGATTTCATACGTTGCCCTTTCGACGTTATCCATTACGGCGATAATATCCTCGTGGCGTAACATTTCATAGACACCACATACAAGAGCGACCGAGAGTTTTTGTCCCGCGATTTGAATTTCCGCGGTCGGAGGGAGCATAAACACCTCGGCAATTATGAGGCGTATTTCCGCGACTTGCGCGCGGTATTCCTCCTCAAAACATTCGGACTCAATTTGTGCCTCTATCCTTGCAAGGTGGTCGCCCAACGTGGGATACCCGACTTGACTTTGACTCCGATCTTGACTATGATTTGTAAAAGCATAATTATTTTTCATTTTTCACCTCTTAAATTCGAGCGTGAAACATAACCGCTCCGCACCTTCCTTTGTCGATAAGATAATACTTCATTACGAGGACGCCAAAAGCCATTTTTTCAACCTCTTTTTTAATTAAAAAGGTTGACAAATCGCTCGGTATATGGTACAATAGTTATACGTTTTGGTTGATGTTTTCGCGTCAATCCGTAGGGGCGTTTCACAAGTGCCATTGTGTCGCCCCGCTTTTCTTTTTGTGTGCTATTATTCGCCGTCGTGGGTATCGCCCGCGGCGGCTTTTTCGTTTGCCTCGATTTTGTCGAGCCTCGCGGCGAGTTCATCGACCGCGTGGCGCACAGAGTCCGTAACGCTCAAATATCCCAACTTGCGTAAAGACTCTTTGTCAAATACGCGCTCGGCAACGTCGCGCGGGATTTCGACCGTAAGATTATAAAAAGGATTGTCCGCACGGCGGCGGCGCGTCCTCTGCGTGTGTGGGTTTACGCCCTCCGAGGGCGTTGCAACGGGTGTATCGGACGGTATCAAGTCAAGTTCGCGGCGGTCGTAGATGTCGAGTACATCGCACGATAACGCCTTGCAAATACCGTCGAGGGTGGGTTTGTTCGGTAAACAAATACCGTTTACAATCTTGCTTAAAAGGGGTTTATCAACGCGAGGGTCGGAGCGGCGCACGCCGTCCAACACCTCTTTTTGCATAATACCCTTGACAAACATTACTTCTTTATACTTTGGCACGGTGTCTTACCTCCTTTTGCGCCGTGTTCTTGATATGCTCAACGGCAAAGAGGGCGGCGACATCGTGAAGGGGTCTTTCCTCGGACGGCGTAAGTCCGCTTGCGCCGACCGCCTCCGCCGCCTTGATATAAAGAGGGACGGACGGGAGAAAATCTCCCGTCGGTGTCCTTAACGCCGTTACGCCGATTTGTATGTATGTTTCCTTTGCCATTGTAAGCCTCCTTGTTACTCCCTCTCGGTGGTGATTTTATAGCCGTATCGTTTGCACAAGCGACCGAGTTTTTTAATAAACCGTGAGGGCGTTTTCATATCTGCGTGTATTACATATTTTGTCGAGCCTTTTATGCGCTCAAATTTGCCCGTCATTTCGACGTTGATTTCGACCGTTATATTTGTCGGCGTCGCCATATCAAACCTCGACCTTCGCGCCGTCCGAGTACGTAAAGGCGATAATCAACGTACCCTTGCTATTTGCGGAAATTGCAACCTTCATACGCGCAAACTTAAAGGACACCGTCAACACGACGCCGTCGAGGACGGCAACGCCCGCGTTGAAAATAGTGTCGTAAAGGTCGCCTTCGAGGTTGACTCCGCGACTCTCGCAATACGTCGAGAAGTCGTCGAGTTTTTGGCGCAACTTGACGATGTTCTTTTCGCGCTCGCGCTTTTTCTCCAACTCCTCTTGATAACGGCGCGCCTCGTAGCACTTGCAACGTATCGTAGCCGCCTCGTTTGCCTCCTCTTGACTCTCGTAATCTCCGACGGGCAACTCCGCACTTCCGCAAAAGCGACAAGTCGGGTAAAACGGTAACATACCGTCGGCGTCCCTCTCGTTGAGGGTGTTTTCCATATCTTTTTTATCGTTCATAATAAACCTCCGTTAATTCGACCGCGGGTCGTGATCTTTCTTAAATACTGCCTCAAAGTTCGTGCCGCGCTCTGCGTTGATTTTCGCAAGACGGGCAATTTCCCTCTCGGTGAGGGCGTCCGCCACCTTGCACGCGAGGGCGTAATCGGTATATACTAATATTTTGAGGGTGTCGTCGTCCCACTCGGCATTATACGGCTCGTTTAATACAATCGACGAGGGCGAAAATTCCCACTTGCCGCCGCGGCAATTCATAAAACCCGTATCGTGTCCGTGTCCGACTTTACGATACGCCTTGATTTTTTTGTACGTGGTTGACGAGGGTTTCCACTCGTAGTCGTCTTTTTCCTCCGATACTCCGCAAATACGATAACGACGTACGGCGTAATTTTTCACGGTGATACTTACGCTCTCTTGTTCGCAACAAGGACACTTGAACGTAACACCGTTTACCGTGATACTTTTTGTGCTGCCGCATACACGGCAAGCGTCGCGGAAATATAGATCGCTCGCCCTCTCAATGCGATAAAATACCTCGTCCAAATCAAAAGCACAAGGGGCGTAGTATTCGATAATCGCGGTTTGGAGCGTGGTTTCTCTTACATTATCCATTGTTTCGCCCCTCCTCGTATTCCTTCAGCAACGCGGCGCACTTGTCGGAGTCCGCATTTAAGTCCTCAACCTTTTGGTTGTTGCGGTCTATTCTGTTACGTAGTATCTGCATAGCCAACTCGTAGGCGTCGGGGTATGTTTCGGCAAATTTTGTACTATGCACCGACATTTCCGATTTACGCACGGTGATACTATATCCGCCAAAAAGCGTACCCTTGTGACCGCGCACGACATACGTTTTCTCGGTTTCCTTTTCGATTTCATACTCGGCAATTTTGCCGACCTCCCACGACGTTTCAACGCCGTAGAGTTTTCGGGTTTGGTTTGTTGTTTCTGCCATTGTGATTACTCCTTATTTATAAAAATCAATTTACGGGGAATACTTCGCGCGGAGCGGCGATAACGACGCTATTGTTGTTTTTGTCGAGAAGTTCGACTTGCAAAAACGGCTCGTTTTTGTCGTCCCTCCGATAGATAAGCGCGGTAATACGGCTATACTCAATATCGCGATGTTTGACGGGCGCGCGGGTGCGCCACGCCTCCTTCAGTTCGTCAACGGTCATTGTTTTCCTCCTTTTTGGCGGGAGGCTCGGGCGGCGTTGATAGCCTCGCGAGAACAACGAGGGTATTGCAATTATTACAACACTCGCCTTTGTCCTTTATCGGGGCGGGGTTGTTGCCGTATCCGATGTAACGCCCGCCGCATATACAACACTTTTTCATATTACGCCTCCTCGCCCTCTCCGTGGTTGGAGGGGATAACCTCGGTCGCAATATTGAGTCCGTTTTCCAATGCCTCACGAAGTACGGCGTCGTACTTGTCGATGTGTCCGCACGGATTTTCCCACGCACTAACCGCGAGCGTTAAACTGCCGTCGTATGATACGCCGCTTTTGACAACACCGCGGCGACGCCCGCACTTGGGGCAAATCCAACGCAAGCGCACATAAACGCCGTAAATTCCCTCGTGATTTTCGCAAGAGGGTATATAAACGGTTTGTATTTCATTTGTGGGCGTACGGTATCCCTCCACAAGTTCGGGGGTGTCGTAGATGTTGCCGACAACGTTTACGTATCTCGCCTCTGTACCGTCGAGGCGGTAACACTCGCCATTGTGGGCGTTTTTGGCATACCACCCGTAACAATCCTCACACTCGGACAAATCCGCGTCCGTAAACTTTCCCCACTCAAAGACAAAATACTTTTCGGGGTCGCTTACACTGTGAATATCGCCTTCGTAAAAATCCTTGTTGTTGCGGTCAACGCCGATATATCTACCGACGGTTTCGGGTATTACGGGGTAATCGTGGTCGCCGTCGGCGATGTAATCACCGCGCCCGTACTCGGAGGAAAACTCCGTGTAATATCCATATACCCACTCCAACGTATCGACGCGTTTGCCGCGCGCTAAAAATAACTTTTTATCCATATCGCGCCTCACAATCCTTTGATTGCGTCGCGCGTTAATGCGGGCAACGAGTCCGCCGTAACGCACTTTTCGACGCTATAATCGTTTGTGTATGTGATAATAACAACCTCCTCGCCGCTCGCGCGCTTTTCGTACCGCACGTCCTTCACGCCGATACGCATAGCGATAATTAACGGTTTGAGGTATGTATCAACGAAGTGTTTTTTGTCTTGCATTTTTCTCCCTCCTTTTCGGTACAAAACCGCTCGAAAATTTCTCTTGTAAAGCGGGCAAAGAATAATGACGGTTAAACGTACAACGCGAGTCCTTCTCCATTTCAAGTAAGAGGTTGAAATAATCGGGGTAATCGCGCCATAGATCGTAAATGTCGGCGAGGCTTTGTTTGACACAAAACCAACACCCGCCGCGAAACGCTCCGCCGTCATATTTCGGACTCAAAAGGTTAATTTCCTTGCACCCGTCTTTACATTCCCTCTCAAAGACAAAGTTTTCAAAGAGCAAAGAGCGGTATTTTATGTGCGGTGTGTTCTTTGCGAGCATAGCGGCGTAACGGTGCGGCTCGTCGTATGCAATCCCGAGATATTCCGTAACGTCGTCGTCAATGGAGTTTATGTACTCTTGAATAACGCACAATTTGAGGCGGCTATTGCACCACGCACCGACAGTAAAAGGAAAACCGTATATATCGCCGATGTGGTCGCCGCGTTGTTTTTGGCGGTAAAAATACTCTTGAAACGTGTATTTTGACGTGAGGTGCGTTACCTCGATACCGTCCTCGCGCTTGTTAAGGTTGACAATGTACCCGCCGAAAATACGCACTCGGTACTCGTCCTCGTTTTGACTAATAACGGGGTAATTATCCACGCAAACGCCGATGTTACCGTGTTCGTATCTAATTTTAACCTCGTAAATAATCTCGGCTTTGTTCATTTTGCCACCTCCGAGAAAAACGCGGCGATTTCCGCGAGTTTTTTGCTTGTGAGGGGCGGGAGTTGCTTTCCGCGTCCGTGGCATTTATAACAAACACCGTTATCCATTTCGGTAAAACGTACCGACTCGGAATAACTGCCCGTACCGCCGCAACGCTTACACGTGATACCAAAATATCGGCGTATGTACTTTGCGGCAAGCGTCGCGATGTCGCGGGGGTCTTTGAGGGTCAACGGGTCTTTATCAAGCATTTTCGGATAGACGGCAAGACATATTTGTTTTTCTTTACTGTCCAATCTATCGTACTTCATACGCCATAACACGCGGAGGGCGTCGTCGCCCGTGTATTCTTCCTTTACGGGCATTTTTTCGGCTTGCTCGCGTGTGATGTTGGTATATGACGTTTGTATCACTCGTCCGCCTTTGTTCACCCACTCGGAATAATAGGAAGGCAAGGAATACGGCGCGTCATAAATAATAAGGACTTTGCAAGATAACAAATCTTTGTCGGCGAGTACGCCTTCAATTTGTCTTTTCTCCTCGGTGATGTGCGGCGTCATTGTGCGACCTCCTTTATCGGAGCGGAAAAACAAAACGTACGAGCGAGTAAATCACTCTTGCGGGCGATATAAACCTTTACGACGCCGTTAATGCGCGATACGGTAAACGCCTTGATTGATTTTGGAGCGGCGGCGACGTGGTCGAGTACGTCCGCGATACGCTCGTTTGCGACGGGTTTGCCGTCGATAAATACCTTTGCGGGTGTGCCAAAAGCCGTAAAGGGGTTTGTTTTGGTGCGGTTGGTTGTTTCCATTTTCGGGTTTCCTC
>JAZSHN010000129.1:0-29108 GCA_045533315.1 Eubacteriales bacterium | reverse complement strand
CCCATGATTTCTGCGACCTTTTTGGCAGTTTCGCCGCCGCCTACCGTACATCCGTTGACGGGTGCACCGCCCTTTACAACAGCCTCCGCATAGCCGGGACAGCCTGTGTAGCCGCATCCGCCGCAGTTCGCACCGGGCAGACAGTCGCGAATGGCAACCGCCCTTTCGTCCTCCTTTACAGCGAAGAAGATGGAGGCAACGGTAAGCAACGCGGCACAAAGAATACCGATTGCCGCAAGAATCAAAACCGGAATTAAGATTTGCATAATACCTCCTTAAGCGAAAAGGTTTTCAACCACACCGCCAAAGCCGTAAAATGCCATAGCGACGATTGCCGCGGCAATGAGCGTGATGGGAAGACCGCGCACAGGCTTTGGAGAGGGGCAATTTTCAATACGGGCGCGTACACCCGCGAAAAGCACCATCGCAACGAGGAAGCCGACGCCGACGCCGAGAGATGCGGACATAGAGGTAAGGAAATTTCTGCCCAAATCTATGTTTTCCTCTGCGATTCCGAGAACGGCACAGTTGGTGGTGATAAGCGGAAGATAAACGCCGAGCGACTTGTAAAGCGAGGGAATCAGCTTTTTAAGCACAATCTCGACAAACTGTACAAGTGCGGCAATAACGAGAATGAATACGATGGTGCGAAGGTAGGTAAGCTCGAATTTAACGAGAAGATATTCGTAAATCGGCCAGGTAACCGCCGTAGCGCAAAGCATTACGAAGATTACCGCAACACCCATACCCGCAGCCTGCTGATATTTCTTTGAAACTCCGAGGAAGGGGCAGATGCCCGTCGTCTTTGCGAGAACGTAGTTGTCTGTGAGAATTCCCGCAAGCAGAACGGTAAGAAGTGTTTTAAGCATTTCAGGCATTTTCGTCTACCTCCTTCTTTTCTGCGATTTCCGCCTCTATTTTCTGCTCTGCGGTCTCTGCAGCATCGGATGCAAGCTCGGTGATTTCGGAGCAGGAGGTCTTTGTACAAAGGTGGGCGGAGGGGCAGCCCTCGCAGGAGAAGCTCTTGCGCTTTACGCCGCCCTTTTTCTCGGTAATTTTGTTCATAATTGCAATCATAATACCGAAAACAAGGAAGCCGCCGGGTGACTGTGCAAGAATGGAGATTCGATGCTCGTAGATAAATGGAATCTTAATTGCCTCGACTCCGAGCCCCTCAAGACCCGAGAGGACCGTTCCCGCACCGAAGATTTCGCGTACGATTGCCATTGCCAAAAGCGCAACGAGGAAGCCAAGTCCCATTCCAAGACCGTCAAGCGCGGAATCAAGCGGTCCGTTCTTTCTTGCAAACATTTCCGCACGTCCGAGAACGATGCAGTTTACGACGATAAGCGAGAGCCACGCACCGAGAAGGGTGTAAACGGGCTCAAGGAACGCCTGTAAGAGCATTTGCACCGCGGTAACGAAAGTCGCGATAACGACAATGTAGCAGGGAATACGGACGGTGTCGGGAATGATTTTGCGAAGAAGTGAACCTACCACGTTAGAGCAGACAAGAACCGCCGTTGCGGCAAGACCCATAAACAGCGCCTTGAAAATAGAGGAGGAGGTCGCAATAGCGGGACAGGTGCCAAGCACGAGAATGAGTACGGGGTTTTCCGCGATAATACCGCGGAGAAGTATAGCTAATTTGTTGTTTTTCATCATATTTCTCCTTTCGCGGTATTAGTTGGAGGGTACGGCTGCAAGAACGACGTCAAATGCGTCGAGCAGCGCTTTTTGATAATAAACGGTGGTAAAGGTTGCGCCCGCAATAACTGCAGGACCTGTTGTGTCGGAGGGGATTTGGTCGGCATTATCCGCGGGAACTATTTCGGTGAGGTTAAGGTCGAGGATATCCTCGCGGCTTGCTCCTCTGATAGACGCATAGAAGCTTTCCTTTGCACAAAGGTCGCCGTAGTTCCTTGACTCAGAGTGCTTTGTGGTGAGAACGTCGATGATTTTTCCGTCGGGTGTAATCGAAACGGTAAAGTAAATGTTTTCTCCGTCGCCGTAAGCCCACTCGCCCCAGGAGGAATAGCTGCGCTCCGTAAGCATTTCGATTACGTAGTTGCCGCTTGCGGTAACGGATACCTTGCGAACGGTGCTTTTTGCTCCCTCGGGAATTGTAAGCTCGGTAATGGTGGACGAGCTGTAAAGCGAATATGCCGCCTCTGTGGTTGCCTTTTCATCTGCGGTGGCATCGGTGGCTTCTCCCGCCTTGTCATACGCGCCGAGAGATACGGTTGCCGCGCCTGCCTTTACACCGACGAGCCTTTCACCGAGGAGCATTACTACGCCGTCCTCCGCGCTGTCGGTCAGGTAAATGCCGTCAACACCGTCAAGAAGCTCTGTTGCAAACCATCTTGTAAATTTCTTGCCCTCTGTACCGAGTGCAACGTTAAGGTTGTCTGCAAAAATTTGTTCGGGGGTGCGTGTGTCAACCTCCTGTCCTCCGAGCATTGCGAATGCCTGAAGGGCTGCGAGAACACCGTCGTAATAGCCCTTTGAGGTGTTGGAGCTTTGCGAAGCACCCGCCGCTATTATAAGGCTTGCGGAGTCAATCGTGCTGTCGTTATATGCTCCGTCAAGCTTTCCCTCAAGTCCGTAGGTTTCGTTAGAGGCGATAACCTTCGTATTAACGATTTTGCCGTCGTTATCGATACCAATCATAAGGGTAAGTCCGGGCGCATATCCCTTTGTCACGGTTTTGAACACGCAGCCCTCGGGCGCGCGCCAAGCGCTTGTAACCGCACTCGGCAGGCTGGGATAGTCGGAAAGATTGACCTCGTCAAAGCGCGTTCCGTTCGGAAGCACCTCGAGAAGTGCGGCGTTTGCCGCCGCGTTTTGCTTTGCGCTTATTATCGGACTTGTAATCATATTAATGCCCGAAAGAAGCAAAGCAACCACAAGACAAATGGAGGTAAGAACTATCGCGGGCTTGAGCTTTTCAAACATTATGCGTTACCCCCTTTTTTGCTTTTTTTAATTGCGCCGAGAGGCTTTGGTGCGGTGAGAAGCTCGATGGGCGTTGCGAGAATGTTCATAAGAAGAATTGCGTAGGACACACCCTCCGGAAGGCTTCCGAAATAGCGGATAATAACCGTGAACAGCGCACAGCCGAGGGCAAACACTACCTTTCCCCACTTGTTGATGGGGGAGGTTACGTAGTCGGTTGCCATAAAGATTGCGCCGATAAGAAGGCCGCCGCCGAGAATCTGATAAAGCGACTCGGTGAAATCAAAGCCGCCGAAAAGAAGCGAAAGAACAAAGGTCGCGCCGATAAACACGACGGGAGTGTGCCAGGTGATAACCCTTTTTACAAGAAGGTAGGCAAAGCCGACAAGAAGTGCAATGGCACAGGTTTCGCCAATAGCTCCGCCGCGGTTGCCGATAAGCATATCGACAAGAGAGGGAAGGGCATCAGCCTCCGCACCGCCCTTGATAGCCGCGAGGGGAGTTGCACCCGCGGTGAGGTCGGAAAATTGCGTCGCCGCACCTCCGCCAACGCTGTTGGAGAAGGAGATGAGCATCATAATTCTTGCCGCGATGGCGGGATTTGCAAAGTTGCAGCCAATGCCGCCGAAAAGGCACTTTACAACCACGATTGCAAAAACCGCACCGACCGCAACCTGCCACAATTCGGTGGTGGAGGGAAGCGTAAGCGCGAGCAAAAGACCGGTTACAACGGCGGAAAGGTCGCCGATTGTCTGCCTCTTTTTAACGATGAGGTTAAACAGGAATTCGGAAAGCACAGCCGCACCGACGGAAACCGCGATAAGAAGCAGTGCCTTTATACCGAAGAACACAACCGCCATAACGGCGGCGGGGGAAAGCGCGATAAGCACGTCGAGCATAATTTTTCTCGTGCTTGCTCCCGAATGAAGGTGGGGAGAGGTTGAAACTATTAAATTGTTAGCCATAATCTTCTCCTTTACTTCTTGTCTTTCATATGGTCGTGGTATTCTCTTACCACACCCTTGCCGAGGCGGTTGTTTTGTACAAGGGGACGAAGCGCGGGGCATACGAAGGAGCAGCAGCCGCACTCCATACAAAGGTTGATTTTATATTCCTCAAGACGCTGAACCTTGTCCTCCTTGGACTCGATTTCAAGTGCCTTTGAAAATGCGGTAGGCTTAAGACCCATAGGGCAGGCGGTAACGCATCTTCCGCAATGGATACAGGCGGTGGAGTCAGCCTTTATCGATTCCTTGCGCGTCATAACGGTGATTGCGTTGGTCGTCTTTCTGACAGGCTCGTCAAGCGAGCGAATCGGCACACCCATCATCGGGCCGCCGTAAAGAACCTTTCCGATTTCGCCGTTGGTTTCGCCCGCAAATTCGATTACCTTTCCGATGGGAGTGCCCACACAAACGGTAATATTCATCGGATTTGCGACAGCTCCGCCGTCGAGGGTAAGCGTCTTTTCAACAAGCGGCATACCCGTTCTTACGTAGTCGGCAATAAAGGCAAGAGTGCTTACGTTCATTACGATAACACCGACGTCGGCGGGAAGCCTTCCCTCGGGTACAACGCGTCCTGTGGTGTTGTGGATAATGATTTTCTCCGCACCCTGCGGATACCTTGAGGGGAGGACGGTTACGCACACGCCCTCGATATCAGCCATCGCCTCGCGCACGCTCGCGATAGCCTCCTGCTTGTTCGACTCGATACCGAAAACAATTCTCGTGACTGTGGTGGCGTATTTTTTGAAAAGAAGCACGCCCTCCCTTACGGAATCGATACGGTCAATCATTGTACGTGTGTCGGAGGTGATATACGGCTCGCACTCCGCTGCATTGATTACGACGGTGTCGATACCGCCCTTTTTAAGAGCGTCAAGCTTTACTGCTGTGGGAAAGCCCGCGCCGCCAAGACCGACAACGCCCGAGGCGCGCACAGCCTCGATAAAGCTGTCAAGGTCGGTGACCGTGGGGGGAACAACCTCCTCCGACGGTGTCATTTCTCCGTCGGATACGATGCGAATTGCCTGTACCGTTTTGCCGTTGGGGCAAAGGTAAGGCTCGATTTTTACTACCTTTCCCGATATGGGGGAATGTACCGCGCTTGAAACGTAGCCTGCGGGCTCGGCAACAAGCTGTCCGACCTTTACGGTGTCACCCGCCTTTACCACGGGGGTGGAGGGCGCACCTATCTGTCCTCCCATTGGGAGAAGGACCTCGTCGGGCGGTGGCATTTTCACCGCGGGCATTTGCGCGGTGTTCTTGCGATGGGGAACGGGGGTGTTACCCAAAAACTTAAACCCAAGCATTTGAAAATTCCTTCCGTTTTTTTATCGGTCACTCTCGCGCGGGCGAAGCGCACTTGCGCGAAAATAACTATATTTTAAAATATATCTTATTTATTATACCCCACAGCCATACAATTTGTCAAGGTTGCACGAAAAAATTCATTGTTAAATAAATAACGAGCGCGCGGGGTAAACGCGGAATAAAACAGAAAAGAGATAGCGCGTCGGCTACAACCGATTTGTTATCTCCACAACAAGCGCGCGGGGTAAAACAGAAAGGAGATAGCGCGTCGGCTGAAACCGATTTGTTATCTCCTTCTACCGTTATTTGGGTTGAATTGCGTTTGACCGATTTTGCAAAATATAATCAATTTACAAACTCAATCCCCTTCGTGGAGGAAAGGTTAAAGTCGTTGTCAATCCAAATTACCTCTATTTTTTCGTCAAAGCGCGAAAGTATTTCAAGACCCTCCGCATAGCTTACGCAAAACAGCGCGGTTGAAAGCGCGTCGGCGAGCGCCGAGTTCTCCGTAATCACGGTTACCGAGGAGAAATAACCCGCGGGCATAAGCGTATCGGGGTCGATAATGTGGTGGTAAATCCTGTCGTCGCCCGTGACGAGGTAATACCTTTCGTAATTGCCCGAGGTGACGCAGGCGGTTTCGCCGAGGTTGATTATTGCGGCAAAGTCGGCGCTCGTCCTGTCGGGGTTAGTAAGTCCCGTTTGCCATTTTGTGCCGTCGGGCTTTAAGCCGATTGTGCGAATGTTGCCGCCGATGTTGAGTGCGACGTGCCTTGCACCGAGGGCAACGAGCCTTTCGTAAAGCCTCTCTGTGGCGTAGCCCTTTCCGATAGCACCGACGTCAAGTGATGCTTTCGGGTCGGAAATGTATACCGTCCCCGCCTCACTGTCTATAACGAGAGAGTCGATGGAGGTGTGCTTCTCCGCCTCGCGTAAAAGCTCCGCGTCGGGCACGGCTGCCGCGCTTGGGTCGCTGTTCGCAATTTCGCGGTAATTGTGCCAAATTTTTAACACGGCTCCCATCATAACGTTGGTTTTGCCGTCGGTGAGTGTAAACAATTCTTTACAGTAAAGAAGAAAGTCTATAAGCTCGGGCTCAACCCTTACAGGCTCCTTTCCCGCCTTTTGGTTTATTGTGCGAATGTTTTCGACACCGCTGTAATCGTAGTAAATATCAAAAAGCTTGTGGTAATGGGAGAGAAGCCCTGTCGCCTCGCTTACGTACAAATCAAAATCCCCGTCGGATATATCGCCAAAGACGGTGAGGGTTGATACCGTGTTAAAGTAAACGTAGGATAGCGTTTTTCCCCGCGCGGGAATATTTTCGTTCTTCCCCGTTTTACAGGAGGAAAGCGAAAGGAGTGCGGTTATTATTAATGCTGCCGAAAGGATTGCAGATATAAATCTTTTCATTTTTCCTCCTTTATGGGTGTTAAGCCGTGGCGTTTGGCTGTTGCGCCTGTAATGCCGTGGCGTTTTGCCCTCTTATCTATATGCCGTGTCGTTTTGCTGTTTTATCTGTAATGCCGTGGCGTTTGGCTGTTTCGTTTATCATTTTACTATAAAAAAGGGACTTTTGCAAGTCCCGTTTTTATTTTGCCGTTTGGCTGTTTAATTATCTTGCGTAGCCTGCTGCGCGAACGATAGCTGCCTGATAGCCCGAAACTCCGATGGTGCATCCTGCTACGAAGGGGTTATCGGAGCTAACGTTAGAGGTGTCAAGAGCCTCAATCTCAGCAGCGGTCTTGCCAACGGTAGCGTTAGCAAATGCCTGTGCCTGTGCATACCACTCTGCAACTGCGCCGCCGTAGGTAACCATGTTGTAGTTATCACCCTGCTCGTTCTTTGTGCCCTTGTACTCCTTGAGAGTGATGGCAAGCTTTTCATCCTCGCCAACGGTGGTGTCATACTTTGCCTCTGCGGAGTCGAGCATTGCAGCGACAACCTTGCCGCCTGCCATAGCTGTTGCCGCAAAATCAGCGCCGAGGGTTGCACCTGCGGAAAGAGAGCCCGAAACCTTTGCATCAATTGCAAGACCGAGGGTAACTGCCTCGGAGGTCTTGAAGGTTACGTTACGGGTGTAAGCAAATGCCTTTGCAACGAGAGACTGGAACACGGGGGTAGAGGAAGACATAGTGCAGCCTGCAACGATGGGGTTATCAGGACCAACGTTAGAGGTATCGAGAGCTGCAACCTCTGCTGCGGTCTTGCCAACGATGAAGTCCTCGAAAGCCTTTGCCTGCTTTGCCCAAGAGCCGCTGGGCATACCGGCGTAGCTGTCGCCCTGCTCAACCTTGGTTTCAACTCTTGCAACGGTGGTGATGTCTGTGCTGTCTGCGTTAAGAGCGATGCCGGGCTCTACGCTGTCAAAGCGAGCCGCAACAATCTTGCCATCCTCGCCCCAAACGAGTGCGAGTGCGATGGCGGTAGCCTTTCCTCTTGCGTTTACGGAGCCGAGGCCGCCGTCAACTACAACAGAGAGGGTGTAGGTCTTCTCGTCGGGGGTGTTGCTCGGCTGATTGTCGCCGTTGTCCTTTTTGCATGCTACGAGAGAGCAAGCAACGAGAGCGAGAAGAAGTACGATGGAAATGATTCTTTTCATTCTGGTTTCTCCTGTGTATTTTATTTTTTATGAACGTATTATCGAGACGCCGTTATTATACGATGCTCGGATATGTATTATACACGATATAGATATCTTTGTCAACAATTTTTGTAAAAAAGATTACCACGCGTGAAATTTCAAGTTAAAAGCACACATTTTGGGGTTGTGTTACGCTATTTATCGGGCTGTGTCTGCTCTGTTGGTGCGGTGACCTTTGCGGGGGCGTGTCTGCTCTGCTGGTGCGGTGACTTTTATGGGGGGAAAAAGCCTCCCTTGTACAGTGGGAGGCTTGCATTAAAAGGGGTTTAGAGGAGAAGCTGCTTATCCGTCACGGCTTGTTATTAAAGCAGCTTAATTCCCGCCATTTTGCATTTGCGGAGCGTTTCGTCGTCCCAGATGGAGGACTGTACCTCTCCGATATGGGCGCAGCCCATCATCAGCATACAAAGTCGCGACTGACCGATGCCGCCGCCGATTGTAAGCGGAAGCTCGCCGCGAAGGAGTGCCGAGTGAAAGGGAAGGTTTGCACGCTCCTCGCAGCCGCGGATTTGGAGCTGGCGGCGCATTGACCTCGCATCGACGCGAATGCCCATAGAGGATATTTCAAGCGCGTGCCCAAGCACCTCGTCCCAGAACATAATATCGCCGTTAAGCTTCCAGTCGTCATAGTCGGGGGCGCGACCGTCGTGCGGCACACCGTTTGAAAGGACCCCGCCGATTTGCATTATAAGCACCGTGCCGTATTCTCTCGTTATCGCGTCCTCGCGCTCCTTTGGCGAAAGGGTCGGATATCTGTCGAGAAGCTCCTGACTCGTTATCGCGTACATATTGCGGTTGAGCCTTACCGATATTTCGGGGAAATGCTCGCGAAGGGAGTCGGAGGTGTCGCAGATTGCGCCGACAATCTCGCCCGCAACCTCCGTAAGGTAGCCGAGGGTGCGCTCGCTTTCTGTTATAACCCGTTCCCAATCCCATTGGTCGACGTAAATCGAGTGCGTGTTGTCAAGCTCCTCGTCGCGTCTTATCGCGTTCATATCGGTATAAAGCCCGTTGCCCTCGTAAAAATGGTATTCCTTTAATGCAAGGCGCTTCCACTTTGCGAGCGAATGCACGACCTGACCGCATTTTCCGACGTCGGGAATATCAAAGCTTACGGGTCGCTCCGTTCCGTTGAGGTTGTCGTTAAGTCCCGACTCCTCCGTAACGAAAAGGGGCGCGGAAACGCGGCGCAGCCTTAACCTCTCGGAAAGCACACGCTGAAACTGCTCCTTTATAAACGAAATCGCCTTTTGCGTTCTGTATAAATCAAGGGAGGATTTGTAGCCCTCCGGAATAAACAGCTTGCTCATTTTTTCCTCTTCTCCGCGCTTTACGGCTTGCTGACTGTAATAAGGCAAATGCACAGCAAAAGGGCGCGGGGCGTGTAAAGAATTTGTTGACAAAAAGGGGCGCGAAGTTATTGTCGCAACCCCTTTTTCGGTTTGTAAATGTAAATAAATGCTTACTTTGTATTGTTGCGGAGAGTTACGTCGTGGTAATCGCCCTCTACGATGGAGGTTGCGGAAACGAGGGTAAGCTTTGCCTTTTGTTGAAGCTCGGGAATGGTGATAGCTCCGCAATTGCACATCGTGGATTTAACCTTGTAAAGCGACATTTCGACACCGTCGTGAAGCGGTCCTGCCGCGGGAACGTAGGCATCTACACCCTCCTCGAAGGAGAGTCCCGTCTTTCCGCCGAGGTCGTATCTTTGCCAGTTTCTCGCACGGTTAGAGCCTTCGCCGAAATACTCCTTGTACTGAACGCCGCCGATTGTTACCTTTGGCATCGGGGATTCGTCAAACTTTGCAAAATATCTGCCCATCATAATGAAGTCGCTGCCCATTGCGAGAGCGAGGGTCATATGATAGTCGTGAACGATACCGCCGTCCGAGCAAATCGGAATGTATATACCCGTCTTTTCGTAATACTCGTCGCGTGCCGCCGCTACCTCTATAACCGCGGTTGCCTGACCTCTGCCGATACCCTTGGTTGCGCGGGTAATGCAGATAGAGCCGCCGCCGATACCAACCTTTATAAAGTCTGCGCCCGCCTCTGCAAGGAACATAAAGCCGTCGCGGTCTACAACGTTACCCGCACCGACCTTTACCGTGTCGCCGTATCTTTCGCGGATAAACTCAATGGTCTTTTTCTGCCAGACGGTATAACCCTCGGAGGAGTCGCTGCAAAGCACGTCTGCCCCCGCCTCTACAAGCGCGGGAACTCTCTCGGCATAGTCGCGGGTGTTGATGCCCGCGCCGACCATATATCTCTTGTCCTTGTCAAGAAGCTCCTGCGGATTTTCCTTGTGCTGGGAGTAGTCCTTTCTGAAAACGAAATACTTAAGATTTCCGTTCTTGTCGATTATGGGAAGCGAATTGAGCTTATGCTCCCAGATGATATCGTTTGCGGTCTTGAGGGTTGTACCCTCGGGCGCGGTTACGAGCTTTTCAATCGGTGTCATAAAGTCCCTTACAAGCTCGTCCTCGGACATACGGCTTACGCGATAGTCGCGGCTTGTCACAATGCCGAGAAGCCTTCCCGTCGCGCTTCCGTTGTCGGTAACAGCCATAGTGGAGTGACCCTTTTCAGCATAAAGACGAAGCACGTCGGCAAGCGTATTGTCGGGAGTGAGGTTGGAGTCGGAAATAACGAAGCCCGCCTTGTAATTTTTAACACGGGCAACCATTGCCGCCTCGTTTTCAATAGTCTGGTTACCGTAGATAAAGGAGATGCCTCCCTCCTTTGCAAGGGCGATTGCCATTGTGTCGTTGGAAACCGACTGCATTATCGCGCTGACAAGCGGAATGTTGATTGTGATGGGGCATTCCTCCTCTCCCTTGCGATACTTTACAAGGGGGGTGCTGAGATTTACATTTTGCGGTACGCATCTTTCGTCGGTATATCCCGGGATAAGAAGATACTCCGAAAAGGTGCGTGACGGTTCGGTAAAGTAGGTTGCCATTTTTCTTTCCTCACTGTATTTATATTATTATTTTCAAGTATTTTAGCACAAGTGTGCGGCGTTGTCAATGAAAACTGTCACTTTTTTGTGTTTACGGGCGATATTAATTTTTGTAGTCCGAAAGCGATTCCGCCCTTTCGATTACGATATGCTTATCCTTGGGTATACCGCCGCCGTTTCCGTCGGTCGCAAGGTGGGCGGTGCGTCTTACGATTTCGTCAACGACCTCCATACCCTCGATTACGTAGCCAAAGCCCGCATACTGTCCGTCGAGGTGCGGTGCATCGCCGACGCAGATAAAGAACTGACAGGAGGCGGAGTCGTAGGGGTCACTTCTTGCCATAGATACCGTGCTTCTTATATGGCTTATGGCATTGGCGTGACCGTTTGCGAAGAACTCGCCCTCTATAAACGTGCCGCTGTTACCTCCGCCCGTACCCTTGGGACAGCCGCCCTGTACCATAAAGCCTGATATTACCCTGTGAAAGGTAAGACCGTTGTAAAAGCCCTCGTCAACAAGTCGTACAAAGTTTTCGCAGGTTTTGGGTGCGTTTTCGTAGTCGAGCTGTATAACCACCTCTCCGATGTCCTTGATTGTAAGCTTTACGTAATTTGCCCTTTTGCGACAGGAGGCAAGCGAGCCGATGAGAAGCACGCAAAGAAGCGTGAGTGCAATGATTTTGTAAACAGTTCTTTTCATAATCGGTGTTTTTTGTTTGATTTCCTTGTCTTTGTTTTTTTGCTTTGTTTTGCTTTGCGCTCGCACAAAGCACCTTTTGCATTGGTGCGAAATGTCAAAATTATCGGTGCGTTAAACGCATTTCGTGATAAACAGGTCGATTGCGGTATAGCCGCCGACGCCGCCGAACTTTGCGCCCGTATCAACCCTTTCAAGCTCGGAAAGAATATTGACAATCCTCTCCGCCGTGAATTTCGTCGCGGCACCGACGTAATGCTTCAGTCGGTACATATTCATACCCGTTTTTGCCTGTATGTCGTTAAAGCCAAGCCCGTCCTTCAGCATCAAAACGACCTCGGCAAGCTCCGCATAGGTGCGTGCGAGCATACCGAAAATCACCACGGGGTCAACCCGTCGCGACTTCATTTCGTCAAGTGCGGTAAGCGCGAGCCGCTTATCCCTTGCAAGCACCGCGTTAGTCAGCGCGTAGGTGTCGCATTCGGGGGTTGACGAGGCAACGAGGCTTACGTCCGCCTCTGTAATTTCGGATTTTTCGCCCGCGTGGGCAAAGGCGCAAAGCTTTGCAACCTCCTCGTTAAGCACAGACATAGAGTGTCCCGCGCGAAATAGCAGTGCCGACAGCGCCTCGCGCGTTACCCGTATTCCCTCTGCCTCAAAATGCTTTGAAAGCCAGGAGAGAAGCGCGGCATCGGTTGAGGTCGCGAAATTGAGAATACCGACCGTTTTGCCAAACCGCTTTTCAAATTTGCTCTCCCGCTTTGCCGTGCCGAGGGTCAGTCCGTCCTCCGCAACGAGGAAAACAAGCGTTGCGTAGTCGTATTCGGAAAGAAGCGCCGCGGTGTCCTCAAGCAGCTTGAGGTCGGACTCCTTCATTTTTTCAAAATTCGGGTATCTCCATTCGATAAGCCTTTTGTCCGACATCATCGGCGGAGAGGTTATATCGTCGCGGATTTTGGCGAAATCGACCTCCGCACCGTCGTATACCGTGTAGTTAAAGGTGGCGAACGCGCCGTCCTCTACCACTGCCTCGCGTATTTTCGCGAGGTAATAGCGCTTCAGGTAATCCTCCTCGCCCGCGAGGATAAAGCAGCCCGATAGCCGCCCGTCCTTTATCCGCGATTTGAGTTCGTTTATATCCATTTTTTCTCCTATGCCGTGACCGACAGATGCAGGCGCACGCGCTTGTCCTGTCCGCCGACGTTCATATCGTAAATGAGCTGAAGCTCGCCGCCCCCGCCCGTAAGGGTGGAGCGTATTTTTCTTGTATTGACCGTCATATCGAATTTGTAGGGAGGTACGGAGTACAGAGTGCGGCATTCCTCCCTCTCCTCGAAAACGAGGTCGACGACGACGCTCCCGCGGCGGGAAAGTATTACGCCGCCCGTGCGGTAAACGAGGGTGACGTCGGTATGCTGTCCCTCCTCGCCCTCCTCGGCGTATTTAACCGTGAGAGTGCCGTCCTCGTCGGTAAGCGAGCCCTGCGCGGCAATAACAGTCCTTTCAGGTTCGCCGACGGGAAGCCCGTCCTCCATATTGTCAATCACCGAGCGAACGGTGACGCTTACGCATTTTATGGTTTTCATAATCTGTCCTTTTACCGTGTGTCGCGTTTTTGCGTTTGGCTGTAATTTGCATTTGGTCGCGATTATCTTTTTCCGTGTGTTGGGCTTTATCCCTGTCCGTACTGTGTTTGTCTTTGACTTGTGCTCTGTCTTTACAAGGCGCGCCGAAAAATCAAAAGGCTTTCGCCGAAGGCGTTGGTTGCTTATTTATTAAAGGTGGCTGTCGTGTTGACAGCCACCTTGATAGCCGCGAGGAAAATCGCGGCTTTCTGAAATTACTTATTCTTTTTGGTGTTATAATCGCTTTTGGGATTGATAATCTCGCGCCAATTGAGCGAGCCGTTTTCAAGCGCGGTGACCAGCACCTCTGCCGTAGCGATATTGGTTGCCACGGGAACGTTGTATACGTCGCAAAGGCGCAGAAGGCTTATCTCCGCCTCGCTCGGCTCGGAATCGGAGGCGGTGTTTCTGAAATAGAAAACAAGGTCGATTTCGTCGTAGGAAACCATAGAGGCAATCTGCTCTGTTCCTCCCGCACTTCCCGCAAGGAGAGTTTCAATCTCAAGACCGGTAGCATCGGAAATGTACTTGCCGGTTATGTGGGTGGCGTAGATATGATGCTTGCAAAGAATGGGGCAGTAGGCGATGCAAAACTGTGCCATAAGCTCTTTTTTGTTGTCTTCTGCAATTAAAGCAATGTACATATTGGAATCCTCCTTGTCAATCTGCGGTAATGTCAAAACGAACGCTTTTCGCATTTTACACTATTATAGCACACGGATACGGCTTTGTCAATCAAGGAAAATCATTTTTTCGCGAAAATAATTACCTGCACGTATGCGCTCACGCTATGCAAATTATACAAATTTTGTAAAATTTGGGGGCGTAAATATTTTTCATTTATCCATTGAAAAACGCGGACGAATAATGTATAATATTGTAAAGAATAATTAGGACAGAACTGTTTTGTGAGGTAAAAATGAAAAAATTTAAGAATATAGCGGTGCTTACCTCGGGCGGAGATGCCCCCGGAATGAATGCCGCGGTGCGTGCGGTTGTCCGTACGGCGCTTTCTCACAACGTGCGCGTTATGGGAATTTTCAGGGGATACTCGGGACTTATCGACGGGGATATTCGCCCGCTTGAGCTTCGCGACGTTTCCAACGTTATCAACAAGGGCGGTACGGTGCTTTATTCCGACCGTTGCCCCGAATTCCAGACCCCGGAGGGAATGGCAAAGGCGGTCGAAACCTGTAAAAGGCTCGGCATCGACGGCATCATCGCGCTTGGCGGCGACGGAACCTTCCGCGGTGCTACCGAGCTTACCGCAAACGGCGTGCCCTGCATCGGCGTGCCCTGTACAATCGACAACGATATTGCCTCCACCGACAACACCATCGGCTTTGACACGGCGATGAATACGGTTATCAATCTTGTCGACAACCTTCGCGATACCTGCGAATCGCACGCAAGATGCAACGTTGTGGAGGTTATGGGCCGCGGCTGTGGCGAGATTGCGCTCTCCACAGGTATTGCATCGGGCGCTACCGCAACGCTTATTCCCGAATTTACCTACGACGTCGACGACATTTGCGAAAGAATTAAAAAGGCTCGCGCTCTCGGAAAGCGTAACTTTATTGTTATCGTTTCGGAGGGTGTAGGAAGCGACGTAGGACCCGCACTCGCGAAAAAAATCCAGGTGGAAACCGAGGTTGAAACAAAGTTTGCCCGCTTTGCCCATATTGTCAGAGGCGGCAGCCCCACGCTTAAGGACAGAGTGCTTGCATCCACGATGGGAGCAATCGCGGTGGAGGAGCTTCTCAAGGGTAACTCTAACCTCGTAATCTGCGAAAAGAAGGGTAAAATCGTTGCGGTTGACATCAACTACGCTCTTATTCTTGACAGAATGTATAAGGATAAGCTGAAGGACGGCGACCTTGACCGCTTCAGCGAAAAGGAAGTCGAAAAAATGAAAAAGGAAATCCGCGAAAAGCGTCAGGCAATGGCTCGTCTTTACGGTATTTCCAAGACCATTAACCTTTAATTCTGAAGGGTGCTACCGTGTGGTAGCACCTTTTTTACCGCCTGCGGTGTGGCGTTTTTGCCGTGGCGATTGCCACCCTTTGCTTGACACGGGTGGTAAAGAGTGGTATAATTACGGTGTAAAAGCTCGAAAGGAGATAAAAAAATGAAAAAGTTGTTAGTCTGGTCTCTTGCATTTGTGCTTATCATTTCGGCGCTTCTGCTTGTCGGATGTAGCAAAGAGCCTGAAAAGGAGCCTGTGGCAGAATGTCCACACTCCTATGAAAAAACGGTAACTCCCCCGACCTGCACCGAGGCAGGTGAGGAAAAATTCTCCTGCACAAAGTGCGATTATTACTATACCATTAAAATTGAAGCCACAGGACACACTGGCGGCACACCCGTTGAGGAAAACCGCACAGAGGCGACCTGTACCGTGGACGGCAAGTATGATAGCGTTATATACTGCACTGTATGTGATGCGGAAGTGTCGCGTGAAACCGTCACAGTTGCCGCTACCGGTATTCATAATGTGCAAAACGGCGTATGCACCGCTTGTGGCGGAAGGGAAAGCACTCCCGGTTTGTTGTACATCCAAAACGCCGACGGCACCTACACGGCAATGGGCATAGGCACTACTTGTACGGAAACTGATATAGTCATCGGCATATATAACAACCGTGATGTCACCGCCATCGGCAATAGGGCGTTCTCTGGTTGCACCTCGCTTACAAGCATCACCGTATCTGAAGGTAACGAGAATTATAAGTCTGTTGACGGAAATCTTTATAGCAAAGACGGTGAAATACTTATACAGTATGCAATAGGCAAAATCGCAACCGCCTTCACCGTGCCCGAAGGTGTCACCGCCATCGGCAATGAGGCGTTCTTTTATTGCGAATCGCTTACAAGCATAGAATTGCCCGACAGTCTTACCACCATCGGCGTTGGGGCGTTCTATTATTGCACCTCGCTTAAAAGCATAGTAATTCCCGAAGGTGTCACCACCATCGGCAATTATGCGTTCTATAATTGCACCTCGCTTACAAGCATAGAATTACCCGACAGTCTTACCACCATCGGCAATGATGCGTTCTTTTATTGCGAATCGCTTACAAGCATAGAATTGCCCGACAGTCTTACCACCATCGGCAATGAGGCGTTCTGTGGTTGCATATCGCTTTCAAGCATAGTGATTCCCGATAGTGTCACCACCATCGGCTATTGGGCGTTCTCTGGTTGCACCTCGCTTACCATCTACTGTGAGGTAGCGGAAAAGCCGAGTGGATGGAGTAATTCTTGGAACTCCTCGAACCGCCCTGTCGTCTGGGGATATAAGGGCGAATAAGCAACTCAAATTACAACAAAAAGCAGGAAAAGGTCAGCCGCTTGGCTGACCTTTTTTTAAATCACTGTGTAGGTGGTGACTGCCTGTGGGGGTGCGAGGAATGAAAAGGCGGCTCGGCGGTGGGGGTGCGAGGAGCGAAAAGGCTACTCTATACAGAGGCTCGTGGGGTTACAGCTTACCAAGAGAGAGGCGATGAAAATAAAATTGTTGACAAAGCGGCGCACTTGTGCTATAATGTTAACCGACGAAAGTTGACAGGTAAACATTTAACCCGAAAATTTCCGAAAGGGGGATATACGGACGACGAGTGGAAACGATAAGATATGAAAAATTCACCCAATCCATCGATGGAATACACAAATCGGTGAACAAGCTTAAAATCGCGATTGCGCCGCGCCTTGGTGTAAAGGGCGTGCACGTTTTCTGGATTTACAAGCTTCTCGAATATCCCGAGGGGCTTACCGCGGCGGAGATTGCGGCGGTGAGTATGATTGACAAATCCCTCGTTTCGCGTGAGATTGCCGCATTAAAGCGTGACGGCTACATCACCTCGCGCGGTGCGGAGGGCGGAAAGCGTAATTATAATGCGCGGCTTGTCCTTACCGAAAGCGGAGTGGCTCTGGCAAAGAAAATTGTCGGCGAGGTCACACGTATTCAAGCCGAGGTTTCGGACGGAATTTCCGCGGAGGAGCTTTCCGCATTTTATTCCACGCTTGAAAAGCTACACGGCAAATTTATGGGCATCGCCGCGGCATATACCGCCGAAAACGGCGATTTATCTTAAAAAAGGAGAAAAAACAATGAAACCCGAAAAGAAAATCAGAGAAAGAGTTGACTATCGCGACATTCGCGAAATGGTGGAGGACATCGGAGTAAGATGGGCGGACAGATATGCCTACTCCTATCGCATTAATCCGAGGGATAAGGAGGTCGTAAGAAAAACCTATCCCGAGCTTCGCGACGACATTCGCGCGCTTTCTATGTCCTTTATCAAAAAGGGCATCGCGGGAAAGCACATCACCCTTATCGGTAAATATTCCTACAATTGGGTGCTTACCTACTACGCTTCTATGTGTACCGCATCGGTGCTTATCCCTCTTGACAAGGATTGGTCCGCCGCCGACCTTACCGCAACGGCACAGCGCGCGGACACAGAGGTGCTTATAGTAGACAGGGCAATCGAGGGCAAGGGAAAGGAAATTGCCGAGGCACTCGGTCTTGAGCTTCTCATTACAGAGGATGATATTAACACGCTTGTAGAGGAGGGAGCACCGCTTTTCGCGGAGGACAGCACCCCCTACTACGCTACCGAAATCGACCCCCGCGCGATGGCACTTCTCGTATTTACAAGCGGAACGACGGGAAAGGGAAAGGGCGTTATGCTCTGTCAGGCGGGTATAGTTTGGGACCTTGCCGACGTTGTACAGTACATTGACTTTTCACAAAAGTCCATCGGAGTGCTTCCGCCCCACCACACCTATTGCTCAAGCGTTTCGATTTACGGACAAAACAGCGTTGGTATCGAGGTTTATATCTCGTCGGGACTTGCCGCTATTACAAGGGAAATTCAGGAGCAAAAGCCCGGACACATCGTTCTTGTACCCCTTTACGTCGAAACCTTCTACCGCAAGATACACGCATCGCTTGAAAAGCAGGGAAAGACAAAGCTTGTTTACCGTATGATAAAGCTGTCTAATTTCCTTCGCAAGCTTGGAATTGACCTTCGTAAAAAGCTGTTTGGCAAGATTACTGCGGCGTTCGGCGGAAATCTTGACCACCTCGTTTGCGGAGGTGCGGCAATTAACCAGGATATTATCGACTTCTTTGACGGTATCGGTATCACAATTCTCAACGGCTACGGCATTACCGAATGCTCGCCGCTTATTTCCGTAAACCACTCCTATCGCATTGTCGACGGCTCGGTAGGCTTTGCAATCGACGGTGACGACGTCCGCATTGACGAGCCGAATGAAAACGGCGAGGGCGAAATCTGCATAAAGGGTCCGAACGTAATGCTCGGATACTTTAAGGACGAGGAGGCTACTGCCGAGGCTATGACCGAGGACGGATACTTCCGCACCGGTGACTACGGAAAGATTACAAAAGAAGGTGCAATCGCAATAACGGGAAGAAAGAAGAACCTCATTATTCTCTCTAACGGAAAGAACGTGTATCCCGAGGAAATAGAGAGCGAGTTTACCGCCGTTCCCGGTGTGCTTGACACCATTGTTTACGAGGGTAAATCAAAGAGAGGTATGGAGCATAACGCGATTGTTGCGGAGTTCTACCTTGACCCCGATTTCATCAAGGCACACGGTATCGAGGACAAAAAGGCGTATATCAAAACCTACGTTGACAAGTATAACGCCACCGCCGTATCCTACAAGAAAATTCTGGTTATCAAGGTGCGTGACGAGGACTTCCCCAAGAATACGCTTCGCAAGATTATGAGATTTAAGCTTGATATGAGCATCGACTAAAAACGGACGGATATACCGACCCGTGTAAAATTTAATACGAAAAAACGGCAGATTTTTCTGCCGTTTTTGTTTTGCTCTGTTGTAAATTAAGATTTACATATCGCACACAGGGTGCATATTGAACACTGCGGGTGAATATCGATGCGTGATGCACTTGAGTGCGCTATGAAAGCGGGCGTTGCATTTATCGGAGGGTGTTGGCGCTATACAAGCGGGAGTTGTCTTTATCCGAGGGGACAGGAGGTATGCGCGGTTACCGCGCGGCGAATGTCAAAGCCGTTTTCGTTAAGCAATCTTTCCGCCGTCGCTTCGTCCACGCCTGCAAGCGTGGAGGTAATGCGTATCATTCTTGCGCGGAGCTTTTTGTTTGTCGGCTTCAGATTTATCATAAGGTTTTCGTAAATATGCCCCATTTTAATCATAAGTGCGGTGGAAATCATATTAAGCACCATTTTGTGCGCCGTTCCCGCCTTCATTCGCGACGAGCCAGTTACGACCTCTGCGCCCGTGTCAGTGAAAATTTGCAGGTCGCAGGCATTAAGTAGCGGAGAGTCGGGGTTGCAGGAAAGTCCGACGGTAAGCGCGCCGCACTCCTTTGCATATTCAACCGCGCCAAGCACGTATTCCGCGCCGCCCGAAACCGAAATTCCGACAAGGCTGTCGTTTTCGTTGATATCACGGTCGGAAAGGTCACGCCTGCCCGCCTCGCGGTTATCCTCCGCGCCCTCTGCCGCATTGCGGAGCGCACCGTCACCGCCCGCAATTATTCCGACAACAAGGGAGGGAGATACGCCAAAGGTGGGCGGACATTCCGATGCATCAAGCACACCGAGTCTGCCCGACGTGCCGCAGCCGACGTAAAACAGCCTGCCGCCCTTTATCATTCTTTCGGCGATTTTGTCAACCGCGTGTCCGATGCTTTCGGTTGCGGCGGCAACCGCACGTACGGCGTTTTCGTTTTCCGCCTGCATAACACTCATCATTTTCTGCGTTGACATTTTATCTATATTCGTTGTGTTTGGGTTTCTTTCCTCTGTTTTTAACACGGGTTACCTCCTTTTAGCCGTTTAGCAAGTAAAAGTGCACCGTAAATCGGGCGTTTTTCCGAAACGGACAGGGTGAATTTTTCGGGATTGCGAAGCTCTGCGCTTATCATCGGGAAAAGCAGATCGGCATCGGCAGAAAGACCGCCCGTGAGAACAATTCTTTGCATTTTTGCGCCCGTGTCGGTCGACTCTATCAGGCGCGCAATTGCAGTCATATTCTGCTTTAGAATTTCAAGCGCGACCGTATCTCCCTCCCTTGCCAGGGTGAAAGCGACAGGTGCAAGGGCTGCGATTTTTCTTTTTCCTCCGTCGTAAAGAGAGCCGAGGGAGGAAAGCGCCGTGCCGCCAAGCCGCGACTGTATTGCAAGGGAAAGAGGGTCGGATTTTTTCATTTCCTCGCATAAAAGAGTGTGCATTACCGCGGCTCTTCCAACCGAAAAGCCGCTTCCGCCCTCCTCAAATAAATAGCCCCAGCCGCCGTGACGGGTAAGCGCGCGCCCCTTTTTTGTAAATGCAATCGTGCCCGTGCCTATAATCACCACCGTGCCGTCCGAGTCGCCGAGTGCCGATGCAACCGCGTTTTCCGCATCGCTTCCGTTATTGAAGTCGACAAAGCCGAATTCGGAGAGAAGTCCGCGGATTTTCTCCCTGTTTGTGCCCGTGATGCCGCCCGCAATCCCCGCAAAGCAGAACACCGAGGCAGTGGAAATATCGCCGACGACCTCGCCGATTCCGCGGGTGAGTATCTCGCGCGTTTTCGCAAAGCCGACGTCCACGGGGTTACAGCCCTCGAGCGTTACGGTGCGAATGATATTGCCCCCCTCGTCGGACAGGGCAAGCTCGGTCTTTGTTCCTCCGCCGTCAATGCCGAGAAAATAATGATTTTCCCTCTCCAAAAGCAGCGAATTTATATCTGTTTTTAAAGCCGCGGCAAGCTGTGGCAGGACGGCACTCGGAGCTATTGCCGCGCCGCTTTCCCACTTGCTTACCGTTTTTTCGGAATAGCCGAGAAGCTCTCCAAGCTCCCTTTGCGTCATATTTAACCGAATGCGCCGTTCTTTAAGCCGCGCTGCAAAAAGCCTGTAAATATCTGCCATTTTACCTCCTTTAAAACGAAAGGTTTATGCCGTAATACGCATTAACACTACTATTTTATACCGTCTTTACGGAATTTGCAAGATATTTGTCGTGGGAATATGAAAAAACTCCACCAATCGTGGAGTTTTATAAAAGGGGAGGGGAGCGCGGTTCGCGCTCCCCGTTGGGTTATTCTGCGAGTATAAAGGTGGCGGGAACAAGTGTGCTGTGATTGATTGAATAGGTACGTATGTCGCCGGATTTAGAATAATAAGCAAAGGTTCTGTTAGATGTAGGCGACATATAATATCCGTTAGTTGATTTTGTGAACATAAAGGCGGTTGTGCTTGTTGAAAGCGAGGTTGTGCTATCGCCGATTGTAAGATATGTTTTGTTGCCTTCTTCATCCTTCATATAGATGTAATATCCACCCGATACTTCCTCTATATACAGCTTTGCCGCCTTTGATTTATCGGTGGTCGCACTGCCTTTGCCGCTTGATGCAGTTCCGTCAAAATAGTAGGTTGTGCTATCGGAGGTAAAGGTCATATAGTATGCGGTTTCGGTGGGGGTGTCGGGCTCGGTTGTGCCGCTGTCGCCCGCGCCGCTGCTGCCGCCGTCCTCCGTGCCGTCGTAAATGCTGTAATCTCCCGTTGCAAGGTCGATGGTGATGCCCGGCTGCTGGTTGTAAACGAATACGCAGAAGCATATATCCGCGCCGCCATCCTCAACGCTCCAGCCCTCCATAATAACTCCCGTAGCGACAAGGTTGTTACCCTCAAACACGGGGGTTACGCGGTACATTACGTGGTAATCCTGTCCCGCGTCGCGATATTCATTCATAACATCGAGAACAAGATTTTCAAATATCTGCATATACACCTGGTTAAAGGATTGCGTACCCGTGATAAGGTTTTGGGTGTTTGCATTCTCGCCCGCAAGGCTGAAGGCGATAAGGTGGCTTCGGTTATAGAGCGAGCCGCCCGGAACAATATCGGCTATCGTAGTGTCGCTTGACGTAGAGTGCCAGCCCGTCGGCTTCACGGAGGATATGTCACCGCGCTCCTCTGTCGGCAAAAGGTCAACACCGAGGGAGGCAACCGCGACACCGCACCTGCCGAGCGAGTCAAGCGGAGAATAGTATTCATAGCTTTCGCTTACTATTTGATTTGAGGTAAAGAAGGGAACATTTCCGTTTATCGCGACGTAGCCGATTTGGTCCTTTTGACTGTATTTCGGAATGGAGTTAAGGTCAAAGCTCGGCATCGTGAGCGCGGGTGCTTCGACCTCAAGCTCTGCGCCGTAAACCGCGTTAAGCGAGAGATTTTCGGTTACCTTAACCGAAAGGGTACGGCTTTCCGAAACAACTTCGCCGTTTGCATTCGTCCAATAGGAGAAGCTGCCCTCCGCGCTTTCCTCCGCCGCGGTGAGAGTGAGGGTTGTACCCGATTTATACATACCCTTTTTAAATCCGTCATCAAGCGTCGCCCCCGAGAGGGTTACGAGATAATAATCCGCGTTTGCAAGTCTGTCGGTGCGGTAGTTAAAGTACTCCTGTGCCGACGCGCCGTATTCAAGCATATCGGTAAGCACCTTGATAAGCTTTGTATCCGTCGATGCGGAATTGCCGATTTTTCCGAGGGTGGTATTCGCGTATTCAAGCACGCTGTATTTCACGGGTGAGCTGTAAACATAGCCGCCGTCCGTGTTAATACATACAACCGCATAGAAATCGTCCGCGAGCATTGTCGCAAAAAAATCGTCAAAGTCAAAGCAGTGGTAAAGGGCTCCGCTTACCGTTTTCGTCACACCCTCAAAGGGTACGGTGTATTTTTGGTTTCCAAAGGTATAGCTGTCCTGTGCGCTTGTCCAGACAAGGAGGCTCGCATCGTACGGGTCGGCTACGTTTTCAAGACGGGTGTAATAGCGTATGACCGTCGTGTTTTGAAGCAAAAGCGATGCTCCGCTAAAGCTTGCGCTCTCGCCGCCCGATGCGACCGTCTGCTCGTCGCTTGCCGATACGGTTACGAAAATGCATCCGACAAGAAGCAAAAGAACTGTTAAAAGAATAAGCAGCTTTTTCATTTTTCAACTCCCAAGGTAAAAATTAAAGTGATAATTGTTTTTTGTATGCGAAAGGACATCCGATTGAAAAGCGTTCTCTCTATATTTTAGCACGCCCACGCGCGAGATGTCAATAACCTTTTTGGCGGCGCGGCGTTGCCCCTATTTTTTGCGCGGCGTTGTCCCCCGCTTTTCGGTGCGGTGCTGCCCCCCGCTTTTCGGCGCGGTGCTGCCTCCCGCTTTTCGGTGCGGTGCTGTCCCTGTTTTTCGGCGCGGTGCTGCCCCCCGTTTTTCGGTGCGGTGCTGCCCTGTTTTTTTGGTGTGGCACTGTTCCGCCTTTGACGCTATAAAAAATCCCGTGCGGATTTGTCCGCACGGGAAGTAAGCGTAAATAATAATTATCTCTGAACTCTGCCCGAGCCGTCGCCGCCCGCGAGCTTTTCAACCTCGGCAACGCCAACACGGTTATAGTCGCCTTCTACCGAGTGCTTAAGAGCAGATGCGGCAACCGCAAACTCGATTGCAGACTGCGTATCCTTTCCTGTAAGGAGAGCGTAGATAAGACCGCCGCCAAAGGAGTCGCCGCCGCCAACGCGGTCAACGATGTGAAGGTGATAGGACTTTGAGAAGCAGTAGTTTTCGCCGTCGTAGAGCATACCCGCCCAGTCGTTGTCGGATGCGGAGATGGAGGAGCGAAGGGTGATAGCAACCTTCTCAAAGCCGAATTTATCTGCAAGCTGCTTTGCAACCGACTTGTAGCCATCGTGATTAAGCTTTGCGCCGTAGATGTCTCTGCCCTCTCCCTCGATGCCGAACACGTCCTTGGCATCCTCCTCGTTGGAGATACAAACGTCAACGTACTTGCAAAGGTCGGTCATAGCCTCTCTTGCCTCCGCACGGGTCCAAAGCTTTCCGCGGTAGTTGAGGTCGCAGGAAATCTTTACGCCGCGAGCCTTTGCCGCGATGCAAGCCTGTCTGCAGATTTCAACAAGGTTCTTTCCAAGCGCGGGGGTGATGCCTGTAAAGTGGAACCAATCCGCACCCTCGAAAATCTCGTCCCAATTGAAATCGGAGGGGTCAGCCATCTGAATTGCGGAGTATGCACGGTCGTAAATGCAAACCGAGCCGCGCTGGGATGCTCCTTTTTCAAGATAATAAATACCGACTCTCTCGCCGCCGCGAACAATCTTGGAGGTATCGACTCCGAAATAACGGAGGGAGTTTACTGCCGCCTGACCGATTGCGTGCTTGGGAAGCTTTGTAACGTATACGCTGTCAATGCCGTAGTTGGCAAGTGATACGGCAACGTTAGCCTCACCACCGCCAAAGGTAGCCTGCATCTGGTCGTTCTGGAAGAAACGGTAGTAGCCGTTGGGTGCAAGACGAAGCATAAGCTCGCCGAAGGTAACAACTTTCATTTTAAAAAATCCTTTCGGTTTATAATATTTTTCTCGGTTAATTCATACCGTTTAATATGCGATGCCCCGACCGGTATGACTGTCGCGGGCGCATTTTTATTGTAGCATACGGTATCGGTAAAATCAAGTGTATTTATTAAAAATCACTCGCTGCCCTTTAATTCGTTAATGCAGCTCCTGCAAACCGATTTTCCCCTGAAGCTCGTAAGTCCCTCGTCGGATAAGCAGAAGGAGCATCTGCCCTTGTCGGGAGTGATAACGATGCTTCCGTCCTCAAGCCTGAATTCGAGGGGGTCACCGCTGTTTATTCCAAGCTTACTTCTCATTGATTTCGGGATAACGATGCGTCCAAGCTCGTCGATACAGCGGGAAACTCCTGTTGCCTTCATTCGGATTCTCCTTTCTTTTTTCGTTTGGACCTTTGTTTTTACGTCCCGATTTTACCATATTTTGAGAAAAATGTCAATAGATTGACCGCAAAAGCATATATTTTAACGAAACGAAAAACGGCTCAAGGGCTGCGGCGCGATGGCGAAGGTAAACACTGCGGTATAATAGCGGAAGCAAAGGCGGCGCGATAATAGCGGAAGCAAAGGCGGCGAAGCGAAAGTGCAAGCAAAGGCGGCGGGATAACGCCCGACTTCAAAAAGAGCGATGAAACCGACCTTTAAGACGGAATACGGCGGATTTTAAATAAAGCGAAAACGAAAAACACGGATTGAGAGGGAAATATGGAGAATAGGGGGCTTTACTCTGTGCTTGGCTGTCTTCCCGACGGAATGGCAAGAGAAATATGCGGTATATTAAGGGGTGCAAGGCTTTCGGTGCGGGAAATCCGCCTTCGTGCCTTTGGGGTGTCGAGCCTTGTGACCGACCTCGGGAGCTTTCCGCTTGCCTCGCGCGTCGACGGAGAGATTACCAAAAAAATAACCGAAAGGCTTTGCCGAGGCTCGGTATATGCCTTTCGCGAGTGTATAAATTCGGGGTATATTCCCTTTTCCTTCGGTGTTCGGGTCGGCATTGTCGGCGAGGCGAGGTACGACGGCGAGGAAATGGTCGGCATATCCGAAATTTCGGCTCTGTCCTTTCGTATACCGAGCGCGGTATGCGGCTTTGGCGCGGAGCTTTACCGCCATTGGCAGGGGCTTTGCGGTGAAAATCTTATAATTATTGCACCTCCGTCGGGCGGAAAGACAACCGCGCTTCGCTCGCTCGCGGGATTTCTCGGGACGGGCAGGAATTCAAGGCGCGTGGTGGTAATCGACGAAAGATGCGAATTTAATCCGCGGGATTATTGCGGCGCTACGGTGGATATACTTCAGGGCTATAAAAGGGGTATCGGCACCGAAATAGCGGTAAGGACGATGTCGCCCGAGGTGCTTTTGGTGGACGAAATCGCTTCGGCGGGCGATGCGGAGGCTCTGCGCTCTGCGATTGGGGTAGGAATACCCGTTGTTGCCACGGCACACGGCAGCTCGGTCGGCTCTCTTTTGGCGCGGGATTACCTTGCCTCGCTTGTGCGCGACGGATGCTTTTCCCGTGCCTGCAGTATCGAAAGGCGTGGCGGGGAGTTTTATATCACACCGCCCTCGGAGCTTGCGGTATGAAAATACTCGGCGCAGTGATTTTGGTTTTGTCCGCCCTTTTGCTTGCTCGCGGCTACAAGAGCTTCGTGCGCGAGGGGGTAAGACAGGCGGAGGCGTTTTTGGAGCTTATTTGCGGACTGAAAAGACATATTTCGGTAAGCGGTGCGCCGATTGACCGCTTTGTATCGGGGGAGGATAATCCGACCCTTCGCTCGCTTGGCTTTTACGGGGAGTATTCCGCACGTGGGAGCCTTTGCGAGGCGTTTGATGCGGTTCGCTCTCGCCTTTGCCTGCCAAAGGGGATAGCTCGGACGGTGGGAAATTATTTTCGCGAGGTCGGGAGGTGCGACCTTTCAACCGAGGTAAGGCGCGCGGAGAACGGAGCAGCCGAGCTGAAGGCGGAAATCGAGGAATATAAAACCGAGGCGGAGCGCTCCGTCCGTGTCGTGTCGGTAGTGCTTGTCGCAGCGGCGCTCGGGACACTGATTGCTTTTGCATAGGGGGAGGTTTAATGGAGGTAGAGCTTTTAATAAAGGTAGCGGGCATCGGAATGATTGTGGCGGTGCTTTCGCAGGTGCTTTCAAAGGCGGGAAGGGACGAGCAGGCAACCCTTCTTTCCATTTCGGGCATTGTGATAATATTGCTTATTGTCATCGAAAAGGTCGGCGAGCTTATCTCGGTGCTGAAGGAGGTGTTCGGGCTTTGACGGCGGTGCGAAGTGCGGCGCTGGGGATTTTAATATGCGTGCTTTCCCTGCTTTTAAGGGAGGCGGGCTTTCGCGGCTCGCGCCTCGTATCTCTTGTCGGGACGGTAGTGCTTGTGGGAATTGCGGTTATGGGAATGGACGGCATTTTAGATGCGCTTTCGCTTACCGAAAGGCTCGGCGCGGCAAGCGGGGAGATAGCGGGAGTGTTTAAAATCGTCGGTACGGGAATGGTTTTCGGACTAATAACCGATATGTCGCGCGATATGGGAGAGCTTGGTGTGGCGTCCGCCCTGTCGGTGGTGGGGCGTGTAGAGATTTTCGCCCTTTGCGTTCCCTATATTCTTCGCCTTTTAGAGCTGGCGGGCGAGTATTTTGCGGTATGAAATCTGTAAAGAAATGTTTACATATTTTTATTATTGCCGCCGCGCTTTTTTTCTCACTCGGGACTGTGGCGTTTGCCGAAAGCAGCTCGGATATGGCGCGGGCGGAAACGGACGAGCTTTTAAATGAATTCTCGCTCATTTTACCGGATGGAATGGAGGATTTGGCTGCCGACCCTGCGGCGGGGGTGGGGTTTGATTCGCTTATTTCGGAGCTTTTGCTCGCGCTTCGCGGAGAGCTGCCCTCCGCCGCTTCATTTTTGCTTCTGCTTATCGGGGCGGCGTTGGTTATCGCCCTTGTATCCGGCATTGGCGACGGTGTATCCCCCGCGGTAAAAAGCGGTGTTGCCGTGGCGGCGGGCTCTCTTATTGTGCTTCGGCTTTTTCCGCTTTTAACCTCAACCGCAGAGGCGGTGGGCGAGGTGGGAGAGTTTTTTTCGCTTTTAATCCCGATTTTGGTGGGCGGCGCATCTCTTGGCGGCGGGGCGGTAGCCTCCGCCTCGGGTGTCGGAATGTCGCTGACGCTTTCCTTTGTCGGCGGGTCGCTTGCCGTGCTTTTTCCGCTTATCGGTGCTGCTATGATTATTGCGGTTATTTCCTCACTCGCTCCCGACGTTATTGCATCTCCGCTTGATGCGGTGCGGAAAAACTTGGTACGTGTCTTTGGAATTGTCAGCACCGTTATCGGTGCGGTCTTTGCGCTTCAGACCTCGGTTGCCGCGGCGCGTGACGGTGCAACTCTGCGGGCGTTAAGATACGCGGTGGGAAGCTCCGTTCCCGTTGTCGGGGGCGCGGTGTCGGGGACACTTTCGACACTTGTTGGCGGGCTTGGCTATGCTATGGGGATTATTGGCGGAGGTGGCGTTGCCGTCATTCTTTCGCTTGCGCTTTCGCCGCTTGTAAGGCTGCTTTTGTACCGCCTTTGCTTCCTTGCCGTCGGGATTTTTCTCGATTGCTTTCCTCCGTCGGAGGGCACGCGCTGTATAAATGCAATCGCGGGCGGGCTTGACGCCTTGATTGCTGCCTTAAGCCTTTCGGTGGCGGTTTATCTACTTGAAACCGTTGTTGTAATGAAGGGCGTGCTTTCGTTTTTGTAAATCACTTTGTAATCCGCAAAACACGTTGGCGGGAGAGGGCGGGGTGATAAATCCCGCAAAATTTAACACGGGTATCGGCTTTTTGAAGAAACGGCGTTTTTTCGGTTGCTTGCGGGCGGAGGTAAAATTTTGGAACTTCTTTATACATTGATAATACTCGGCACTGCGGTCGGTGCGGGGAGTATTGTATGTCACGGCGCGATGAGAGAGGCGGTGCGCGGTGCACTCGGCATAATGCTGGTTGCCGCAATTGCGGTGCCGTTTCTCTCTGCGGCTTCAAGGCTTGAGGATTTGGAGCTTCCGAGCGCGGAGGAATGGGGAGAGGACGGGCTTGGCGAGATAACCTCGCTCGCCTTTTCGGAGGGGATAGCCGAGGCAATTGCCGACGAGTTTTCGGTAAGGGTTGAGGTCGTAGTGCGCGGCTTTAACCCCGCGGAGCTTCGCGCGGAGAGCATAACTGTGGTTATACCAACCTCCTCCCCCCTCGTCGATTTTCGCGCGGTGAGAGAGTATACCGAGAAAAACTTTACACGGGTCGGCGGCTGCGAGGTACTTTACGGGTGACGGACGAAGCGTGCGCGGATAAATTCGGCACAAAAGCAGTCTCTGTTAAAGATAATGATACGGTGCAAAAAGTAAAAGATACTTTACATATAGGTGCAGCAAAAATGCGGAAGGAAAGGGGTATGAGTGATAAAAACGGATTTTTTAATTGGATTACGGGCAAAAGGAGGGGTGCGGCTATA